>DATLMV010000153.1:0-54699 GCA_035537095.1 Pyrinomonadaceae bacterium
AACGCGCGCGCGGTCGCTTCCTCGCGAAAGAACAGATGGTCGTCGCCGGGCTGGAAGCGGCGGAGGCGGTCTTCTCCACGCTCGACGCGCAACAGCAACTCGAAGCCTTCGTCTCGGACGGCGAAGAGGTCGAAGCCGGAAAGGTCATCGCGCGCACGAGCGGTTTCGCCGACGTGCTCTTGGGCGGCGAGCGCGTCGCTTTGAATCTGATGCAGCGTCTCTCGGGCATCGCCACGATGACGCGCAGTTTCGTCCGCGCCGTCGAGGGCACACAGGCGCAGATTGTTGACACGCGCAAGACCGCGCCGGGCCTGCGGATGTTGGAGAAGTACGCGGTGGTGGCGGGCGGAGGGCGCAATCATCGTTTCGGTTTGGACGACGGCGTGTTGATTAAAGACAATCACATCGCGCTCGCGGGCGGCGTGGCGACGGCGGTCGAGCGCGCGCGCAAGGCGGTCGGACACTTGCACCGGATCGAGGTCGAAGTATCTAAGGAGGACGACCTGCGCGAAGCCATCAAGAGCGGCGCAGACATCCTGCTGCTCGACAATCTCTCGCCGGAAGAGACAACCCGCTTCGTCGCGGCGGCCCGCGAACTCAAGCCCGACGTGCTCATCGAGTCGTCCGGCGGCATCACGTTGGAGAACGTGCGCGCCTACGCGGAAGCGGGCGCTGACCTCATCAGCGTCGGCGCGCTGACGCACTCGGCGCGCGCGATGGACATCAGTTTCAAGATTCAGCCCGGTTGAGTTTCGGTAGGGCGAGTTCAAGGATGGAACGAAACGGGGGAAGCGGCGTGTAAGGTTTTTCAGTCTCCTTTGTCGCCCGCGCCCGAAGGATAGACAAAGTGTCGTTGGATGCCTCAATCTTCGAGTGATTGAATGTTTCAATCTTTAACTTCCGTCGGTTGCTGAACTGCCGAACGCTGTCTGTTTTTTGAGGAGGTTGCCGATGCGGACGAGATTAGGTCGCTTGATGTCGCTGGCGTTGCCCGCGTTGCTGTTCGTCTCCCTGTGTTCGACGGGTGCGCCCGCGCAGCAGACGCGCCCGCGTCCTTCGCGTCGCGTCACGAATCCGGCGCGACCGCAGCCCGCCGTCCCGCTCCCTTCGCCCGCTCCCGCCTCATCGCAGACGCGGGCGCAGCAGTCCACCGACGCCGAGGTGATCAGCAGCGCGGAAGACCAGCGCGACGCCGAAGAGACGCCGCGTCCGGCGCGACGTGCGACGCGCGCTTCGCGCCGCACCGACGACGCGGAGACGGACGACGCGAGCCTGCGCCGGACGGTCAACATTTTAGCCACACAGGTCAGGACGCTCACCGAGAGCATGAGCGAGATGCGCGATCAGCAGCGTTCGATGTCCGACGGGCAGCGCACGCTCGTTGACTTGGAACGCCTCTCGCGCGCCGAACAACGCGCCGAAGGTTTTCGCGCGCAGTTGCGCGAGGTGATGGAGAAGCTCATCGAGTTTGAAGCGCGCGCCGAGCAACTGGAGTTCGACCTGCGGCCCGAGAGCATCGAACGCCGCGCCGCCCTGACCGGCACGATGAATCCCTCGACCCTGCGCGAAGAGATTCGCCGCCAGATCGAGAACGAAAAGCGGCGCGTGCAGCAGCAGATGGAACTCCTGAACACGAGCCGCACACGACTCGAAGCGGCGGTCGCCAGCGCGGATTTGGAGGTCGAACGACTGCGCCGACGGATGGAAGAGAACGAGCAGCGCGAGGCCGAAGCGGGAGCGGCGCGCACCACCCGCACCACGACCGCGCGGCCCGCCACGCAGACAACGACCGAGCAGCCGGAAAACATTCCGCGCTGACGAACGCGCGACCTTCAAACATGGGCACGATTTCGCAGGCTGAACTTTATCGTCTCATCGCGGCGGCACACGCGCGCGGCGAGCGCGTCGTCTCCGCGACGGTGGCGCACACGCGCGGTTCGACGCCGCAGCGTCGCGGCGCGAAGATGCTGTTTTTCGAGAACGGGGAAGTGGCGGGGACGGTCGGCGGCGGCTGCATCGAGGCCGAGGTCTGGGCCGAGGCGCGCGCCGCGATGCGCACGGGCACGCCCGCGCTTCACAAGTTCAGCCTCACAGCCGACGAAGCCAGCGAAGAAGGCATGGTCTGCGGCGGCACGATGGAAATCTTTATTGATGTCTGGAAACGTGAAGACCGTAAATCGTTGGATTAGTAAATCGTGAATCGTGAATCGTCAATAGAAAAAAACTGCTTTCATCTATTCACGATTGACGATTCACGATTTACGAGCATGGAGGTTTGTATGCCCGCATCTTTCATGGAGAACTACAAGGCGAAGCACCAGCACCCTCTGAACCGTCTGACGCATAACGTGGGGATTCCGTTGATCGTCGTCTCGCTGCCGCTGTTCTTCTGGAACTGGCGTTGGGCGCTCGTGATGTTCGTCGTCGGTTGGATTCTGCAATTCGTCGGGCACGCGATTGAGGGCAATCAACCGGCCTTCTTTCGCAATCCGGTCTATCTGATTGTCGGCCCGCTGTGGCTCGTCAGGCGCGCGGCGGCAGGCATCTTTCGCGCGGGCCGTCCGACGCCGAAGACCCTCCCACATAAGCGCACTCCGTAAAGCATGAAAGCGGAAGGCGAGCAGACGAACAACCCGGAGAGCATCACCGGAGCGGTGGCGCGCGTCCTCGAAGAAGGCGCGGTCGCCGCTCTTGTGACGTTGGTGGAAGCGCGCGCTGCAAGCGTCGGCGCGAAGATGCTGGTCGGAGAGACGGGCGCGAGGCTCGCGGGCGGCACGGGCGACGCGGCCTTCGACGAGAGACTATCCCGGCATGCTCTCCTGTTCCTCAAGTCACGCGCCGAGGCGCGCACCTACTCTTTCGCGGAGATTGCGGCGAGCGGCATAACAACCGCTGACGAGGAGACGCTCGCGGGCTGGCGGGAGACGCGCGTGCTGTATGAACGCATCGAGCCGGAGGCGCATGTCGTCGTGTGCGGAGCGGGCCACGTCGGCGCGTCGCTCGCGCGTCTGGCGCACGCCGTCGGTTATCGCGTCACGCTGATTGACGACCGCGCGGATTTCGTCAGGCGCGCGCTCTTTCCCGAAGCGGATATCGAACTCGTCTCCGCCGACGATTGGACTGAGCCGGTGCGCGCCGCCGTCGGTCGCGGTCGCGGCGTTTCGGTCGCGGTCGTGACGCGCGGGCACAACGAGGACGAAGAATGCCTGCGCGCCGTGCTCGCGGCGCGTCCCGATTATGTCGGGATGATTGGCAGCCGCCGTCGCACCAACATCGTACTCGAACGCCTGCGCGAGAGCGGCGTGGACGAAGCTTTGCTCAGGGAAGTGCGCGCGCCCGTCGGACTCGATGTCGGCGCGGTGTCGCCGCAGGAGGTCGCGCTCTCGATTCTCGCCGAGATCGTCGCCGAGCGTCGCGGCGGCACGGGCGGGCCGCTCTCGGCGTGGCGTCGCAAGTGAAGAGAGATAAGGAGAGGGTTGAAAGGGGAAAGGTTAAAAGGGAAAAGGAAAGCATTTTGCTTTAACCTTTTCGCCCTTTAACCTTTCGCCTTTCAACCCTTCGCCTTTCGGGCGTCTAATCCTGTGAATAATTCAAGAGACATCTGCCGAGCGGTGTCTGACCCCTGTCGTCGAAGTGGGAAAAGATTGGCGGGCGTGTGTCGGTAGGTGGGGAGAGTTGCGGGGTGTGCGAGGCGGAAGCGGTGTGAGGGTGTGCAGGGGTCGCGGCAACGTCGGGTTGTTGTTGCTGTCGTGTCGTCTCGGCAGAGAGATCGAGCGCGGTGAGCTTCGGTCGGGCGAAAAAGAGCGGGACGAGTTTGAACCATTGGAGATAACCGGCGATGAGCATCCCCGCCCAGAACCATGGCTCTCTTTCCAGACCGTGCAGACCGTAACATTCGGTACACAGAAACGCGCGTGCACCAAGCGCATAGAAGACGCTGGCGGGAAACGACGCGAAGAACATCAGCGGTTCGAGCAACCAGTAAGGCCCGAGCACGACCGACTCAGACCACATCCCCGTTTGCCCCAAGCGATAGCAGAGGAAAGCGGAAGCATAGAAGATCACCCACGCGCGCTTGATGTTTAACTTGGCCTGAGCTTCCATCCCGCTCCTTTCCAAACTTCTCCGGCGTGGCATCCAATCCCATCCGAAGACGCATCCGACGTATGGATAGACACCATCCGCGCGCCGTTTGTTCCAACGCCCCGGCTTCGGCGAACAGACCAAAGGCCCGACACGCAAACTTGAGAGACGCCCGGTAATCCGGGCGCAAGAAAGCGACGCGGGCGCGTTCTAGGAGAGGTTGGAGACGCGCGGCCTCGAATCTTCGTCTGTCCGCCTGTGCTCTCACATTGGAATCGCGAAGGAGAAAGATATGCGAGCCGGAAGAGTTTTGTTATACGTCGTAGGCGTTGTGTTGATGCTGGCGGGCGCGTCGTTTCAGGCGGCGCGCGCACAGGGCGTGATCGTGCCGCGCCCCTGCGGACGCTGCCCCATCCCGCTCCCGCGCCCCGTGCAGTTGCCGCGCGCCCTGCCCGTCAAGTCCATCAAGATTGACGCGAAGCTGTCGGGACAGGTGGCGACCACACACGTCGAACAAATCTTCCGCAACGACACCGACGCCACACTCGAAGGCACATACTTTTTTCCGATACCCGAAACGGCTTCCATCTCGGAGTTTGCCATCTGGGACGGCGACAAAAGGCTCGTCGGCGAAGTCCGCTCGCGTGAGGAGGCGCGGCGCATCTACGACGAGATCGTGCGTCGCCAGCGCGACCCCGGCCTGCTCGAATATGCCGGAAAGGATCTGTTTCAGGCGAGCATCTTTCCCATCCCCCCGCACTCGGACAAGAAGCTCGAATTGACCTACACGCAGGTGCTCAAGGCGGAGACGGCGACCGTCTCTTATCGTTACCCGTTAGGGACGGGACGCAATCTCGCGCAGATCGGCACGGTCTCCTCGCGCGTCGAGATAGAAGGGCGCGACCCCTTGCGCAACATCTATTCGCCGAGCCACGCGATTGAAGTGACGCGCAGCGGCGAGCGTCGCGCGCGCGTCTCCTTCGAGTCGCAGGCGGGACGCGACCCTCAGGACTTCCAACTCTTCTACACGCTCTCGAAAGAAGATTTCGGCCTCACGCTCCTGACGCACCGCGAACCGGGCAAGCAGGGCTTCTTTCTGCTGATGCTCTCGCCGAAAGACAACTTCACCGAGAGCGAATACGTCGGCAAAGACATCGTTTTCGTGCTCGACACGTCGGGCTCGATGGCGGAAGCGGGGAAGATGGAGAAGGCGCGCGCCGCGCTTCTCTTCGGCGTCAGAACCCTGCGGCCCGCCGACCGTTTCAACGTCATCTCGTTCTCCGGCGAAGAGCATCTGATGACGAACGGGCTGATCGCCGCCGACGATGCGGGCCGCGCGCGCGGCGTCGAGTTCGTGCAGACGTTCAAGCCCATCGGCGGCACGAACATCAACGAAGCCCTGCTCGCCGCCTTCAAGCAGTTCGACGAAAGCGACCGCCCGCGCATGCTCGTCTTTATGACGGACGGGCTGCCGACCGTCGGCGAGACGAACATCGGGCGCATCGTCGAGAACGCGCGACAGGCGCGCAAGGCGGGCACGCGCCTCTTCACCTTCGGCGTCGGCTACGACGTGAACACCGCGCTACTGGACAAACTCGCGGCGGAAAACGGCGGCGTCGCCGATTACGTCGAGCCGCAGGAGGACATCGAGATCAAGGTTTCGAGTTTCTTCACGAAGGTCAACTATCCGGTCTTGACCGATTTGCAGTTGGAGATGGGCGGCGTCGAGACTGATCTGGTCTACCCGCGCAACCTGCCGGACATCTTTCGCGGCACGCAACTCGCGCTCATCGGTCGCTATCGCAACGCTGGCGATTTGCAGGGCGTGCAGTTGCGCCTCGCCGGACGCACCGGAAACCAGACGCGGAATTTCGCCTACGAAAATTTGCGTTTCCCGCTCAACGAAGACGACAACGATTTTCTGCCGCGACTGTGGGCGACGCGGCGCGTCGGCTGGCTGATGGAACAGGTGCGCAACAACGGCGAGCAGAAAGAACTGCGCGAGGAGATCGTTGACCTCGGCACGCGCTACGGCATCGTCACGCCCTACACCTCCTATCTCGCGCTTGAGTCGGACAGCAACGCGGTCAACGAGATGCGCGTCACGACGCTTCCCCTGAACCGTCGCAGGGCGGGGACGGTGCAAAACAGTCCCGCTTCGCCTCCGGCGGCGAGCAGCGGCGGGATGGCGGAGACGGTGACGGTTGCGCCGTCGCCGCGCGTGGCGCGGGATGCGACGGGCGCGTCGGCGGTACGGCAGAGCAAGACGCAGCGCGCGCAGCAGGATGTCGTGCGCGTCGAGGAGACGGAGAAGTCCGACGCCGTGCGTAAGGTCGGAGATAAGACCTTCTACCTGCGCGAGGGCGTCTGGACTGACGCCGAGTTTAAACCCGACGCGCGGAGGCCGGAGACGGCGCTCGTCTTCGGCAGCGACGAATATTTCGCGCTCCTCAAACGTCAACCCAAACTCGCGCAATACTTCGCGCTCGGCGAACGCGTCGTCGTCGTCTCGGGCGGTCGCGTCTATCGCGTCAACGCGGCGTCGAAATGATGCCGGGATGCGCGCCAAGCGAGAGACCCGAAAGTTGCGACGGACGCGGCGACAAGTGCATGAGCCACTTGTCGCCGCGTCTTTTTCGTCTCCCGTGTCTCCCGCTTCCGGCGCGTCCTGAAGTCCTCCGCGTCGCGGCGTCATCAGATACTCCGGGCAGCAGACGCGCGTTCGTCGTCTCGATGCGTCTCCCGGTTTCCATGCCGCGCCGTCGCTTCTTGTCTCGCGGGCGGAAATTCGTGTACAAGTGGCGTGCGAAATTAGTCGTCTCGGAGAGATGAACGAGCCTGACAAGGCGGGGTCAAGAGGGCGCGAGCGATGTGTGAATCAAATTAAATTGGGACGGAGACGGGAAAGCGAATGAGAGCGTCGAGTGTGGTGCGAGGGCGGGCGTCGGGGCGTCGGCGTGCGCGTCGGGTGTTGCCGGTTCTGCTGCTGGCTTTGAGCGCGTCGGCATGCGGCTGGATGGCGGCGGCGCAGACGCTTCCGTTGGACGCGCGCGCGAGCGGTTGGGCGGCAGAGCGGCGCGGGCTGGCGGGCAGGGACTTGAACGCGGTCTATTTTGTTGACTCGAAGCGCGGTTGGGCGGGCGGCGACGGCGGCCTGATTCTTCACACGGACGACGGCGGGCGCAACTGGACGCAGCAGACCGGCTTCACCGACCACAGCATCAACGACCTCTACTTCCGCGACAAAGAGGACGGCTACGTGCTCGCCGCTAACCGGATTTTCGTCACGGGCGACGGCGGCAAGTCTTGGCGCGAGTCGAGCAAGTTTCTGCCGGAAGGCTTTGGCGGCGCGTTGCCGGAGTTGTACAGCGTGCGGTTCACGAGCAAGCGGCGCGGGCTGATAGTCGGCTCGGTGAGCCGCCGCGATAGGGTCGTGGATAGTCTCGTGTTGCGGACGGAGGACGGCGGCGCGTCTTGGATCCGGCAAGCCGTGCCGACGCGCGAGGAACTGATTCATCTGGACTTCGCCAGCGAGAAGCGCGGGTGGATCGTCGGCGCGTCGGGCGTGATGTTGGAGACGCGCGACGGCGGCGCGACGTGGGCGCGGCGTGATACACAGACCGGCGCGACGCTCTATCACGTGGACTTTCGCAGCGAGCGCAACGGTTGGGCGGTCGGCGAGCGCGGGACTATCCTGCGCACGACCGACGGCGGCGCGACGTGGGCGGCGGTCAACGCGCCTCTGCGTGCGACGCTGTTGAGCGTGCAGTTCATCAGCGAGGACGAGGGTTGGATAGTCGGGCGCGGCGGCGTCATCCTGCGCTCGGACGACGGCGGGCTGACGTGGCTGCGGCAGGAGAGCCGCACCAAGCAGAACCTCTACGCGCTCTTTATGGACAAGAAGAACGGCTGGGCCGTCGGCGGCGACGGCATGGTCTTGCAGTACGCGCGGTAGCCTCCCCGCGCTGCTGACTCTTCCGCCCGACCCCCGAAAAAGCTATACTTTTCAACGCCCGCGAATCTTTCGCGAGCAAGATTTCCTCAAGTGACGATATGAATCCTCAACGCACATCATCTCGTATCCCGCCTCGAAACATTACCCGCCCCGTCCTCCTAACTTCACTACTCATCTCCTGCGCGTTCGGTATTGTGTCAACTGCGGCGCAATCGCCGCAGGAGAATACAGCCGCACAAGAACGGGAGTTTAAGAACACGATACCGGAGCACGTGCCGATAAAGGTGAAGGTGCGGAACGAGCAGTCGTTCAAGAAGTTGGATAATAAGAACTGGGCGCGGGAGTTGGAAATCGAGGTCAAGAACACGGGCAGCAAGCCGATTTACTACCTGTACGTAATCGTCTTTATGCCGGATGTAGTACTTGATAATGGGTATCCATTAGGCATCCAGATACACTACGGAAGAACAGCATTGGTACATTTAGACGCCCCAATCCAACCCGAAGATGTGCCGATTCTGCCGGGCGAGATTGTTACTCTGAAAATTCCCGAAGGTAAGGTGAGAGGGTATGAGGAAGCGAGGCGTAGGGAAAACAGGTCTGACCCGAAGAGGGTCGAGTTTGAATTACAACGGATAAACTTCGGGGACGGAACGGGTCTAAGAGGGACTGGTGGCAGAACCGACTCAGTCAGGAAGCAGTCACAAAACGTGCCACGCCCAAAGAGGGAACCGGCTGCATGTCAGCCTGCACCCAGAGTTCGAGAAACGGACTCGCCCGGTGTGTTCTTCAAAGCGTTCTCCCCCTCAATGCCCGCAAGTTTCTTGCGGGTTAAATTTTCTCTACCGTCTGAACCTTCGACTTCGGTTTTGGCAGTTCCTGTTCAATCTTCTTTTTGCGGTTGCAAAAACACTAGCGACTGCATGTGAGGTGATTTCGATACGCCAAGTTGCTGCGATGATCCCGATGAGACCGGTTTTGTCAGCATCGCACCGGCAGGTGGGTGTGCTAGTCCCGGTGAATGTATTCGAGTGCAAACCGTAAATGAAGCCTGTCCGCCATCTCAGGTTGGAAATCCTTCATCTACATGCCAATACCAAAAAGAGATTGCCGGAGAGTGCTCCGCCAACCCGACACCAACGCCAACCCCTACCGCGACGCCGACGCCAACCCCGACGCCGCAGCAGCAATGCACGGGCGAGCGACGGGGCCTGAATTGCGTCTGCAACGCGAGTATCAACGAATGGATTTGCCCTGAAGACAACGACGACTGCACGCCGCAGCCGTTCGGCAATCCCTGCCCGCCGGGCAAGTTTCCCGACGGCATGGGCTTCTGTTGCAGCACCCTCGCCACATGCGATTCGTCCGCCGCCAACGACTGCATACAGGTTTACGGCTTAACATACAACTACAGCCAATGCGTCTGTGAGTGCGACAACATCTGTCACGGTACGCCCGTCCTCATTGACGTTCGCGGCGACGGTTTCGCGTTGACCGACAACGCCGGGGGCGTCGAGTTCGATTTGCGGAACAAGGGCGTGCGCCAGCGTTGGTCTTGGACGCGGGCGGGCGCGGACGACGCGTGGCTCGCGCTCGACCGCGACGGCAACGGCACTATTGACAGGGGCGCGGAACTCTTCGGCAACTACACGCGACAGCCCCCCTCGGCCAACCCGCACGGCTTTCTCGCGCTCGCCGAGTTCGATAAACGGCAGCGCGGCGGCAACGCCGACGGACTGATTGACAGCCGCGACGCAATCTTTCCCTCCCTGCGTCTCTGGCAGGACGCGAATCACAACGGACTTTCGGAGGCGGGCGAGTTGCACGCGCTCCCGTCGCTCGGCGTCGCCGCGCTGCGCCTCGACTACAAGGAAGCGACACGCACGGACGAGCACGGTAACCGCTTCCGTTATCGCGCGAAAGTGGAGGACGCGTCGGGCGCGCGTCTCGGGCGTTGGGCGTGGGACGTGTTCCTCGTCTCCGCGCCTTGAGCCGCAAGGCGCGACACGGGAAACAAAGAAGACTGGAACGCGACACCGCGACGGAAAACCGCCCGCGAGCCTTAAGCGACTCGCGGGCGGTCTTTTTTTACACGGTCGGACATGTGGCGTTAGCCGCGCCGCGCGCGCTTCGCGTTATTCCACTTTGCCGTAGGGCGTGAGTTGCTCGGCGATCTTGCTCTTGTCGCCGACGACGACGAGCGTCATCCGGTCGTTGACCATGTGCGTCCGCGCGATGCGCTGCACGTCCTGCGGCGTGACGGCGAAGATTTTCTGGACGTAGGAGTTCAGGAAATTGTCGTCGAGGCCGTGGAGGTCTGCGAAGGCCAGTTGGTTGATGACGCCGACGCGCGAGGAGTTCTGGAGGACGAAGACCCCGGCGAGATAATTCTTGATGCCTTGCAGTTCTTCGGCGGTCGGCGGCGTCTTTTGCAGCCGTTCGATCTCGTAGAAAATCTCTTTGAGCGACGGGCCGGTGACGTTCGTCGTCACGTCGGCAATCTGCACCCAGTAGGCGTCGCGGTAGCGCGTCGAAACCTGACTGTAGGGCGAATAGGTGTAGCCCTTCGACTCGCGGATGTTGGAGGTGATACGCGAAGCGAACGAGCCGCCGAGAAGCGCGTCCGTGACTTGCAGCGCGACGTAATCGGGGTTCGCCGGATTGAGGATGGGCAGCCCGAGATAGATGGTGGACTGCGTCGCGCCGGGGCGGTCAATGAAGCCGAAGCCGCGCGTCGAGACGGGCTTCGGGATGGACGTCAAGGGGTCGCTGCCGCGCGCCCAACCCTCGAAGGCTTGCGTGATGGCCTTGCGCATCGCGGCGGCGTCGAAGCGTCCGGCGACGTAGAGATTCGTACGGGCCGCGCCGAAGTTGTCGCGGTAGAACTTCTGTATGTCTTCGATGGTGTAGGCGTTGATCATCGCCTCGGTCGGATACATCCGCCCGTACGGATGATTCGGGTAGAGCAGTTGGCGGAAACGCTCGTTGGCGAGCGCACCGGGCTGCGTTCTGGCGATGGACAGTTGGCGCAGGCGGTCGTTCTTCATGCGCGCCAACTCCGACGCGGGCAGCGTCGGGCGCTGCATGATGTCGGCGAGTAGCGCGACCAACTGCGGGCCGAACTCGGCGAGCACGTCGCCGGTCAAACTCGTCTGGTCTGCGCCGACGCCGACGTTGATGCCTGTGCCCATCCGCGCGGCTTCCTGTGCGATCTGTTCGGCGGTGCGCGTGGTCGTGCCCTCCTTGAGCATGCTGCCGGTGATAACCGAGAGCCAGACCTGCTCCGCGCTTTCGTTCAAGTTACCGGCGCGGACGCGCGCGCTGACCGTCACCTTCGGCACAACGCCGTAGGGGACGAGCGTGACGCGCATCCCGTTCTTCAGCGTGAATGTCTCTTTTTTCGGGAGCGTGAAGGCGCGGGGCGGCCCGCCTTCGGGCGGGGTCTGTTTGGCGGGCGGCGTCTGTTGCGCGAGCAGCGCGGGCGTCGCGCCGAAGAGTCCGCAGAGGACGACGCAGAGGGCGATTGAAAGCTTCTTCCGGTTCATAACAGTCTCCATCATGTGCAAAAGCGTAACGGCTCTTAGCGACCGCTCGCGGGTTCGACGGCGAGAACGGTGCGGTTCGACGTGCGCAGGTATTCGCGTGCCGTTCGTTGAATCATTTCCGGCGTCACCTTGCGAAACTCCGTTTCGAGCGTGTTGATGCGCGCGGGGTTGTCGTCAAAGAGGGCGAAGCAGGCGAGCAGGTCGGCGCGACCGAAGCCGCTCTGTTGCGTCAGCACGTCGTAGAAACCGGAGCGTATCTTGACGAGCGCGCGGTCGAGCGTCGCGCGGTCAACCGGCTTCGCCTGTACGCCTTCGATGACGCTGTCAACGGCGGCCATGATCTCGTCGGGCGTCCGGTTCGTGTCGTGGAAGAGATAACCCATCCAGAGCATCGGGCCGTTGTAGTTGAACATGTGGCCGAGACCGAAATTGACGCCGCCCGGAACGGTCGCCGTCAGCCCGCGCTTCTTCACCAACTCCTGATAGAGCAGGCTGTCTTCGCCCTGCACGAGAATCTGGTCGAGCAAACCCATCGCGTAATATTCGGGTGTGTTGCGTTCGGGCATGTGATAGGCGAAGGCGAGCGCGGGGCGTTTGGCGAGCGCGTCCTTCTTCGAGGCGCGCTTCTCCTTCTCCTGTCGCGGCTCGGAGAGGTCGGGCGCGGGCGGTTGTTTGACGGAAGGAATCTGCGCGAAATACTTGTCAACCATCTTGCGCGCCTGCGGTATATCGAAATCGCCGACGACGACGAGCGCGGCGTTATTCGGCGCGTAGAAGGTGTTGAAGAAGTCCTGCACGTCCTTCAGGGTGGCGGCTTCGATGTCCTTGAGGTCGCCGTAGAAGTTGTGCGCGTTGTACCAGTTGGTGTTGGCGTGCTGCGGCATATCGAGCCAAGGGAAACCGCCGTAGGGCGTGTTCAGGACGTTGACCTTGACCTCGTTGCCGACGACGCCCTGCTGGTTCGTCAAATTCTCCTGCGTGATACTGAGGCCGCGCATCCGGTCGGCTTCGGCCCAGAGAGCCGTCTCCAATTTGTTGGCTGGCATGATCTCGAAGTAGTTTGTGAAATCGAAGCGGGTCGAGCCGTTCAGGATGCCGCCGTTCTGCTGGACGAGTTTGATAAACTCCATCTTGCCGAGATTCTGCGAGCCTTGAAACATCATATGCTCGAAGAGATGCGCGAAGCCGGTGCGGTCTTTCGGCTCGATGCGAAAGCCGATGTTGTAATAGACGGCGACGGCGACGGTCGGCGCGCTCGTGTCCTGCGAGAGCACGACCTTGAGGCCGTTCGGGAGTTTGTAATAGGTGACGGGGACGTTGAAAGTCTCTGCCGCTTGCGCCCTTGCGAGCGACGCCGACAACGCCAGCGCGGCGCAAAGCACGACGCACGCCATTTGGCGAAACTGAATTCTCATAGAACCTCCAGACGATGTGGTGACGAAACCGGAAGCCGACTGTCGGCCTCCGGCGCGCGCCGCCGCCGGGACGCAGGAGAAGCGGCGGGCGACTGTGCTGTTTGATATCTTGTTAAGAGGGGAAATCTTCGTGCGCGAGAAACTTTTGCGGCGACGGTCGCGACTCTTCGAGTCTTACGGCCCCGACGCCAGAGCGTCCTCGCCCGTTCGGCGGGAGACGCACGCTCGCGCGCACATCACGCCGGAGGAGAGACCGCGCAATTTCTCTGCACCCCCATGTTACGTGAACGCGCACGTTTTGTTTCAAACTACGGGCGCATACGCGGCGGCGGCGACTTAAAGTTGGCGTCTCGTGTGCTCAAGCCGCGCGCCGTCCAATTTATTAGATTTCCGCATGCGAATTTTTAGATTTCCGTGCGCGAAAATTTGAGAGCAACGCGGCCCACGCGTCGCGCATCTGTAAGAATTAGCATAGCGAAATTCTCAAGCTGCTCAAGCGAAGCGGCTGAGAATAGGATGGTTCTCCTGTGATTTCCGCCCGGTGTCGAGACCACGCACCGGGCGGCTTTTTTTGTCTCAAGGAGCGGCCATCGCTGACGATGCGGCGGTCGGCGTCCAGATTTTGCAGAAGCGGGATGACGCCGCAAAGGGCGGAAGTGAAAAGATAAAAGGCGAGAGTGAAGCGAAAAACCGGCTGCTTCACACTCGCCTTTTATCTTTTGCGCTGCGCTTTATTACGCGCGCGTGCCTGTGAAGTGGATGGTGGGCGCAATGGGGATGCCGACCTTGATCGTGCCTTTGAGTTGATCGCCCTCGACGCTGCCGTTGATGTCGGCGTCAAACTTGCGGCCCTGCATTTCGAGCGAGACTTTAGCGGCGAAGTCGCGGTCGCCGCTCTTGATGTCGCTCAAGGGCACGTTGCCTAGTCTGGATTCCATGTGTCCGGTGAGCGTGCCGTTGTCGCGTGCGAAGGTGAGCGTCGCGGGTTGCTTGCCGAAAGGCGTTGCCACTTCGAGTTGCCATGTGCCGTCCATCTCTGTTGTCCCTTCCGTCTCTGGTGTCTGTGCTGCGGGTGCTGTCGTGCCGCCGCTGCTGTTGCTACTACCCGCGCCCGTCTCTTTGCGTTGGCCCGTGCTGTCGTAGACTTCGATCTCGGCGGCATAGGGCGCGACCTGTTCGGCGAGCGACGCGGCATCGCCGACGACGACGATGGCGGCGCGGTCGGGCCGGATATGTTCATTGGCGACGCGCCGGACTTCCTCGACGGTGACTGCGCCGACGCGCTCGCGGTAGGTGTGCAGGTAGTCTTCGGGGAGGCCGTGCATCTTGATCTGCACGAGTTGGTCAATGATTCCTTCCTGCGTCTCCAAGCGAATCGGGAAGACGCCGGTCAGGTACGACTTCGCGTCCTGCAACTCCTTCTCCGAGACGTTCTCGGCGCGGATGTGTTCGAGTTCGTAGAAGAACTCTTTGAGCGACGCGCCCGTCACCTGCGTGCGGACTTCGGCGGTCGCGCGGAAAGTTCCGGCGGTGCGCCGCGCGTCGAGGCTCGAATACGCGCCGTAGGTGTAGCCCTTCTCTTCGCGCAGGTTCATGAAGAGGCGCGAGGAAGCGGTCGCGCCGAGCACGGTATGCATCACGAGCAGAGGGAAATAGTCGGGATGCGTGCGCGTGATGGCGGTGTTGGCGATGACGATGTTTGACTGTGCGGAGTCGGGGCGGTCAACCATGTAGAGCGTGCGCGACGAGCGGACGGGCGGCGCGGGGAAGTTCGCCGCGGCGATTTCGCCCACTTGCCAGCCTCCGAAGAGACGCTCGACCTGCGTTAGCAGAGGCTCGCGCCGCACGTCGCCGACGACGAAGAGAACCGCGTTGTTCGGCACGAACATCTTCCGGTGAAAATCGGCCAGACGCTCGCTCGACATCCGCTCGATGGATTCCGGCGTCGGCGAAACGATGCCGTACGGATGCTCGCCGAAGACGACGCGCGCCACCATCTCGCTCGCCAGAAAAGATGCCTGACCGCGTTGTGCGATGAGGTTCTGCTGCGCGTTCTGTTTGGTCAGTTCGAGTTCGTCCGAGGGAAACGACGGATTGAGCGCGACATCGGCGAGGAGTTCGAGCACTCGTTCGCTATAGGGCGCGAGCGCGGAGGCGGCGACCGTGCTGTAGTCGGAGCTTGCTCCGGCGCTCAGCGTCGCGCCGAGACGCGCCACTTCGTCGGCGAGTTGGCGGCTGTTCAGCGTCTCCGTGCCTTCGGTCAGCATCGAGGTCATGATGTCGGTCAAACCCGAAAGCTCGGGCGGGTCGAAGGCATCGCCCGTGCGAAACGCGAGCCGAAAACTGACGAGCGGCAGACGATTCTCCTCGACGACGACGACGCGCAGCCCGTTCTGAAGCGCCGTCTCTTCCGGCGTCGGCAGGTTGAGCGGTCGCGGCGCGAGCGGCGCGGGCGGTTGCTGTCGAAACTCTTCGGTTCGGTTATCCATCAGCCTCACAAAGAGCAGAGGTTAGATGCCGGATGTCAGATGTCAGCTTTCGTCTTGAACTGACATCCGACATCCAACCTCTGACATCTATCCTGTCATCCTTTCACCTTCGGCGCGTCCGACGGTTGTTGCGGACGTTCGGGGTGCGGCGCATCCTGTGTGACGGGGGTGGGCGGCGCATCGGTCGGCGCGGGCGGTTGCGTGGGCGGGCGCGGCGGCACTTGCGGCGGCGGCCCTCCCGCCTGTTCCGGTTCGCCTTCGGGCGCGGCTGCCGTCGTCTCCGCTCCTTCGGCTGCCGAGGGAATAATCTCGATGACCGAGAAGCTGCCCGTCAAAAGATAACGCGTGACCGACTGCCGCAGGGCTTCGGGCGTCACTTCGAGATAACGTTCGATCTCGGTGTTGATGAAATTCGGGTCGCCGTCGAAGAGGGTATATTCGGCGAGACGCTGCGCGCGAAAGAGCGTGGACTGCCGACCGCGTATCGTATCGTTGACGACGTTGTTACGCAGTTTCTCCATCTCCTCGGGCGAAGGGCCTTCTTCGGCGAGCCGACGAATCTCCTCATGGATGGTCGCCTGAATCGCGCTCTGCGTATGGTTGGGTTTGGGGATGGCGAAGATGTAGAGCGACGAGGGGCCGCGACGCTCGCCGATGCCGCCCTGTATGAGCACGACCGACTCGTCGCCTTTGACGAGACGTTGATAGAGGCGCGAACTGTCGCCGTCGAGCAGGAGCAGGCTGGCGAGGGAGAGCGCGTAGAATCCGTCGTCGCGGCGGGCGGGCGCTTTCCAGCCCATCATCAGCGCGGGCAACTGCGCGAAGCGGTCGTAGTAAACCTCGCGCCGCGCGGCCACTTCCGCCGGTTCCGTGACATCAACGGGAGGCGGCACGGGCTGTCGCGGGATGGTCGAGAAATACTTTTCGACGAGCGCGCGCGCTTCGTTCGTGTCGAAGTCGCCGACGACGACGAGCACGGCGTTGTTGGGTGCGTAGTAGATGCGGAAGAACTCGCGTATGTCTTCGATGGTGGCGGCATCGAGGTCGGCCATCGAGCCGATGGTCGAGTGGGCGTTGGCCGGATTGACGTAGATGAGTTCGTTCAAGCGCAGGAAGGCGTCGGAGTACGGGCGGTTGTCGTAGTTGAGACGCTTCTCCTCTTTGACGGCTTCGCGTTGATTGTCGAGATTCTCCTGCGTCACCTTCAGCGAGCGCATGCGGTCGCTCTCAAGCCAGAGCGCGAGCGGGAGTTGATTAGCGGGCAGGGTCTCGAAGTAGTTGGTGCGTTCGCTCGAAGTCGTGCCGTTCAGAGTGCCGCCGGAATGAAAGACGTACTGGAAGTGCGCCGCCTTCGGAACGTTCTCCGAACCCTGAAACATCATATGCTCGAAGAGATGCGCGAAGCCCGTCCGGCCCGGTCGCTCGTTGCGCGAGCCGACATCGTAATAGACCGCGACCGACACGACCGGAATCGTGTGGTCTTCACTCAAGACCACGCGCAGCCCGTTCGCAAGCGTCAACTGCTCGACCGAGATATGCGGCAATGTGAAAGTGGCAGACAAGACGAACTCCTTAAGGGATGAGGGCGGAGGGATGAGGGATGAATAAGAAAATGCTTAACTCAATCGAGAGATATATTCTTGCTTCATCCCTCACCCTGCGGCCCTCATCCCTTATCTTTATTGTGTCGGCGGGTTGATGAGCCCGCGCAGTTCGGCGCGCAGGCGTTCGATTTCGGAGAGCTTCTGGCTGACGCGCTCGAAGAGCGGGCCTTGCGCGCGGATGCCCTCGTCAATCAGAAAGGCGGCGGCTTCGGCGCGCGTGCGAAAGACTCCGGCCTGCACCAGTTGGTCGAGGCTGTCTTGGGCTTCGTGCGAGAGCTTGACGGCGACGACGTAGTCGTCCTTCGCCGAGATGGCGCGCTCGATGGTGCGGCTGATGTCTCTGCCGATGGACGAGAGCGATTCGGGGATGCGCGAAGCGATGTCGCGGACGGAAGAGGAGAAGCGTTCGGAGCCGTGGCCCGTCTCCGGGTCGTCTTCATCGCGGAGCATCAAGTCGTCAATCGGCTCGGTCGGCGGCGCGTCGTGTCGCGGGTCATAAGGGTTACTCATTCGCAAAACCTCCTTTGCCATTCAATCGCCGCGCCGCCGGTCGTTCGGGGCGGCACGGGCGTGTGAAGGTTGAACTGCTCGCGGTTTGGTCGTTGAATGCTCGACAACCATTCTACGGATGCGCCCAAACAAGCGCAAACGCGCGCGAAGGAAAAAGTAAAAAGTGAAAAGGCAAAAGTGAGGAAGCACAGGAGCGTTCTTGCTTAACTTTTGCCTTTTACCTTTTGCCTTTTTACCTGCGAAGCCTTATCGCGTGCGTTCCTGTTCGTTGCGGCGCGCGATGGCGTAGAGGATGGTTTTGATTTGAAAGGGCGTCAGGTCGGGATAGGCTTCGACGATGAGGGCGACGATGCCGACGATGTGCGGGCAGGCGAAGCTGTTGCCGGTGAGTTGGCGATAGCCGCCGCCGGGCCAAGTCGTCCGCACCTGTACGCCGGGCGCGAGCAGTTCGATGACTTCGCCGTAGCGATAGGAGAAGTCGAAGGGGTCGAGCGAAAACTGCTTGCTGACCGAGACGAGAGACGATGAGAAGACGGACGGATAACTCGGCTTCTGCAAGTTGTTGGCGGCGGCGACGACGACTGCGCCCGCGTGATAGGCGCGGTCGAGCAGGTCGTGGAGCGGGAGCGAGAGTTCGGGGCGCGTCGTGCCGAGCGAGAGATTGATGATCTGCATCCGTTGCCGGATGGCGTAGTCGAGTCCGGCGAGAAACATCTCGCCCGAGCCGGAGGCGTTCGGGCCGAGCACCTTTATGCTGTGGAGCAGCACGTCGGGCGCGATGGCGGTGATGATTCCGGCGCAGGCCGTGCCGTGTCCGGCCTCGTCGCCGCTCCCGGCGGGACGAAAGACGACACGCCCGTTCGGTTCGCGGTGGGCCTCGACGGCGGTCTGAATCTTACCGGCGAGCGCGGGATGCTCCGCGTCCACGCCGCTGTCAACGATGGCGACGCGCACGCCCCGGCCCGTGCGCCCCTCCCAGATTTTCTCCGGCGTGATGTTCGACCAGAGGTCTCCGTCGAACATTCCTCCCGACGCCGAACCGGACTCCCCCATAGCGTCCCTCTCCTCTGACGACAGACTCGTTCCCGGCGGAGCGCCGCTCCGGTCAGTAGTAACTCACGCCCGTCTGTGCGCGCGCATCCGTCCAGCGCGCGAGACCGTCGAGGATGTCGCGGCACAGCCGACGCTCGTTCTCCCCGCGTCCGGCGATGTCGCGCAACGTGACGGCGAGCGACAGGAGGTCTTGATGTTCGGGAGCCGCCCGCACCTTCTTCAACCATTGCTGCAAACTCTTAGCTTCGACGCCCGCATCGCGCACGCCGCGCCGCGCGCCCTTCGTCTTCGCTTTGCCCGCGTCTTTGATGGCTGCCTGCACCGTCCGCTTAAAGAGCATCTCGACGAGTCCCGCGCTCTCGTGCGCGTCAACAAGGGTGGCGATGGCGTCGGCGAAGCGCGCGGCCCAGTCCATCTCGTTGGGCGAGAAGGGTTCGTGCGGCGGGTTGCCGAGACGGTTGACGAATTCGAGGACGCCGACCGTGACGCCGTTGACTTGCAGAGGCGTCGCCAGAAGTGTCTGCGTCGTGTAGCCGGTCATGCGGTCAATCTCGGCGTAGAACGCGCTCTCGTTGTGCACGTCGGCGACGACCATCGGCTGCCCGCTCGCAAAGACGAAACCGGCGACGCCTTTTCCGGGCGGAATCCGCACGCGCAGGAGTTTGTCCGCGACCTCGCCGATGGCGACCAGAAAACGCAGGCCGCCGTGCGCGTCGTCGCGCACGATGACCGACGCCTCGCCGGAGCCGAGCGCGCGCGCCGCCAGATAAAGCAAACTCTCGATGGAGCGGATGAGCGGCATCGTCAGCGCGTGGGCCACGTCAACCGTGTTGACGACGTGGCGCAACTGTTCTTCCCACGCGGCCTCGCCGCCGGTGAGCCGTGCCGCAGGTTTCGCGCCGCCCTTCTTCTTCGCGGCGGATTTGGTCGCAGTCGTTCGGGCTTTCTTGTTCATGGGTTTTATACGGGTGGACGTTTGGACTCTCAGACGCCGGATGCGGGACGAAAACGGAACACGGAGAGCCTCTTTTGCCTCTCATCCCTCGTCCACATTTCCGTGCGCGGATGGCGGCGGACACGCAACCTTGCTGCGCCCGCGCTCATCCATTACACTACACTAACCTGCCAGACGGCGGTCGTACAAGAGCAGGCCACGCGCCGAATGTCGGCGCGCTCGTCCTTCGAGTTATCAAACGGTTTCCCGAGAGGTTTTGTCCGTGAAGAACAGATCCATTTCCGCACTAGCAACGCTTTTGATTCTCGCGCTGCTGATTCCGACCTTCGTTTTCGCGCAGCAGACCACGCCCCCGCCCGCACGACGCGGCGAGACGGGCCGCGACCCGCGACCGGGCGCAGCCGCTCCCTCCGCGCGCCGCGAGCGCCCGCGCATCGAGGCGACGGAGGGCGTCGAGCAGGATTTTGCCGAAGCCCTGACCGTGATTCAAGAGAATTACGTTGACGGCAACAAGCTCGAATACAACAACGTCTTCAAGTCGTCCATCATCGGCATGCTGCGCTCGCTCGACCCGCACTCGAACTTCTACGATGCGAAAGAGTTTGAAGAACTGCGCGCCGACTGGCGTTCGGAATATTACGGTATCGGCGCGTCCATCGGCGACCGCCGCGTCGGCGAACGCTCCGACACGTACATCCTCGCCACCTTCGCCGGTACTCCGGCGGAGCGCGCGGGCCTGCGTTTCGGCGACCGCATCGTCGAGGTTGACGGCCAGACGGTCGCCGGTAAGGCTTCCGGCGAGGTGCGCGACAAACTGCGCGGGCCGAAAGGCTCAGCCGTCAAGATCGTCGTCGAACGCGCTTCCACCGGCAACAAAGAGACGGTCGAGATTACGCGCGACTCCGTCAGCCAGCCGACCGTCCCCGATTCCTACATGATTCGACCCGGCGTCGGCTACATTGACATGACGCGCGGCTTCAACTACGACACCGCCGAAGATTTTCAGAAGGCGCTCGGCAACCTCCACGAGAAGGGGATGACCTCGCTCGTGCTCGACCTGCGCAACAACCCCGGCGGGCTGCTCGATCAAGCCGTCAAGATCGCGGAGCAGTTCCTCTCGCGCGAGCAGGTGATTTTGAGCCAGAAGGGGCGCGGCGCGCGCGGCGGCGGCGACCGCACCTACAAGTCGGAGAATCGCTCGCCCGACCAGACGCCGATTGTCGTGCTCGTCAATCGCAACTCCGCTTCCGCGTCTGAAATCGTCGCCGGTGCGCTGCAAGACCACGACCGCGCGCTGATCGTCGGCGAGACGACCTTCGGCAAGGGTCTCGTCCAGAGCATCCTGCCGCTCGACTACGGCACGGCCCTGACGCTCACCACCACCAAATACCTGACGCCTTCCGGTCGCCTCGTGCAACGCGACTATTCCAACACCGGACTCTACGACTACTACACGCGCGGCGGTCTCGGCCAGCAGGACGACGAGGAGAAGGAGGCCGAAGAACCTAAGGCCGCGACGCCGACCGGCCCCGAGAGCCGCACCGACACGGGCCGTCCCGTCTATGGCGGCGGCGGCATCGCGCCCGACGAATCCGTCAAACCGCGCGTCATCGCCCCGCCGCAGCAGCGTCTGATTGACCCCGTCTTCGCCTTCGCGCGCGAACTGGTCAACGGTCGCATCGGCGGTCTTGAGTCCTACAAGGTGCAGCGCGCCATTGATTTCGGGCACGACCTCGTGGCGACCGACTTCCCCGTCAACGACGCGGTCTTCAAAGCCTTCAAAGATTTCGTGGCGAACAAGAAGGAGTACAAGTTCACGGCGGCGCAACTCGACCGCAGCCGCGACTTCATCGCGCGCCAACTGCGCTACGACATCGCCACCGCCGCCTACGGCACGGTGACGGCCCAACAGGTACTCGTCGCCGACGACCCGCAGGTCGCCAAAGGCATCGAGGTGCTCCCGCGCGCGCGCGAACTCGCCGCCTCCGCCATGCGCGGGCGCAACCCGCAACAGAAGTCCTACGACGAAGAGTAAGCACGACTCACCAACCCGAACAGACCAAAGGCCGCGTCTTCATGCGAAAGACGCGGCCTTTAAACTTTAGTTGAAGAGAAGGGAACGACGAATTGACGTGACTTGAAGTAAAGGCAACGAACGGGACGAAAAGATAAGTCTCCTCGCGCTCTAACTTTTGCCCTTTGCCTTTTACCTCTTTCCTTTCTTCAGCCGCCTCCGGTTTCGCTGTGCGGGGCGTCAACGGGCTTGGATTCGGGCGAACCCTTCTGGCGGAGGAAGATCGTGAGGACGACCATCGCGCCGATGGCGAGAAACTCGCTCTGCCAGTTCTGTAGAGACTCAAACCAGAAGCGCGACGTGCCCATATACTGCACGGCTGTCACCTGTTCACTACTACCATGCTCCTTCTGGTCGGCGTTGTACTCGCCCGCGCCGCCGACGGCGTGGAGATAGAAAGAGAGCAGAAAGAGCAGCAGGAAGGTGAGGCTCAGAGAGTTCTCATAAAGTTTCAAAATCAACCCGCCCTTACGCACGGGCCACGGCGCGTCCTTTTTGTCGCGCGAGTTTTGCGGGTCGCGGTCAACCTCGCTCTCTTCGTCGGGGTCTTTCGATTCGGCGGAGCCTTTCTGGTAGAGAAAGATTGTCAGGATGATGAACATGAACATCTGTAGAAACTCGCTCTCCCAGTTCTCCATCGTCGCTTCGAGGAAGTGGCTCGTCGCGAGATATTCCGTATAAGTGACGGTCGGCTGCCCGTGCTCCGTCTGCTCGTTGTTGTACTCCCGGTGGCCCGTCAAACTCTGGCCGAGAATGAGGGTGAAGAAGAACAGCACGAAGAGGACGAGCGAGAGCCCGTTGTCACGAAGGAAACGTCGCATCAAAAATTTCTCCTATTTAAACTCGCTGAAAGGCGTGCTCTGTCGAAACCTGACAGGCTCATTCATGGCGCGCGAACTGTTGCGGCTGCGGCTGCGGTTTGGCGTCCGTCTCCGTCGGCTCCGCATCGCTTTTCAAGGCTTGGAGGTCGAGTTCGTTCGAGGGGCGCGTGTCGGCCTTGAGCACGCGGCGCATGTGTTCGAGCGCGTGCCGGTTCTCTTCCGCGCTGGCCGAGGCGACGCAGTCGGCGGGCACGACGAGATGAAAGTCGCGCATGTATGCGTCGTTGGCGGTGAAGAGGACGCAGATGTCGCCGGTCAGTCCGGTGAGGATGAGGGTCTTGACCTGCAAGTATTCGAGCAGCGTGTCGAGCGTGGTGGAGAAGAAGCCGGAGTGCTTCGGCTTGAGGACGAAATAGTCGTCTTCGTCGGGCCGGAGAATCTCCGCAAGGCGTCGCCCGCGCGCGTCTCTGTCGAGACAATGCGCCAGCAGCTTGTTGAAGTCCGACTGCCACTTGCCGAAGTTGTCGTTGACGTAGATGACTGGAATCCCCGCGCGCTTCGCCTCGCGTTTGAAGGCCGCGAGCCGTTCGGCTGCGGGCAGCGCGTGCTTGAGCAACTCCTCGCCGGAATCGAACTCAAGATCGTTGATGACATCAATCAGAAGCAGCGCGACCTCTGCTTTATCAGGCACGTTCCCGTGCAAATCTTCGTTCTTCGCTGGCATCCTTGTTCCTTTTGCAACCCCCTTCGCACGAATGTCGAGACTGTCTGAATCTTCACGCTCAAAAAAATGAGCCGGTGGTCAATGTCGCTTCTTGAAGAAATCGGCGACGCCGATGGTCGTTCCGGCGAAGACGCCGAGACGCGGCGCGCTCGGGTTGAGCCCGAAGCGCATTCCGGCGTCGAACGCCAGACGACGATTCGCTTTATATGTCAACGCGCCGGTCGCGTAGAGGCCGCGCGGTTGCGCTTCGTCAATACTCTGGCCGGAAAACTCGCCCTGTATGCCGAGCCGCTTCGTCACCTCGCGCCAAAGGGAGAGCGAGCCTTGCCCGCCGTGCAGCCAACCGCCCCCTTCCGCGCGCCCTTGCAACAGGTAAGCCGCGTTGAAATTAATCTCGGTCTTGTCCGTGTTCTTGCTGACGAGCCAGATAAACTTATGGTCGAAGCGGCCCGTGCCGAGTCCCTTGCTGACGCTGGCCGTCGGCAGCGTGAGGAAGTAGGCGAACGCTTGCGCGGGGCGGCCTTCGCCCTCGCTCACGGCGACCAACTGCAAGCCGACCCGCGAATTGCCGACGCCCGTCACGCGCGTCCCCTGCTCGTCGGTTTGCGAGTACAGGTTGTCGAGATCGAACTCAAGCAGGAGTCGTCTGCTGACGGCGAAGCGCAGATCCATGAACAACGTCTGCTGCGTGCTCGAATCCTGCGCGTGAAAACTGCCGTCGTAGCCGAAGTCGGCTTGCAACACGCCCGGCCTGTGAAACTCCGCCGGGCCTGCTGTGCCGGGCCTGTTCGGGACGATGAAGTCATCATCTTCATCATCATCATCCTTGTCATCCTCCGGCGCGGTGGACTTCACGGCGGGCGGCGGTAGTGTGTCGTTAAAAACGAGTCTCTGCTGCGCGCGCGCCGTGGTGGCGGCGGGCATGAGCAGCAAGGGAACGATGCAGGAGAGCATGAAAAACTTCAGTCCGAGCCTTGCGCTACGCTTCCGGTTCTTCAAAGGTTTTCCTCCATCCGGGACGCATTGAAACGACGCGCGCATCCTATCACATAAGCTTGTCCGCTTCCGTACCGAAAGAGAAAGGGTGAGCCCGCCGACTTTCGCCGGAGACTCACCCTCTCTCGAACTGAATGTGCGCCGGACGCACGACACAGCTTGCGCCGCGCTTGAGCCTGCGCGCCGACCGGGTTTACTACTGCGCCGCCGCGTCTGCCTGCATGATGCCGAAGAAGTTGCCCTCGGTGTCTTTGCAGTAGGCGAGGTAGCCGACTTTGGGGAGCGTCGTCTTCGGCATGACGACGGCCCCGCCGTGCTCCTCGATGCGCGCCACGTATTCGTCAACCGATTCCACGTCAATCGAGTTGACGCAGTTGACGAAATCGTCGCTGCGTTTGCACATTCCGCCGTTGATGCCGGGCTGTTCGGGCGCGCCCGTGTTGAAGAACCAGTAGGGCATCGGGCCGTCCCAACGCTGCGACTCCCAACCAAACACATCCTTGTAGAACTTGAGCGCGCGTTCCGGTTCGTCCGCGCTGATTTCAAAATGCACGACTCTGGGCATCCGCTTCTTCTCCTTTGCCTGCGGTCTTTCGCTTCTGCGAGACGGACACGGGCAGCAACGCTCTGCTCGACTTGAACCGACTTCCCCGCCGCGTCCGTCGCGTCCGTGCCTCCGTTTGCGGGGGCGCGAGCGTCCCGCTTTTAAGAATGCGCGCCGCTCAGCGTGACGATGGAGATGTTCGCGCCGGTCGGGTCGGTGATGACGCTGAAGCGTCCGACGTTGGGGATGTCGGTCGGCGGGACGCAGATTTTACCGCCGAGTTCGACGACGCGCTGCGCGGACGCGTCAACGTCGTCAACGGCGACATAGGACATCCAGTGCGGCGCAACGTTGTCGCCCCAGCCGCATTCCGCGCCCATCTGGTAGAGGCCGCCGACGGGCTTCTCGCCGCCCGCCATGATTTCGCTGTAGGACATGCCGGGCACGTCGCCCTGTTTGAACTTCCAGCCAAAGAGTTCGGAGTAGAAATTTTTAGCGGCGTCGGCATTAGTCGTCGCCAGTTCGCTCCAACAGAATTGCCCGTGTGCGGGGATTTGGTGTTCGGCCATCGCAAGTTTCTCCTTTTCGGTTTCGAGTTGAGGTTGGTACTGCTTTTTCGGACGTTTGACGGCGAAGGCTCGCCTCTAGCGTGAAAAAAGAAAGGTAAGCCCCTGACTTGAGAAACTTACCTTCGGAAACCCACCCTTGTTCGTTCTTGTGTGCGAGGGCCGCTCGTGTCGCGGCGTGGTTGCGGGATGAAAATTAGTGTGCGACGAGCCACTCGTGAAAAATCTGCGACTCTTCGGTCTTGCCGCTCCAACGTGCGCGATTCTTGCCCGTCAGCGCGAGCACCATCGCGTGATGCTGTCCGGCGCGGTCGCCGAGACGCTCGAAGTAGTTGTAGAGCCGCTCGATCTTCTGCACCGACTCGCGCGCGGCTTCCACCGTTTTGAACGACAGCACGTTGCGGAAGAAACGCGAGTAGACGTTCTGTTCGCGGCCCGTCGTCGTGTAGAGGTCGAAGTAGCCGGTCAGATAACCGGCGGACTGCAAGACCTGCGCGACGTAGGAGGGACGCGCCGTCACCGTCCGGACAATCTCCGCGATGTCGGTCGTGCCCTGCTCGAAGAGCGACAGAATCTGCTCCTTCTTCGAGCGTTCCCCGGCGCTCTCTTCGTGCGCCGTCTCCTCGACTCCCGTCTCTTCGGTCGTTAACTCCGGCGCGTCCGCGTATTCCAACTCTAACGAGAGCGGTCGTTCGTGTTCCTGAATCAACTCTTCCGTAGTCATCTTTCAAACCTCCCTTGAGAGTGAGCCGTGAGCGTCGAGCAGCAAGCGGTCAAAGATTGAACTCAAACCTTGCTTTGTCTGCTCGACGCTTGCCGCCTCACTTTCCTCTTAGCTCGCGCGGCGCATTCCACCGGACGCCGCTTCGTTCTGCACGCCCTTGAGGTGGTCAATGAAGCTCGACGCCGCGCGCTTCGACAACTCCTCCGTGCGGCAGCGCAGCACCGACTGGCACTCCTCCTCAACGTCCACGCCCGCCTCGCGCGCCAGCGCGCGAATCATGCCGAGTTGCTTCGGCGTGACCAGATCGGCCATTGACTTGGCGAGCGGGTCGCGCGGAAACTCGCTCGACTGCGGCGCAGCGCCCTGCTTCTCGATCACGTCGGACTCGCGCTGGTACAACTCGCGCGCGATGCCGAACTTGATGGCCGCGCGCTTCAAAGCGTCGTGCTCGGCCTTCTTGATGCCGGTTTCGTTGTCCGCCGTGCCCGTGCCGACGCCTTCGCGCGTCACGCCGTCAATCGAAATCGCGGCGGTGACGGCGACCATGTC
Organism: Pyrinomonadaceae bacterium; assembly: GCA_035537095.1. Lineage (GTDB taxonomy): Bacteria > Acidobacteriota > Blastocatellia > Pyrinomonadales > Pyrinomonadaceae > DASWNP01. Next base: position 26,608 of record DATLMV010000153.1, read on the forward strand.
GCCGATCTGCACGATGCCCCTGACCGAGTGCGACCAAGTGGGCGAGACGCGGTCGAGAATGTCTGCGACCGTGTGCCACTCGACGTATTCGACCATGTGCGTGTTGCCCTGACGGTCAGTCCAACCCTCGCGCGTCTTGACGAGCTTCGGGTCAACCGGCTGCCGGAGCGTCCGCAGCGTGTTGGTGAAGGCGAGCGGCACGACCGGCGCGCTCGTCGGCGTCGCCTGCGCGCCCGACATCGCGGCGTGCTCTTCCGCCGTCATAAACTCCAAATCGTTATCCAACTCTTCGACCGAACCCTTCGCGGTCGCCTGTTTCTGCTTAGACATTTCTTCTAGCTCCTCTTCGTTTGTGTGTTCCGCGAGCGAACCGTCTGCGTTGATTTCAACCGGGGCGGCGTCGTTTGTCGCCGTCTCGGCTTCTGTCTCCGCCGGTTCAATTTGCTCCCGTACGAAACGCGGCGTCCTCTTGGCGGCGGGCCTTCCTGCGTCCGCCGTCTCCGGAGTCTCTGCGCGCTTCTCGGATGCGTTTATCTCTTGCGTGTTGGGCGTATCCAAAGTCACCGCCGACGCCTCGACGCCTTGCGCGGCGACGGCAGGTTTCACCGCCGCAGGCTGTTGTTTGGTCACAGCCTCGGAGGTCTTGTTCAAAAGCGCATGCTTGACGGCGAGGATGTGTTCGCAGCGATAGGTCGAATCACCCGCCGACTGCTCATCGAACTCAAGGCAAGTGCAGCGCACCTTCCCCGCCTCGTCGCGCCAGACTTCATAGCTCGCGCGGCGTCCGCGCAAACTGGGCGTCGTCACGCGGAAGCGGTCGCCTTCGCGGTTGACGAGTCCCATCGCCGCGATGCCCTGCGCGCGCTTGTCGCGCATCAACGCTTTTTTGTCCGTGTTGGGGGTAGCGATTGCTGTTGCCATTGTCTAAATCCTCCAAAAACTTTCCAAACTTTCAGGCCGCACGCTCGGCGGGCATCTCCTTGACCAACTGCTCGACCGGCTTCGGCGACACGCTCGCGGCGGTCGTCTGCGACGGAGCGGCGCGCTCCTGCAAGCGACGCTCAAGCTCCGCCAGTCGCGTCTCCAATTCCTCGACGCGGCGGCCCTGCCGGTGAACCGTCTTAAACAGGCTGTCGAATGTCTCCCAGATGTATTCGCTCACTTCGGCTGTCCTCGTTTCTGCTGCCCCGAGCGGCCTGTCGGCGTCCGCTCTGTTTCATACGTGAAACAGTGTACCATCGTTTCGAGTTTGTTGCAAGCATAAAACAAAGTCTTGCATCTGGGATTTTCCTGTGCTATGTTCTGGGGCAAGGAGGGAGGTGCGCCGAGAAGACCCTCCGGTCTGGAGAGCGCGCCGAAAAGGAGGCCAAAATGGCAGAATTCACAAAATCTCTAGTAAATACGGTCGAACTCGGGCGGGCCATCCGCCGCAAACGCGAGGAGATGGGCCTGAGTTTGCGCGATGTCGCGGATGAAACAGGCGTCTCGGCCTCGACCCTTTCGCGCATCGAAAACGGCACGGGCAAGCCCGACGCCGACAACATCGCGCGGCTCACGGGCTGGCTCAACATGCCGATGGAGCGTGTCATGTCGGGTCGTCAGGTGGACTCCGACGGCACGAAGCCGGTCGTCTATTTCCCGCAGGAAGCGATGCCCGACATCGTCGAAGCGCACCTGCGCGCCGACCGCAACCTGACGCCCGAAACCGCCAAAGCCCTCTCGGAACTCTTCCGCGTCGCCTACACGCAGTTCTCCCACCCCGGCGAAGAGACACGCGGGCGCAACCGCCGGAAGTAAGAGCCACACAAGTTTCGGTTCCCCAAGTTCAACAGGCGCTCGACTCTCGAAAAGGGTTGAGCGCCTTTGTCATTTCACCAAGTTTTACTTACGCAACTTTAATAAAGGCGTAACGTGGAGAGCAGATAATGACTGAAGATAGAGTGGTATATAACAGTGTCACCGGCTGGCCCCAAGATATAGTTTCAGATGTTTTGAGGAAGATTAGCGCATACACGAGATCTGACAGAGTCAATGGATTCAAAATCGGAATAACTAGTAATCCAGAACGAAGATTTCGTGAAGGATATGCGCACGCCTATCATAAGATGGCTGTGGTATATGAAACTTCATCAGTAGCTAATGTTGCAGAGTTGGAACGCTTACTAATTGAGTATAATCAAGAGCTTGCTGACAATATAATATCAGGCGGCGGCGGTAATTATGGCGACCCTCCTTATTATTTGTATGTTGCAATGCGATAGCGGAGCGATATTTTCGTTCGTCAGACAACAACAAACAGCCTTTGAAGGAGACTCGAAAATGATCAGAAGCATTCTCGCCATCGTCGCAGGTTTTTTCGCTATCGGTTTGCTGGCTTTCGGCGCAGACGCCGTGGTGCGGAGCGTGATGCCGCAGGCGTTCAGCGCGTCGGGACGTGTGGAGAGCGTGCCGGTGCTGCTGTTGATGATGAGTTACGTGCTGGTCTTCGCCGTCGCGGGTTGTTACCTGACGGCACGCCTCGCGCCCAGTAAACCCTTGAAGCACGCGCTGATTCTCGGCGTCCTCGGGCTGCTCTTCAACATCGCCGGAACGATTGCCCTCTGGGACACCGCGCCCGCTTGGTTCCACATCGTCTCGCTGCTCCTCGTCATGCCCGCCGCGTGGCTCGGCGGACGCCTCCGCGAAGCCCAACTCACACAGACCGTCGCGGCCTGATAATTTCATAGGTATCTGCATGAAGATAGAAGGCATCGTTTGGCTCGGAAACGTTGTTGATAAGCCTGCTTTCAAGCATCATGTAGAGACATTTGAAGTCGAGGAAGCATTCGCCCGAAATCTCAAGGTCAGATTTATTGAAAAAGGGGAGCGAGGGGGCGAAAATGTTTACATGAGTTTGGGACAGACAGAAGCGGGCAGATATTTGACGATACTCTTCATCTATAAGAAGACGAAAGAGGCACTGATTTTGAGCGCGCGGGATATGGCGAAGAAAGAGAGAAAGTTGTATGGCAGAAAATAAGGTTCAAAAGCTTCCGGCTTTTTCGTCGTTGGACGAGATGGTTGAGTTCTTCGATGCCCATGATATGGGTGATTATCCGGATAGTCTGCCTGAAGTCAGTTGTGACGTGGATATTCAACGAAGGACGCATCTGGTTGCGATTGACGAGAAGATAAACAGCAGGCTGGCGGAAATCGCCAGACAGGAACAGACGCCGGTTGAATCACTCGTCAACGCATGGCTTGAAGAAAAAGTCGCCAGCTATTCGGAAAAGACATAAGGACGTGAACAAAGATGTTCTGCGCTGCGTGAAAAGCCGGAGGTTACTATGAGCGTACAATTTATTTTGAGCGAGTACCTAGACCGCGCAATGGCGCAGGCCGAATATGATAAGTTGGAGGATGGAAGCTTCTCCGGTCGGATTGCGGCGTGTCAGGGTGTGTTGGCTTTCGGCGCGACGTTGCGGAGTTGTGAGGATGAGTTGCGTTCGACTTTGGAGGATTGGTTGTGGCTCGGTTTGAAGTTAAGACATACGCTGCCGATTGTTGACGGCATTGATCTGAACAAGGAGCCTGCGTATGAGCCGGTGGAATCCGTGTAAACGGAGCGATTTTATCCGGCGTTTGCGGCAACTTGGCTTCGCGGGAATGTACTCCGGCGCGAAACACCAGTTTATGATTTTCGGTCAATCCCGCCTCACGATACCGTCGAATACAGAATACTCAGTTCCGCAACTGCGAATGATGCTGCGCGAAGTGGAAAGCATTATTGGCCGACAGATTACGGCTGACGAATGGAACGGTTTATCTTAAATCCTTCATCACTTTACAGGTATAATCAGAGACGTGGACGAAGAGCTTCTGCCGCCGACATTTAAGGGGAGACAGTTTGAGATTCGCGCGATGGGGTTGCGCGATTTCGCGGGCCTGCGTCGTGATGATGAACCTTTAGACCCGTTTGCGTTGGCGGACTTTGCGAAGTTGATGGTGGTGGATTTCGAGCAGATCGAAGGTCTTTCGGAAGAGGCGCGGGAGCATCTGTTGGGGGCGGGGGCGAACATGTGGTCGGGGGGAACGTGTTCGCGTCCGCTGCCGAACGGTTGGCGGCTGGTGATTCTCAATCCGCGTCATGGACGCGCGCGCAACAACGCGACTTTGATGGAGGAAGTCTGCCACGTCTTTCTCGGTCACAAGGCGAACCGGCTCTCCATCGTCGCGCAGAACAAGCAGGGGAAGACCGTGGCGCGCGATTATAACGAGGCTGACGAGGAGGCGGCCTACGCGGTCGGGGCGGCGTCGCTCGTGCCCTTCGGCGCGCTCGCACGCTTCACACGCGCGGGCAAGAGTTCGATTGAGATTGCGCGCCACTTCAACGTCAGTCGTGAACTGGTCGAATACCGGATGAAGGTTTCGCGCCTCTGGGCCGACTACCGGCGGCGACACCCCGAGGAGGACGCCGCGCGCGAAGCACGCCGCAACGAATATCTGGCGATGGAGAGCCGCCGCCAGAAAGCCTCCGGAGAACAAGGGTGAAAGAGCAGAGGTCGGATGTTGGATGTTGGATGTTAGGCTAAAACTAAAACTAACATCCGACATCTAACCTCTAACATCCGTTTTTATGAAGCAACGGAGCGAAACGCCGGAGCAGTTGCGCGCGCTGCGCGACGAGATCAAACGGCGGATTGATTACCGCGCTTTCTACCGTCGCTATCTTCCGCCGGACGCGCGACAGTCGGGCGCGCGCCTGCAATCGCTCTGTCCCATTCCCTCACACAAACACAGCGGCAAGGGACATCCGAGTCTGTCGGTGGACGTGCAGCGCGGGCTGTTTCATTGTTTCTCGCGCGCAGAGGGCGGCGACTGCATCAGCTTCTACGAGTTGATGCACGGCGTCACGTTCAGCGGGGCGGTGCGCGAGATGGCGCGCGAGTTGGGAATCAAGGGCGGGGTGCGCGTGCGCGCGGCTGCGCTGGCCCAACGCGCCGCGCCCGACGCGGAGACGGAGGCGAGCGCGCCGCTTGAGACGGAGCGGATGCAGGCCGTGTGCGAGGCTTTTTTGGAGGTCTGTCGCGGCGAGGAACAGTTGGAGGGTTTGAACTATCTGGCGCGGCGCGGGATTGACGCGGGGACGGCGCGGCGCGCGAGCGTGACATACTTTCCGCGTCGCGCGTATCGCCGCGTGATGCGGCGGATGCGCGAGCGTTTCGCGCTCGAAGAGTTGCAGCGCGGCGGACTCTTCAACGCGCGCGAGCACCTGACGTTCTATCATCACCGCCTGCTCTTTCCGTTTCGCATGGAGCGGCGCGCGGTCTATTTGCAGGCGCGGACGACCGCCGCCGGAGTCGAGCCGCGCTGGCACAACATGAGGGGCGGCGTGCCCGCGCTCTACAACGTGGACGCGCTCGAAGGATTGCCGAGCGAGAGCGTCGTCTATCTCGTCGAGGGTTTCACGGACACGCTGACGCTCGTCGCCTACGGCTTCAACGCCGTCGGACTCGTCGGCGCGGGCGGGATGAAGGCCGAATGGCTCGCGCCGCTCGGACGTTTTCGCGTCGTCGCCGCGCTCGACCCCGACGCCGCCGGACGACGCGCCGCCGCGCGTTACGAAGAGATGTTCAACGCGCGCGCCATGCCCTTCGCCTCCGTCAATCTGCCCTCCGATGTCAACGACTTTTTCCGCCAGCACCCCTCGGCGGCCCTTGAGTTCACCTTGATGACCGAAACAGCGTTAGAAGGGATGAGGGCGGAGGGATGAGGGATGAAGAGGAATTGAATCATCGAATCATTTGTTCATTGAATCAATGAATCAATGAGTAAATGATTCGATGAAGAAATGATTTAATCTCTTCTTATTCATCCCTCATCCCTCCGCCCTCATCCCTGCTATAATCTCTGTATGGCTGATGATTTGAGAAAGACGAGCACGCCGACCGCCGGGTTGACGGTGGCGGATAAGCTGCGCCTGTTGCTCGACATCACGAAAAAAATCAGTCGCTCGCTCAATCTCGAAGAGGTGCTCATCCTCGTGATGGACACGCTCGACTCCCTTCTGCCCTACGACGCGGCGGGGATTTATATCATCAAGTGTGCGAAGGACGGGCGCGAAGTTCCCGTCGGCATCGGCGGCGGCACTAAGGACGGCGCGGGCCACATCATCTTTCATGCGGAGGTGGCGCGCGGCTACGACCTCGAAGAGATGTTGGAACTGCGCCTGCGCGCGGGCGAGGGCATCATCGGGCACGTGGCGCAGACGGGCGAAGCCGTCATCGTGCCGGACGTGCGGCAAGACCCGCGCTACGTCAACGCGCGCAAGGAGACACACTCGGAGATGGTCGCGCCCATCATCTCGAACGACGAAGTCATCGGCGTCTTCGATCTGGAGAGCGACGACCTGAACGCCTACACGGAAGACGACCGGCAGGTCTTGATGCTGCTCGCGTCGCAGGTCGCCATCATCGTCGAGAAGGCGATGCTGCACGAACAACTGGTGGCGAAAAAACGGCTCGAAGCACAACTCGAAGTGGCGCGCAGCGTCCAACTCTCTTTGCTTCCGCCGCGCGACCCGCAACTCGAAGGCTTCGACATCAGCGCATACAATTTTTCGACCGAAGAGGTCTCCGGCGACTACTACGATTTCGTCAACATCTACGAAGATCATCTCGGCTTGGTCATCGCCGACGTGTCGGGCAAGGGCGTCCCCGCCGCGCTGCTGATGGCCTTCCTGCGTGCTTCCCTGCGCGCCGCGATTCACATCGGCTACGCGTCGAACATCTCGATGGCAAAGGTCAACTATCTGCTCTGGGAGTCGGTCGAGAGCAATCAATTCGTGACGGCCTTCTACGGCGTGCTCGATACGACCAACAAGACGCTCGCCTACGCCAACGCCGGACACAACCCGCCGCTCCTTCTGGACGCGGACGGCAAAGCGCGTTTCATCGAGCGCGGCGGCATCCCGCTCGGCATGTTCAGGGATACGCGTTATTACGAATACTATCTGCCCGTCGAATCCGGTCAGACTCTGGTGCTCTACACGGACGGCGCGACCGAGGCGACCAACGAGGAGGGAGAAGAGTTCGGGCGCGACCGCCTAGAGGAATCCGTCCGCGTGCATCGCGGGCGCACGGCGCGCAAGATGATTGACGGCATCTACGACGATCTGCTCGAATGGACGGCGGGGCGCGGCTCGCACGACGACGTGACCTTCGTCATCATCAAAGCCCTGTAGGAAAGTTGAAAGTAAAAAGGTAAAAGGCAAAAGTGAAAGAACTTGAATCTTCCTGACTTTTGCCCTTTGCCTCTTACGTTTTGCCTTGATTAGTGTGCTGTGATTGAATTGTGTGCGTGGTCGCCGCCGGGGACGATGGGCGCGCGATAACGACCGTAGCAGAACTCGGCCTGAGTGTCGGAGAAGGCGTACACGTCGAAGCCGTAGGCGTCGAAGTAGGCGGCCAGATCGTCGGCGGCGCGCAGGTAGAGGGTCGGCGAATAACCGGCGTCGGCGCGAATTTCCAGCAGGCGCTCGACGACTTCAAGCGGAGCAAAAATGCGTGCGGGGTCTCTGTATGTTGCCATGATGGTGTGCGCCTCCTGCGACCTGTCCTGATGGACGCGAGCGGCGCTCCCCGACAACGAAAGCGCCTCCGCGCGAAACTGCACGTACTGTGATGTACGCTCAAAGCGGTGCGGTTGTTTGCGCCGGACGTTTATTTTCGGTTACAAAGGTTTACGGAAGTGTGCCATCCTCAGGCACGCCGGGGGAGTCGGGAGTCGCGGCGTCGGGAGTCTAAAGACTAGAAAACGGGCCGTTTGGCCGAATCGAGTTCGGGACTTCGCGCTTTAGATTCCGGTTTCGCACGTCATTCGGAACACTCATACTCGTCAACAAATTTTTATGAGCACACCACAAACACCCACGCCGCCCGCGAGCGGCGCAGCCAGCGTGCCGGGCGCGCCGCAACTCAACTTCGTCAACGTGCTGCAACGCATGCTGGCCGTCTCCGACAAGGTGAGCGACCTCATCTTCTCGCCCGGTAGGCCGCCGCAGGTCGAGTTGGTCGGCAAACTGCAAGGCGTCTCCGTGCCCGGTCTGGAAAAACTTCTGCCGACGCACACGGCGGGAATCGCGCGCCTCCTGATGGGCAATCATCAGGTGGCCGCCGAGAATCTGGAGAAGTTCGGCTCGGCGGATCTCTCGTTCAGCGCGCCCGGCATCGCGCGTTTTCGCGTCAACATCTTCATGCAGCGCGGCACGCACGCCATCGTCATGCGCGTCATCCCCGCGCGCCCGCCGCAATGGTCGGACTTCAACCTGCCGCCGCAGATGCGCGACATCGCCGAGTTGAAGAACGGGCTCGTGCTCGTCACAGGCCCGACGGGCAGCGGCAAATCCTCGACGCTCGCCGCCGTCATTGACCTTATCAACGAGTCGAAGTTCTATCATGTCATCACCATTGAAGACCCGATTGAGTTTCTGCACGTTCACAAGAGCTCGACCATTCACCAGCGCGAACTCCATTCCGATACGCCGAACTTCGCGCTCGCCCTGCGCGCCGCTCTCCGTCAGGCTCCGAAGGTGATTCTCGTCGGCGAGATGCGCGACCGCGAGACGATTGAAGTCGCGCTCGAAGCCTCGGAGACGGGCCACCTCGTCCTCTCGACGCTCCACACGATTGACGCTTCCAAGACCGTTGACCGCATCATCGGCGTCTTCCCGAAGAACGAGGAGCAGGCCATCCGCACACGCATCGCGCAATCGTTTCGCTACATCATCTCGCAACGCCTGATTCCGCGCGGCGACGGGCAGGGACGCGTCGCCGCCATCGAAATCCTCAAGGCGACCTCGCGCACGAAGGAGTACATCGAGCGCGGCGAATCGGAGGGCAAGTCGCTGACGGACGCGATGGAGCAGGGCGAACTCGAAGGGATGCAGACCTTCGACGCCGTCATCGAACAACTCATCCGCGACGGCATCGTCAACAAAGAGGAGGGGATGTCTTACGCGACCAACCAGAACAACCTGCTGCTGCGTCTCGCCGACTACGGCGGCGCGAGCGCGAGCGGCAAAGAGTCGCCCGACAAGACGCCCGCCCCCGCCTCCGATAGCGGCTCCATGCTCGACCTGATCGAATGACGCGCGGCGATTCAAACCGGAGAGGATAGCTGAAAGGGTAAACGGGAAACGGCTAAAGGGTTAAAGGCAGGTGCTTTCCCCCTCTCCCTTTTACCCTTTCCCCGTTTAACCTACCGTCTTTTGTTATTCGTCTTTTTGCTCCGGTCGGGACGGCGTTCATGCCTCTGCGGGCATCAAAGTTTTCGGGTGATGGAGAAGAGGCTCAAACAAACACGGACTCGAAAGCGCGCGCGCCGGTTTTTCGCGTGGCTGTGGCTCTGCGCGTCGCTGGCCCTGTTCGCGCCCGTGCCCGCCGACGCGCTGGCGGACGCGGATTTGCGTGTCGCGCTTCCGGCGAGCGGCGAATTGCGTGTGGAGAATCAACGCGGCGGCGTGAGCGTGGAAGTCTGGAACGAAAACTATGTCTCGGTGTCGGCGGTCGTCGAGGAGACGGCGACGCCGCCGCCGCGACGCACGGCGAAGGGACGCGCCGCCGCAAGGCAGCCAACGTCGCCCGTGCGGATTGAGAACTCGGAGAAGCTTTTGAGCGTGAGCGTCACGCGTTCCGTCGCATCGCGCGTTGATTTAGAGGTGAGAATCCCGAGGGAAGCGCGCGCGCAAATCTTCACGGGCGACGGGCGCATCGAAGTGCGCGGCCTGCCCGCGCAACTCTCCGCGCAGAGCGTCTCCGGCGACATCAATCTCGACATCGCCGCACCCGCCGACGCCGACCTGAGCGCGCATTCTCTGAACGGAACGGTCACTTTCAAAAACGGCGCGGGTGCGACAGCCCGTCCCGAAACTTTCGTCCGCCAGAAATTTCAGACGCGTCTCGGCTCGGGCCGGAGCGTCGTGCGCCTGTTCTCGGGTCGCGGCGGTATCCAAATCGGAACTGCTGAAACGAGTCCCGATGTCGCGCGAGACGCCGGAAGGGGAACCCCCGCGACGGTCGTTTCACAGCCGCGCGCGTCGCAGATGACGGGTGGACGCGCGAGCGAACTAGTGCCGGACGCGAGGCAAACGAGTCCTTCTTCGAGTCCTTCTCTGGCGGGCTCATCGGCCATCGAGCGCAAGGCTCCGGTGCTCGTCGGCGCGGGGCGGGGCGAGACGGCTGCGCCAGCCAAAGTGGAGACGCCGGAAGGGCCGGAGGAGGTTGACGAGGATGAGGTCGTGCGCGTCGAGACGGAACTCGTCAGGCTCAACGTCAGCGTGATTGACCGCGCGAGCGGGCGCGGTCTCGTCAATCTCGCGCAGAAGGATTTCCGTCTTTCCGAAGACGGCGTCGAGCAGGAGATCGCACACTTTGAAGCGGCCTCCGCGCCCTTCGATTTAGTTTTGTTGATTGACCTCTCGGGCTCTACGGGGCGCGTCACGAACGTGATTCGCGCCGCCGCGCTCAGCTTCGTCAACGCCGCGCGCGCGCAAGACCGTATCGGCATCATCACGTTTGCCAGCGAGACGCGCATCGTCTCGCCGCTCACGACCAACCGCGAAGCTTTGCGCGCCGGGATCGGCGCGATGGAGTTGCCGGTCGGCGACACGAAGTTGTACGACGCGGTTGATTTCGCCCTCGAACAGTTTGCGAAGGACGCGAACAACACTCGCCGCCGCGCCGTCGTCTTGATGAGCGACGGGTTGGACAGCACTCTGCCGAACGTGACGGGCGTCGGTTCCGCCGTCTCCTATGAAGATTTGCGCGCGCGCGTGCGCGAGTTCGACGGCGTCCTCTACGCGCTCTGGACGAGCACGGAATACGAAGCCTTCAGCCCGCTCGATATTCAACCTGAAACCTTCGACCTCGTTCACCAACGCATGCAGGAACTCGCCGAAGCGGGCGGCGGCGTCTTCTACGAAGTCGAAAAACTCGAAGACCTCGCGGGCACATACGAACGCGTCGTCGCCGATCTGGGCACGGTCTATAGCCTCTCCTATCGCCCGACCAACAAGACGCGCGACGGTCGCTGGCGGGCCATCCGCGTCACCCTCCCCCAACACCCCAACGCCGTCGCACGCGGCAAACGCGGCTACAACGCGAAGTAAGCTCAAAGTCGGAAAGTCCAACGTCGAAAGTCAGGATGCGGAACAGATGCGTTTGGACGAGCCGCGTATCTTACCGCCTTCGACTTTGGACTTCTGACTTTCAACTTGCAACTGATGTGTGACTTTGGACTTGTGACCGACTTTCGACTTGTGACTTTGGGCTGTTCCTGTCCGGCATCGCGGGCATTGGTTTTTGCGTCTAAGATTGATATGCGTATGAGGGGATGGGGAAAGATTTTTTTATTGACGGCGGCGTTGCTGGCGTTGCCGGGGGCTTCGGGTTGCAAGCGCGCGTCAACGCGCCGGAGCGTGCAGGCGGGGGCGGTGTTGCCGCCTGCGGTGCGCCGTCTGTCGCCGCTGCCGGTGCGCGCTCTGTCGCCGAAGTTGGAGGCGGTGCGCGCGCAAGTTATGCAGGAGACGGCGGAGGCGCGCGGGCTTGAATGGCGGGGCGCGGTCGGGATGACGGAGCTTTCCGGTTGGGAGTATGGCACGCGCACGAAAGAGTTGGCGGAGGCCCTCGGCGGCGACGACCTGAAGGCTCTGGGTAAGTTGGCGATGGCGGGCGGCATCCTGCCGGAAGGGACAGACCTCGCCACGCTCGCCGTCAGTTTCACAGCCGCTTCGGCGGGCGCAACCTACTCGCCGCTCGACAAGCACGTCCTGCTCGTCCAGCCCGAGCAGACGCGAACAACTAAATCAAAGCCTGCCGATGTCTCGGATAATAAATCGCTGCTGACGCACGAGTTCGTCCACGCGCTGCAAGACCAGCATTTCGACCTGCTCAAGCTGCTGCTCGTGCGCCCGTACAATTTCGACCGGACGGAGGCTGTCTTCGCTCTGGTCGAGGGCGACGCGATGAACGTGCAGCGCAGGCGCGAGAGCGGCGAGGCTTGGGCGCGGCGCACGCTCGACGACATCGCGCGGCAGGAGGACGAGCGGTTCGGCGAATATCGGCGCGGGCTCGGCGCGTTCTTTCCGCCGCTTCTCACCGAAACTTTTATCTTTCGTTACCGCGACGGCGCGCGCTTCGTCGAGACGATGCGACGGACACGCCCCGCCGTCAGCGCGGACGACATCTTTCGCCGCCCGCCCGCGTCGAGCGAGCAGGTACTCCACCCGGAAAAATATCTCGCGGGCGAGACGGCGCGCGAGATGCGTCTGAACGAAGACGCTCTGGCGTCGAAGGGTTGGGAGATGCGCGCGGCGACGCCGCTCGGCGAGATCGGCGTGCGCGGTCTGTTGATGGCCGGACTCGGGCGAGCGGAAGCGACGCGCGCGGCGGCGGGTTGGGGCGGCGACCGCGCCGCCGTCTTCGAGCGACAGAACGGCACGCCGCTCTTCGTCTGGCAGACCGCTTGGGACAGACGCGAAGACGCGCAGGAGTTCTTCCGCGCCTACAACGCGCTCCGGCGGCGCGACACGATGGAATCAAACAACACGCACGCGGCGGACGGCATTTCGCAGACCGTCTGGCGCGACGACAAAGGACTGCTCACGCTCGTCCGTCTCAAGGGCGACGAAGTCCTCATCCTCCGCGCCGCCGAAGCAGACCTGCCCCTCGCGCTCGAAGCAGCAAATGGACGATAGACGATGAAACAGACGATGGACGATAGACCATAGACGATTGATAAGAGGGAAACTTTCTTCCGTCCATCGTCTATGGTCTATCATCCATCGTCCACTCTTGCTGTTCATCTTGCGTCAGCGTATGCTGTGAGCAAATCGAAGGCCGGGAGCCCCTCCGGCGGAAAATAACGACAGAGGTTTTCTTCAAAGGAGAGTCCCACCATGAGAGTCGTGTTGAGCAACATCACGCGCTGTCTCTTGATCCTCAGTTTCGTCGCTTGCGGCGCGGCGTTGGCCGTGCAGGGGCAGAATCGTCAAGTCAACGTCATCTCGGCCCGCGCGGGCGGCGTCAACCATGTCTCCGGCGACGTGACCGTCGGCGGCGAAGGACGGGCGGCCGGACAGGTTTTGACGACGACCGACAATCTGGCCGTCGGCGACACGGTCAGGACGGGCGCGGGCGCGCAGGTAGAAGTGCTGCTCAACCCCGGTTCGTATATCCGCGTCGGCGAAAATTCGGAGTTCGCGCTGGCCGACGATTCGTTGGAGAGTTTGCGAATTAAACTGACGAAGGGCAGCGCGGTCGTCGAGGCGACGGGCTTCGACGATCTCCGTGTCTCGATTGAAATCGTCACGCCGCAGACGATGGCGAGCATCATCAAGAGCGGCATCTATCGTTTCAACGTGACGGCGTCGGGCTTAACGGAAGTCGCCGTCCGGAAGGGTCGCGCGCTCGTCGGGCGCGAGCGCACGGTGGTTCGCGGCGGCAAGATTGCGCGCGTCGGCGCGGGCGGTCTGGAAGTCGCAAAGTTCGACAAGAAGAACAGCGATAGTCTCGATCTTTGGAGCCGCGAGCGCGGGAAGATGCTCGCCGAGGCCAACCGGAAACTCTCCGTCCGGCAGGTCAACAAGCTGCTGGCGAGCGCGCAATGGGACAACATCCTTTCGACGCAGCGCGACGGCTTCGGTTATGTCAACGACTTGAACAATCGCGGGCTGAGCGTAGCGGGCATCTGGTATTTCGATCCGGGCCGGAGATGCTACACGTTTATTCCGGGCAACTACGGCTGGACTTCGCCCTACGGTTACGGCTACGGCAACAATCTTTTCTGGGGCGGCGGCGACCCGCGAAATCAGTGCGTCAACTGCGGGCTGAACAACAGTCAGGTCATCGTCGGCAACAACGGCTCGACGGGCATCAACACGGGCGGCGGCTCGTCAAACAACGGCGGCGGCAACCGCAACGGCGGCACGCCGAACCCTTCGCCCGTCGTGCGTCCCGAACCTGCCGCGCCGCGCGAGTTCGTCCGTCCTTCGTTTGACCAGCCGCGCTCCGTCGAGCGAGCGCAACCGGCGACGCCGACGCGCGACCAGTAAGCGAACCGGAAACCGGAGCAACTTGAACCGACGCCCCGCCGAACGTTTGTCTAAACGTTCGGCGGGGCGATTTCGTTGGCGACTATCAGCGCGGAGTGTGTGACGGAGGCGACGCCGTTGCCGGGGAAGACCGTGTCGCCGACGATGTACAGGTTCGGGAGCGCGGTGCGATGCGAGAGGGCGCGCGCGCCCGAGGCGTCGAGCGTCTGCGCGATGCCGCCGACCATGCCGAGCCTGCGCCGCGTGCGCTCGTAGAAGGTGCGCGGCGTGGCCGTCTCGATGACCTCGACGCTCGCGCCGAGTTCCGGCAGCGCAGCGTGAATGCGTTCCCAACATCTTTCGAGCCGCGTCTGGTCTTGCGCTTCGTGCTCCGTCTCGTCTTCGTGAAAAGCGAACCACGACGCGGCATCCGTGAAGGTCGAGACGGTGACCGCGCGTTTGCCTGCGCGCGCGCGCGCGTCCCAAGCGGGCGCGACGCTCAACATGAAGAGAGAGTTTTCCGCATCGAACGCTTCATCGTGCCGCCATTCGTCGAGCGTGAGCACGCGTTCACAAGGGAGGCGCGCGGCGGCGTCCTCGTCCATGCTGAGATAGAGCAGGTACGCGCCCCACCCGCGCAGGGGTTTCAGGCGCGCGCGGACGTTCGGCGGCGTGCGCTCCGTGCCGACGAGTTTGCCGTACGTGTCCCAGACCGTGAGATTGCTGACGACGGCGCGACGCGCTTGGACGGTCTCGCCGCTCAAGAGCAGGACACCACTTGCGCGCCCGCCCGTGTCATAAGTGAGACGCAGCGCGGTCGTGTCGAAACGCACGTCGCCGCCGCTCCGGCGGATGGCTTCCGTGAGCGCATCGGCCAACGACTGCGCGCCGCCGCGTATCGCGTACATGCCGCGACGCGGCTGATTGAGCGCGACGGCTGCGTAGAGATAAGCGCACTCTTCGCTCGTGCACCCGGCGAAGATTTGCAACTGCACGTCAACGAAGCGGCGGAAGCGCGCCGACACGTTCGTGAGATGCTGTGCCGCCGTCTGTTTCATGGCGGCGAGAACGCGCGGGGAGACGCGCGCTTCCTTTGCGATGAGCTTGAGGCGTTCGGTGCGCGTCGCGGTGGGGAGATGGGGCGTGCGTCGTGCGGCGCGCTCCAATGCTTCGGCGACGGGCGTGAGCCGTCGGTAGAAGTCGGAGGCGGCGTCGGCGCATTCGGGGAAGGCGTGTCGCAGCGTCGCAGCAAACTCCGCGTCGTCGCCGCCTAGCGAAACGTCCGTCCCGTCCGGCAGCCGGACGACGTACGCGGGCGCGACCGCGCGCACTTCGGGCGGCGCGACGGGGAGTTCCGCGAAGACGCGTTCGTGTATCCCGCCCGCAGCCCAAGCGGCGTAGAGGCCCGCGCCCTGCTCGAACCTGTAGCCGAGATGCTCGAACGCGCCCGCGCAGCCGCCGCCCCCTGATTCTCGCTCCAACACGCAGACTTTCAAGCCGCGCGCCGCGAGCAGCGCAGCCGTCGTCAAACCGCCCACGCCCGCGCCTACACAGACGACATCGTAGGTCATAGCGTTTTAGAAAGTGAGTCCGAACGTGCGCGCGAGCGGCGTGAGGAATAGTCCCGCTTTGATCTCGCCTTCCGGTTCGGGGTGGAAATAGTTATAGACGATGAAGGCGGACTGAATACCGTTGAAGACGGTGTGGATGACGAAGCAGGGCAGCAGTCTTCCGGTTCTTGCGCGGACGAAGGTGAGCGTGAAACTGAGGATGGCGATGGTGGCGATGACGCCGAGGTTCTTTCTGTACTGCCACGCGTGGACGAGCGCGAAGAGAGACGATACGCCGACGATGGCCCAGAGCGCGCCGAGCGCACGCTGCACAGCCGAATAGAGCACGCCCCTGTAAATCAACTCTTCGACGAGCGGCGCGGTCGCCGTCGCTAGAAACGCGGTCGTGAAACGGGCGGCGGTCGAACTCGTGATGATCTGGTCAATGTCGGTCTCCGAGCCGCCGAAGAAATGGAGGATGACGCCGCCCAGCACCAGCAGCGCGACGGCCAGAAACGCGCTCGTCCAGAAACCGAAACGCTCCGTGAAACGCCAGCCCAACGTCTCCCAGAAGGGACGCTTGCCAAAGCCCGTGACGAGCGCCCACGCGAGCGCAATCGTTAAGAGGTGGGCCGGAATCACCGACGCGATGGATGTCAGGATGCCCTGCGGGTCAACCGTCATCGCCCGCTCCATGCTCTCCGGCGTGAAGGGAATCCCGCGATATGAGAGATAAAAAGTGAGCGCGAAGAAGGGAATCATCCCGAGAATCAGGATGCTCATCATCCACATCAGGACGGCGGCAATAACGCCCCACGGCGGATTGTCGGGGTCTATGACCGGCGTCGCGGGCGCAGTCTCTCGGGGGAAGTCCGCCAGAGAGTCAGGCGGGAAGGATGTCGTCGGTGTGTCCACGTTGAAAACGAGTGTAAGAGAGTTAGGCGGGAGCGGTCAAACGGTCGCGCGCTTCGCGTCGGATGCGGCGCGACATCACGGCGCGCACCTGTTCCATCAAGGCGGGGAGGTCTTCGTCCGTCAGTCCTTCGGTCGGGATGGGCGCGTCAACGTACATCTCGACCGGGGCGCGGCGAAAGATGATGGAGTCGCGCGGCAACACCTCGCGCGTGCCGACGATGGTCAGCGGAACGACGGCGACGCCCGCTTGCATGGCGAGCTTGAAGCCGCCCTTCTTGAAGGGTTGCAGCGAGCCGTCGCGCGTGCGCGTGCCTTCCGGGTAGATGAAGGCGCAGATGCCCTCGCGGATGCCGTTCGACGCGCGGCGCAGAGTCTCGACGGCGTCGGCGGTCGAACTCCGGTCAATCGAGATGTGTCCGGCGCGGCGCATGTGCCAGCCGAGAAAGGGAATCTGAAAGACCTCCTTTTTGGCGGCGATGCGGAGTTGCGCGGGCAGGTAGCCGAGCATCACGGGGATGTCCATGTAGCTCTGATGCGTCGAGAGAAAGACGTAGGAGACGCCCGCGCGAACGTGCTCCGCGCCGTGCACGCGGACTCTCTTGAGCGTCGTGCGCGCAATCATCCGGCTCCACACTTGCGCGCACCAATGCTGCCGCCGCCCGCCCCTGTCGAAGAGAGAGACGACGAGCGAGAGCGTGCCCATGACGATGGTGTAGAGATAGATGAGCGGGATGGCGACGGCGGAATGCAGATAGTTTAAGAACGTCGGAGAACGCGGGGCGGGAGTGCGCGGTGCGGCGTCCGTATCGGTCGCAAGCGCGGGGAGACTGGCATCGGTCGCAAGCGTCGCCGCGCCCGCACCGGTCGCGACTGTCCGGCGCGCGACGTTGTTGTCTCGACCTTCGGCGCGCGCGGCATCGGGCGTCTCGTTGAAGCGTTCGTTCACGTCCTTTGATTAACGTCTCTTGTCGCGTCCTTCATCAGCGTCTCTTGCTTCAATTAAGATTTGACCTCCGGCGCGGCGTCGCTGCCGTCCGTTTCGGCGTTCAGGCGAGGCGCGGCGAGCAGCAGCGCGATGATGGTCTTGGCGTCTTCGATTTCGCGCGTGCCAATCATCTCCAACGCGCGCGCGAAGGGCAGGCGCACGATTTCGACGAACTCGTCGGCGTCCAGACGTTGCCGCGTCTCGCGCAGTCCGGTCGCCAGAAAGACCCAGAGCTTTTCGGAACAGAAACCGGGCGTCGTGAAAAATTCCGAGAGCGGTTCGACGCGTCCGGCGACCAGCCCCAACTCCTCCTCCATCTCGCGCACGGCGCAATCTTCCGGACGCTCTCCGGCTTCGAGCCTGCCCGCCGGAATCTCCAAAACGTAGCGCGCCGCCGGATGACGATACTGCCGGACGAGCGCGACCGTCCCGTCGGCAAAGACGGGCAGGACGCTCGCGCCGCCCGCATGACGCACCACGTCACGCTTGTAAGTCGTCCCGTCTTCGCGCACCGTATCAACCGCGACCTGAAAGATATGGCCGCGATAAATCTCTTCGCTGCCGAGAACTTCGGGGAGTGCCTTGCCTGTTGTGTCGCTCATCTCGTTGCGCCCTGCGTTCCGGAGGAAAGGTTTGATAAGTTTATTCGCGTGTGAAAACTCCGGCTCCTATTCCAGAATAGGGTCGGTGGCCGAGGCCGTGCCCGCCGTGTCGAAGCGCACGAAGTCGTCGCGCGAGTCGAGATAGAAAAACTTCTTGCCGGTTGCGGGCAAGCCTTCGGTCTGCTCCGGGTCGGCATTGATGGAGAAGAATGGCGTCTGACGCTGAACGGGCGGCGTGACCTTGAGAGTGTACGTGTAGCCTTCGACGAGCGGCGCACCGGCGTTGAAGCGCGCGTCCAACGCGCCCGCCGCGTAGAGTTCCTCGAAAGTCGCGTAGCGTCCGTGCGTTCTGAGATATACCTGTTGTTCGTTGGAGATGGTTTTGAGCGTGCGAATCACCGCCGTCTCGTTGCTCACGACGACGGCGTTACGCCACGCCGGAACCGCGATGCCGACAAGCACGCCCGCGACGACCAACAACGCGAGCAACGCTCCGCCCGCGACAAGGGCGACGACGAGCAGCCATCGTTTCGAGCTTTTTCCCTCGCTCATAACTTCAACTCTCGAAGTTTTCTCCTTCACTCATATCTTCAAACTCGCTCTCTCTCCGCCTTCGTCGCCGTCGCTTCCGTTCTTTTGCTCCGGGCTATCGAGCAGACCTTTGGCTTCGCCGACGAGATAGAGTGAGCCGGTGATGCAGATGAGGCCGCGCGGCGGCGCCAGCGCGCGTGCGACGTGCAACGCCCCGGCGACGCTCGGTGCGCGCGTGATTGTACTCGAATTGAGAGAGAAGGGAAGCGCGCGCAGGAGTTCGTCGGGCGTGGCGGCGCGCGGATTGTCGGGGCGGGTCAGAATCAGCCTGTCGCCGGGCGAAAAAAGTATCCCGGCCATCTTCGAGATTTCCTTGTCGCGCATCGCGCCGAAGACGAACGTGACGGGAGCGCGGACGAACTCGTCCAGATAGTCGCGCAGCGCGCGCGCGCCCGCCGTGTTGTGCGCGCCGTCGAAAAGAATCGGGGGCACGCCCGCGCGCAGTTCCAAACGTCCGGCGTGCACGGCCCGTTCGAGACCGGCGACGATGTTCGCGTGCGCGAGCGGCAGCCCGTGCTCGCCGAGGGTTTCCGCCAACTCGACGGCGAGCGACGCGTTCGTGATTTGATGACGACCGCGCAGCGACAGGCAGACGCGCTCGTAGGTCGCGCGGCGCGTCGTGAAGGTGACGCGCAGGCGTCCGTTCGCGTCGCAAGTGTCTTCGACCCGGATGTCGCGCGTCGCAAAGCGCGGCTCAAGACCGGCGTCGGCGCAGTAGCGTCGTAACACTTCCTCCGCCTCCGGCAACTGCGGCGCGAGGCAGGCGGCGAGGGTGAGGCCGCGACGAATGATGGCCGCTTTTTGGGCGGCGATTTCGGCGAGCGTGTGGCCGAGATATTCCTGATGGTCGAGCGCGATGGGAGAGATGGCGGCGAAGCGAGAGCGGGCGGCGGTGGTCGCATCGAGATGCCCGCCGAGTCCCGTCTCGATGATCCAGAGTTCGACGCGCGCTTCTTTGAAAGCGAGCATCGCGGCGGCGGTCACTTGCTCGAAGAAGGTGGGGAGCGAGCCCGTCGTGCGTTCGACTTCGACCGAAGCGGCGCGGACGCGCGTGGCGAGGCGCGCGAACTCGTCGCGCGTTATCTCTGCGCCGCCGATGCGGATGCGCTCGGTGATGGAGACGAGATGCGGCGAAGTGTAGAGTCCGGTCTTGATTCCGGCGTCGCGCGCGATTGCTTCGAGCATCGCGGCGGTCGAGCCTTTGCCGTTCGTCCCCGCAATCTGGACGGCGCGGGAATTTTCCGGCGCGCACGCGAGCGCGTCGAGTAACGCTTCGGTGTTGGCGAGACCGAGTTTGATGGCCGAAGTCTCGTGGCCCAAACTCAGAAGATAACGAAGCGTCTCATCAAATTGCATCGCCGGTGTAGAGACTCACGGACAGGCGCGCGCGTGCGGTGTGCGCGCGAGACGGAAGTTGAGAGCAGAGGTCAGGATTGCAGGTCGGGCAGCGTCGAAGGGAGTATGGACAGGGGGGCGTCCAACTGCGCCTTCGACGTGCCGTTGTTGCCCGAAACTTCGGGCGGCATTTTGCGTGCTTCAATCTCGGAATTGACCATGAAGTTCAGAGCCTTGATTAAAAACTCGCGCATCTCGCGGCGGTCAACGACGGCGTCGAGCATGCCGTGCGCGAGCAAAAATTCGGAGGTCTGAAAATTTTCGGGCAGCTTTTCTCTGATCGTCTGTTCGATGACGCGCGGGCCCGCGAAACCGATCAAGGCTTTCGGCTCGGCGATCTGGATGTCTCCGAGCATCGCAAAACTGGCGGTGACGCCGCCCGTCGTCGGGTCGGTCAGGATGGAGATGTAGGGCAGGTGCGCTTCGCCGAGCAGCGCGAGCGCGGCGGAAATCTTCGCCATCTGCATCAAGGAGAGCGTGCCCTCCTGCATCCGCGCGCCGCCCGAAGAACTGATGGTGACGACCGCTCCGCGCTCCCGTATCGCGCGCTCGATGAGCAGCGTGATCTTCTCCCCGACGGCTGAACCCATCGAGCCGCCCAAGAAACTGAAATCCATCGCGGCGGCGAAGACCAGATAGTCGCCGATTGAGCCGCGCGCGTTGATGACTGCTTCGGGCAGTCCCGACGAACGCCGCGCCTGTTCGAGTCGTTGCGGGTAAGGCTTGGAGTCAACGAAGTGGAGCGGGTCGGAGGAAGTGATCTCGCCGTCGAGTTCGTCGAAGCGGCCTTCGTCGTAGAGGATGGCGAGGCGTTCGCGCGCGCCGATGCGGAAGTGATGCCCGCAGGGCGGGCAGACCTGCAACGACTCCTCCAACTCTCGCTTGTAGAGCGCCGCGTCGCACTTCGGGCATTTGACGAAAACGCCCTCGGTTCGCACGCGCCGCTCGTCCAACGGCACGGCCTCGATGCGCTGCTTCTTTTTGCGAAAGAGAGACATGAAGAATCAACAATCACTAAAGGGACGCCGCGACGATGAAAGGAGAATAGAGAGCATCTTATCTTTCATTCATCGTCGCGGCGTTCCCGGTCGTTGTAATCCTTTCAGATGACTGCTTCGGGACGTTGCTGCATGTCGGCAAGCGACGGCAGCGCGCCCGTCGCGCGACGCTCGACCGCTTCTTGCAGCAGAGAGATGATGAGACGTTCGGCTTCGTCCCAGTCGCCGCGCAGCGTGCAACCGGCGGCGTTGCGATGGCCGCCGCCGCCGAAACGCTCGGCAATCCGCGCGACGTTGACATCGCCCTTCGAGCGCAAACTCGTGCGATAGACGCCCGGCGCGCTCTCCTTCAAAAATGCGACCGCCTCCACCTGCCCGCAACTCAAAGGATAATTGACGAAGCCGTCGCCGTCTTCGTCCGACGCGCCCGACTGTTCCTGCATCTCCAGAGTTTGCCGCAAGCACGCGACGCGCCCCGTCTCGTCGCGCCGGGCCGTGCCCAGAACGCGGCTCAGGAGTTCGATCTTGCTCCAGGGATAATTGCTGAAGACGGCCTGCGAAATCTTCGCCGGTTTGACGCCCGCTCTCACCAGTTCGGAGGCGACCTTGAAGGTGCGCTCGGTGGTGTTCGAGTAGTGAAACGAACCCGTGTCGGTGACGAGCGCGGTGTAGACGCACTCGGCGATCTCCCGTGTGGGCCGCACGCCGATGGCTTTGCAGAGGTTGTAAATCATCTCGCCGACGGCGGAGGCGGTCGAGTCAATCCAGTTGATTGTGCCGAAGAGGGAAGTGGTCGAATGATGGTCAATGTTGACGACGAGTTGTTGTTCCAAATCAACGAGGCCGGGCCGCGTGATGTCGGAGCACTCGATGACGAAGACCGCATCGTAGGGCCGGTCAATGGCGGGCGTGACGCGCACTTCGTTCGAGCCGGGCAACTTCTGGTAGGCGTTCGGCACGGGGTCGCGCATGATCACTTCCGCCTCTTTGTCGAGCGCGCGCAAAAGCCAGTAGAGACCGAGCGACGAGCCCAGCGCATCGCCATCAGGACGAATGTGCGATGTAATTCCGAAGCGACGCTTCGATTCTATCAACTCAACTACCTGACTGAGCATCTTGAACAACAGGGATGAGGGATGAGGGATGAGGGATGAAAGTTTGACCGCTCAAGCCGAGCAATCTAACTCCCGCCCTTCATCCCTCATCCCTCATCCTCATCCTTTCTTTTATCGGGCGTCTCGTCCGCCGGAGGTTGAAGGCTGCCGTCCTGCCCGATTTCGGCGAGCAGGTCGCTGACGCGCGAGGCCGATTCTTCGATGGTGTCGCGCATGAAATGAATCTCCGGCGTGTAGCGCATGTTGAGCACGCTGCCGAGTTGGCGTCGGACGTAGGGCGCGGCCTTCTTGAGCGCGACGAGCGCGGCCTTCTTCTCCTCCTCCGTCCCGAGCACGGTCACAAAGACGCGCGCGTCGCGCAGATTCTCCGTCATCCGCACCTCGGTCACAGTCACCGAGGCCACGCGCGGATCGTCCAACTCGAAGCCGACAATCTGCATGATCTCCTCGCGGACGAGTTCGGCAAGTTTTTCCGGTCTACGCATAAGAACCGTCAATCGTCAATCGTCAATCGTGAATAGACGGAACAGATGCTTTCTCTATTCACGATTGACGATTCACGATTTACTACTAAAGTTCGGTGGCGGCGATCTTCTCGATGATGTAAGCCTCGATCTGGTCGCCGACCTTCACGTCGTTGAAGTTCTCAAGGCCGATGCCGCACTCGAAGCCTTCGCGGACTTCCGAGGCGTCGTCCTTGAAGCGGCGCAGCGAGGAGATGCCGCCTTCCCATGCGACGACGCCGTCGCGAATCAGGCGGGCGCGCGCGTTGCGTCGAATCGTGCCGTTCTGCACCATGCAACCGGCGACCGCGCCGATGCGCGGCACTTTGAAGACCTCGCGCACCTGCGCCATCCCGATGATGCGTTCCTTCTCGACCGCTTCGAGCATGCCGATCATCGCCGCGCGAATCTCTTCCTCGACCTTGTAGATAATCGAATGGAGACGAATGTCCACCGCCTCCTGCTTGGCGAGTTCGGCGGCGCGCACTTCCGGTCGGACATTGAATCCGATGATGACGACCGCCGATTGAGCCGAACCGGCCTGCGTCGCTGAAGCGAGCAGCACGTCGGACTCAGTGATCGCGCCGACGCCGGAGCGAATCACCTTGACCTTCACCTGTTCGGTCGAGAGCTTCTGCAAGGTGCTCTTCAAAACTTCCACCGAGCCCTGCACGTCCGCCTTGACGACGACGAGCAGTTCCTTGACTTCCTTCTCGCCGAGAGCCTCGATGCCGCGTTTAGTGGTTTGCAGCAGGGTGTTCTGGCGCGAAATCATCTGGCGATGCGAGGAGATTTGCTGCGCGCGCGAGATGTCTGCGACCACCTGAAAAGACTCGCCCGCCTGCGGCACGCCCTGTAGCCCGAGGACTTCGACGGGCGTCGCGGGCCCCGCTTCGGCGATAACCTCGCCACGGTCGTTGAACATGGCGCGCACCTTGCCGGAGATTTGGCCGACGATGAAGGGGTCGTGCGCGCGCAGCGTTCCCTGCTGCACGAGGACGGTGGCGACCGCGCCGCGTCCCCTGTCCAACTTGGCTTCGAGGACGACGCCGGACGCGAGACGCGTCGGGCTGGCCTTGAGATTGAGGATGTCGGCGGTCAGGAGAATCGTCTCCAGAAGCACGTCCAAGTTCTCGCGCTTCTTCGCGGAGACGAGCACCATCTCGGTTTCACCGCCCCAGTCAACGGGCTGCAAACCTTGATTGGCGAGTTCCTGTTTGACGCGGTCGGGGTTGGCGTCGGGACGGTCAATCTTGTTGATGGCGACGACGATAGGGACGCCCGCCGCGCGTGCGTGTTCGATGGCCTCAATCGTCTGCGGCATCACGCCGTCGTCAGCCGCGACGACGAGCACGACCACGTCGGTCGCTTTCGCGCCGCGCGCGCGCATCATCGTGAAGGCTTCGTGGCCGGGGGTATCGAGAAAGACGACGCGGCGCGTCTCGCCCGGACTGTCGGGGCTCGCCACGTTGACGCTGTATGCGCCGATGTGCTGCGTGATGCCGCCCGCTTCGCCGCCCGCCACGTCGGTGGCGCGAATGCCGTCGAGCAGGGAGGTCTTGCCGTGGTCAACGTGGCCCATGACGGTCACGACGGGCGCGCGCGGCAACTCCACGTCGTCGGCGTCCTTGGCAATCAAGTCCTCGAACTCTTCTTCGGCGACCATCTCTTCGAAGTCAACGAAGGAGACATCGAAGCCGAAGCGACGACCGAGGTCAACCGCCACTTCGTCGTTCAGCGATTGGTTGATGGTGGCGAAGACGCCGCGTTGCAGCAGCAGCGCGACCACGTCCTTCGGCTTGATGCCGAGCTTCTCCGCAAACTCCTTGACGGTCGAACCCTCGATCATGCGCACGGGCTTGAGTTCGCCGCCGCCGTCGGCGGGCATGTTGAGCGATTGCGCGATGCGTTCTTCGCGCGTCAGCGCGCGTGCGGGTTGAAGGAAGTCGCGGTCGAAGCGACCGCCGCGCCCGTCTTTGCCGCGTGCGACGGCAGTTCCGGCTGCGCCGCCGCGTCGTGCGCCGCCGCGTCCGCCGCGCGGGCGGCGCGCATCTGCGGGCGGAATGTATGTGGTCTGCGGCGTCGCGGTCTCGCCCGGCGTCCCGCGCGGTGACGCGACATCAACGCGTTCACCGCGTCCTCGTCCGCCACGTTCGTCGCGCCCGCCACCGCCGCGACGGTCGCGTTCGCGCGGCGTCGGTGTTGCTGGAACAACCGGCGGCGCAACGGGCGCGGGCGCGCGGTCGCCGTGACGAATCCCGGCGTCGAGCGCGGCTGCGGTCGGACGCAAAACTCTGACCTGACGTGCGGCTGGCTGACCCAGACCGGAAGGCGCGGCAGCGGGGCGCGGCGTTTCGACCGCCGACGGCGGAGGCGTCGTCACGGCTGAAGGCACGCTCTGCGCCTCAATGCCCGCCTGCCCGTTCGCGGGTGCAGAGGGCGGCGGCAGCAGAACCGAATCTTCCTGAAAAGCGTCCGCGTCCGGCGCGAAGTCGGCGTCGAGCACGGGCGCTTGCGCCGACATCTCTTCGGTCACGGAAGGTTCTTCCGCGATCTCTTCGATTGCGTTGAAGGGCGGCGTCTGCGCCTGTGCGGGCTGCTCGGCGCGCTCTGCGGGGGCCAGTTTTTTGACGAGCCGCGCGGTGAAGGGGCGGGGCTGCGTCGGCGTCGCGCTCTCGGTTTGCGGCGCGGAGGCGTATTCGCCGTTGGTCGCCTCGGGCGCGGGCGCGCCGGACATGGAGGGCCGCAGTTCGTCCGTCTCGACATCACCCGCGAGGGCGGGCGCGGCGGCTTCGTCGCCTTCGATGTGGCGCGCGGCCTTCTTGACCAAGCGCACGCCGCGCTGCACGGTCGCCTCTTTCTTCGGGAAATACTTGTTGCGGATTTTGTCCGCCAACTCTTTGGAGATCGAGTTCGAGGGCACGCTGACATCAACGCCCTCCCGACGCGCATCTTCCATGATGCGTTTCGACTCCTGCTTGAGTTCTCTGGCTAAATCGTAGATGCGAACCTTGGACGAGGTCATGTACTCCTTCTTCGACGCTTTCTCTAAAAACGGCGTCGCGCGCTTCAAAGGTTAAAGGAACTCTCCAGCCGCCTTCCGAACCTTCTTGCCGCGACGCTTTTGACTAATGCCGGAAACGCAAGCGGAGAAGAAGCCTGTTCAGGGCGGGCAGGCGTGCACGCAGCCCCGGCCCGAGGGGCCGTTGGCGCGCACGGGTCGGGGGTTATGTGGCGCTGCCGGAATCATCGTTCGACTCTGTCGCGTCCGTCGCGCCCGTGTCAATCGCTGACTCTTCCGCGTTCTCCGATTCATACGAAGACGACGACTGCGCCACTTCCGGCGCGGAAGCCTCTCCGCCCAAATCGGCGACGGGCGAGTTCGGCGAATCATCTTCGGACGCCTCATCGTCGTCGGCAAACAACGAATCGTCTCCGCCGGTCGCACGCTCGGCGTCGAGCGTCGCGCCGCTGGTCTCCAACACCGCCGCTTCGGTCGAGGTGATGTCGGGGGCGGGCGTGATCGTGTCGGGGCGCAGGTCGCGTCCCGCGCCTTGCAGGAGCAGTTCGTCGGCGGACATCGGCTCGGCCTCCGTCAACGCGACGGGGTCTGCCGAATCCGCCGCGAGAATGTCCTCCTCGGCGTGGAAGGGCGTGCCTCCCTCGACGGCTTCGTCGTAGCCTTCGTTGGTCATCGCGTTGGACGGCTCGACATCGCCAGCCTCGACCGTCGGGTCGAACTCCGCAGAGACGGCGTGCTGTTCCAAAGGCTCGCCCTCGCGCGCGGCGTTGGTCGCGGCCTCCGCTGCTTCGACGTTTGCGCCGTCGTCTTCGACGGCAGCGGTCGTTTCGTCTCCGGTCGTTGCGTCGGCCTCTGCGCTCGCCGCTTCTCCGCCCGCGCCGGACGCTGCCTCGCCCTCTTCCTGCGCGCTCGTCTCACTCGCGGCGACGAC
Organism: Pyrinomonadaceae bacterium; assembly: GCA_035537095.1. GTDB lineage: Bacteria > Acidobacteriota > Blastocatellia > Pyrinomonadales > Pyrinomonadaceae > DASWNP01. The sequence continues at coordinate 53,283 of DATLMV010000153.1, forward strand.
CGCCTGCGCGCCGGAGATTAACCCTTCCGCCTGATCGAGACTGATGTCGAGAAATTCGACGAGGTCGTCAATCGAGGTGTTGGCGAGCGTGACGATGTCGTTGATGCCGTGCTCGGCGAGCGCGGCGGTGGTCGCGGGGTTCATGCCCTGCAAGGCTTCGAGCGGGACGGGCTCGCCCGACGCAATCAACGCGCCCATCTGCGCGGCGACTTCGCGCTTGATCTCTTCCTCGCTGCGAATGTCTATGTTCCACCCGACGAGCTTGGTCGCCAGACGGACGTTCTGCCCGCGCTTGCCGATGGCGAGCGAGAGTTGGTCTTCGTTGACGATGACCTCCATCTGCCTGCGCTCGATGTCGGTGATCCGCACCTGATTGACCTTCGCGGGCGAGAGGGCGTTGGCGGCAAAGACGCTCGGCTCGTCAGACCACTCGATGATGTCAATCTTCTCGCCGCGCAACTCCCTGATAATCGCCTGCACGCGCGAGCCCTTCATGCCGACGCACGCGCCGACGGGGTCAACGTCGCGCTCGTTCGAGGAGACGGCGATCTTCGCCCGCTCTCCGGGTTCACGCACAGCGGACTTGATCACGACCGTCTCGTCGTAAATCTCCGGCACTTCCATCTCGAAGAGGCGGCGCAGGAGTTCGGGGCTCGTGCGCGAGACTTCGACCTGCGGCCCCTTCGCTTCCTTGGACACGTCGTTGATGACGACGCGGATGCGCTCGCCCTGCGCCCATTGCTCGCCGCGCGATTGCTGCTGGCGCGAGAGGATAGCCTCGACGGTTCCCAAGTCAACGATGATGTCGCCGCGCTCGAAGCGTTTGACGTAGCCGTTGACGAGGTCGCCGACCTTGTCTATGTACTGCTCGTAGACGTTGGCGCGCACGGCGTCGCGCACCTTCTGAAAGAGAATCTGTTTGGCCGTCTGTGCTGCGATACGTCCCATCTCTTCCATCGGCATCGGAAGCTGTAGTTCGTCGCCGACCTCCACTTCATCGCCCGCCAGTTCACGCGCCTCTTCGAGAGACAGTTCCTTGCCGGGGTTCGTCACCTCTTCGACGATGACCTTCGAGGCGAACAGTTCGAGTCCGGCTTCCGGCGTCCACTCGACCTGTATCTCCTCGCCCGATTTGAACTGCTTACGCGCCGCCGCACGCACGGCCTCCTTCATCGCCTCGATAACTAATTCGCGGTCAATGCCGTGCTCTTTGCAGAGAGCGTCAATGCTTTGCGGGATGGATGCACTCATAAATTCACTGTTGCCGGATGCTTCGGGTCAGACACTATTTCCGGTTAGCCTGAACCTCCAACATCCGACATCTAACCTCTGTTTTATTCAGTTGTACCGTCTGCGCCGCGTTGCTGTGCGGCCTTCATCTTCTCGCGCTCTTCGGCGCGACGAAACTCCGCTTCCA
>DATLMV010000154.1:0-13658 GCA_035537095.1 Pyrinomonadaceae bacterium
GGGCTTCTCCGGCGCGCGCGCGGGTTTGGCGGGCGGTTTCGTTGTCTTAGAGGGCGCGGGCGTTTGCGCTCTGGCGGGCGCGGGCGTTTGTCCGGACGCGGGCGCGACGAAACAGGCGAGACATAAGATGACGACGAGAGAAAGGCTCGACGCCGACAAGTAGAGACAGCGACGGGGAACGCGACGAAGAAGGCGACGTTGACGGTGACGAGGAACGCGACAAAGGACGCGCTCGCTGCACGCAGGCTCGAAGACTTTTCGCTGCGCCGTCGCTGCGCTCGGTGCGTCCTTTTGTCTCTGTGCGTCGCGGCGTCGAATCATGATCGTCATACTCTCAAACGGAAATTGTTGTCCGAACGAAAGCCTACTGCCTATCGCTCTGCGTCGCCGTCCGCGCCTCGCGCGAGGTCTTGGGCTTCTGCGTGTCGAGGATGGTGCGCGCCGCGACGAGCGTGGCGACCGAGCGCGGGGATTCGGCGTTGAAACTCTTCGCCAGCGAGACGGCGCGGTCGAAGTCCTCGCGCGCGAGCGAGCGGAAGATGCCGTTCAGGTCGAAGCTCTCGACGTTGAAGTTGGTCGTCATCGCGCCGCCCCCCTTCAATTCCAGACGGGCCATCAAGCCGCCGTCTTCGCCGCTGAACTCGGCGGCGGCGTTGGCCGCTTTGACGACTTCGCTCATCGTCTCCCAAGCGCGCGAGCGGTCGAGTTCAAACAACTGCGTGGCGATGGCGACGAGCGCGCGCACGCGGTCGGGCGTCGCGGCGTCAATCCGTCGCGCCTCGACGAGCGCGCTCTCCAAAGTTTCGATGGCGCGTCCCGCGTCGGTTTTCGGCATCATCCGCGCCGCTTCCGTGATGCCCCAAGTGCGCTGCACGGGCGTCAGTTCTTCGCTGCGCGCGGCGCGCAGCGCGGCGTCCGCATCTTTGGCGGTGATGGCCTTTTGAATACCGTGGAAGGCGATCATGGCGCGCACGCGTTTCCGCATGTCGAGGTCTTCGATTTTGTCTGCGAGTTCGCGCGTGCGCGTCTCGTTATCCTCGCGGAAGGAGGCGAGGAAGGCGTTGACGTAAATCTCGTCGCGCTCGTCGGAGGTCTGCGCGTTGCTCAAGCGGTCGAGATTCTCCTGCACGCGGTCGCGCGTCCCTTCGGGGACGAGGCCGCGCGTCAGCACGGTGTTGGATGGATTGCGATTGCGCTCGGGCGTGTCGGGCTGCAAGATGGCGAGCCGCGCGCGCAGGGCCGGTGCGGCGTCCGGCGCGTACTGCTCGAAGACCGGAGCGAGACGCGCGATGACCATGTAAGTCCCGCCGCGACCCGTCGAGGTTCTGTCCTGTTCGGGCGGCGGCAGGGGGCGGAGCAGAATCGCGGCGGCGGCCTGAAAGAAGGCGGCGCGCAGTTGGGCGGGGAGGTCTGCGGGCGGCGTGTTGTTGGGGCCGCGACGGCGCGTGTGGCTGTCGCCGCTCGGCCCGAAAGTGACGTACATATGCGGCGTCAGGATGTACGAAGACAAAAGCGAGACGGTGTTGGCGTCCGACGCGGGGTCTCTCATGGCGCGCATGATGAGCGCGGCGTAGCGGTCGTTAGCCACCGACGCTCTCCACTCGCGGAGTTGGTCGAGGAAGGCCATGCCGAAGGTGTTGATGGGATAGAGCGCGGGGTCGGCGAACTGAATGGCGTTCTCGATTTGGCCGTCGGCGAGCAGTTGTTCGGCCAGACGGAGGCGTTCCAACAGAGCGGGCGGCGGGTTGTCCGGGTCGAAGCGCGCGGCGGGCGTGGCCTCGACCGGCGGTTGATTACTGGTCGCGTTCGACGCTTCCTGTTTTCTCATCTCGTCCAACTTGCCGAGAAACTCTTCGCCGAGCGCGCGGTCGCGCCGCGAGGCGAGACGCAGGACTTCGGGGCCGACCTGCGGGAGTTCGCTGAACGCGCCGCTGCCGCGCGCCTGCGCGCGCGCACGACGTTCTTCTTGCGTCAGGCGTGCCGTCTCCGTGTCGGCAGCTTCGGCGGCCTCCCACGCGCGCCGGAACAGCGCGCGGGCGCGCGCCTTGTCCGTCTCCCAGAGAACATCCGCCGCGCGGGCCTGCACGCGTGCGCGCAAGACGGGGTCGCGGAAACTGCGCGCTTCGTCGGCCAGCGAGTTGACGAGCGAGATGGCGACGTTGCGGCGGGCTTCGGCGAGCGGGTCGAGTTCGACGCGCGGCGCGGGCGTTGTTGTCGCGGGCTTCTTCGGTTTGGCCGGGGGCGTCTGCGCGAAAGCGGCGAGCGGCAGGGCGTTGAGACAGAGCGCGAGCACCAAGAGGCGGGCGATTCGTTTCATTTGCTTCTCCCTTGCGCCGCGCGGGGCGTCTGCAACTGCGGGCGAGCGCGGCGGCCAGAGGCGTTGATTGCTTTGACTAAAAGTGAAGGAGAACGGAAGACGGGACGCTTGCGAACGGCTCTCCGGCCCGACTTCCGTGAGTTTTGAATTACCGGGGGTACACGCGCGACACGCGCGCGACGTTCCAAAAATCGGAGGCGTAAAATGCTCTCGCTGTTACCTTACGGTCGCGAACCGATTTTTGTTCGGTCGGGGGAGAAAACAAAAAGGCCGCGCCGAGTTTACACCCGCGCGGCCCCGTCGGGCGAGTTGTCGCCCCTCTATTTCAGACGGCGATGACCTCGATTTCGGGGTCAACCTCCTGTTGAATCATCCCCTCGATGGCCGCGAGCGTCCCGCTGATCGAACTCGGGCAACTGCCGCACGCGCCCTGATATTTAATCTTCAGCGTATTCTCCTGCAAGCCGAGGACTTCGAGCCAGCCGCCGTCGCCCGCGAGCGCGGGACGAATCCGCTCGTCGAGAATTTCGTTGATGCGCGCCAGACGCGGGTCGTCGCTCAAGACCGCGCCGAGCGCGCCCCCGATTGAAGCCGCGCCCGCTGCTGCCGCCGCCGCCGCGCCGCCTTCGGCTGCCTCAGCCGCGCGAATCGGCACGGCGAGACGCGGCAGAAGGTCGTCCCAGTCGGCATCGTCCTGCTTCTCGACCGTCACCATCCTGTCCATGTAGAAGACCGAGACGACCTCCCCGACCTCAAAGAGCGAACGCCCGAGCGCGTCGCCCGCAGCCTCCTCGACGCTGCGAAACTGTCTCGGCGCGCCCGTCGTCACCGGCTGTTTCAAAACGAACTTGACGGCGTTCGGGTTCGGCGTCTCTTCAATCGTATCAATCTTCGGCATTCCCAATTTCTCCTGAATTATTGCGCTCAACTGATGGTCGCCGCGCCGCATCTTGGACGCCGCGCGCCGACGAAAAAATTATGATGACACGAGCACTATTATACTCTCTTTTCGCCCCAACCCGCAGCCGACGCGAACCGCGCGAACCGGCGCACGCGAGGCTTCGTTTGACAACCGGCGCGGACGCCTGTTGACCGCTCGCGGCGGACTTAGTACGCGTCCCGAAATAAGTTGTCAAAAGCATCGAGAGGGTTTATATTCTCATTCCTCGCTTGTCCCCCTTTGCAGGTGAGACAAGTTGAGACGAGAGGCAGATGGTAGCGAGGGCCATCTGCCTCTTGCTATATCCGGAGGTTAGATGTTAGAGGTTAGCGGTTGGCAAAATACAAAAAGAAGACCTGACATCTGATATCCAACATCTGATCTCTATCTTTTTATGAACATCGGCATCACGGTTTATCCGAGTTACGGCGGGAGCGGCATCGTCGGTTCCGAGTTGGGGAAGGAACTGGCGCAGCGCGGTCACACGGTTCACTTCATCTCGTCGGCCCTGCCGACGCGCCTCACCCAACTGGGCGAGCGCGTCAGGTTCCACGAAGTCGAGATGATGTCCTATCCCCTCTTCGAGCATCAGCCCTACACGCTCGCCCTCGCCACCAAGATGGCCGACGTGGCGCAGACCGAAAACCTCGACCTGCTCCACGTTCACTACGCCATCCCGCATTCCATCAGCGCGATTCTCGCGCGCGAATCGCTCGCCCCGCAGCGTCGCCTGCCCGTCATCACGACGTTGCACGGGACGGACATCACGCTCGTCGGCGCAGACCGCTCCTATCTGCCGATCACGCGCTACGGCATCGCGCAGTCCGACGGCGTCACCGCCGTCTCGCATTACTTGAAGCGCGTCACCTACGAGACCTTTCAGTTCGACCACATCGCCGTCATCCCCAACTTCATCTGCGCCGACGATTATCAGAGACATCGCGTGCCGGAACTGCGCGCGCAACTCTCGCCCGAAGGCGAACCGCTGCTCGTCCACGTCTCGAACTTTCGCCCCGTCAAGCGTCCGGTTGATTGCGTGGAGATTCTGGCGCGCGTGCGCGAGCGCGGCGTCGGGGCGCGGCTCGTGATGGTCGGCGACGGCAGCGAACGCGGGCAGGCCGAGCATCGCGCGCGTTGTCTCGGCGTCGAGCGGCATTGCGTCTTCGTCGGCAAGCAGCCGCGCATCGTTGATTACCTGTCGGCGTCGGACGTTCTGCTGTTGCCTTCGGAGCAGGAGTCGTTCGGACTGGCCGCGCTCGAAGCTCTGGCGTGCGAAGTGCCGGTCATCGCCTCGCGCGTCGGCGGCATACCGGAAGTCGTAACCGACGGCGTGACTGGATGCCTGAGCGAAGTCGGCGACCTTGAGAAGATGAGCGACGACGCCGCGCAACTGCTCTCGAACGAACCCATCCGGCGCGAGATGGGTGCGCGCGCCAGAGAGTCGGCCATCTCGCGCTACAGCACAGACCTCGTCATCCCGCAATACATAGATTTTTATGAGCGCGTCATCGCCGCCTCCAACGGCACGCCGGAATGAGCACGACGAGGAAGCGTCCCGTCATTCCGAAAAGCCCGTCCCGTACATCATCCAGAATCTTGAGCGAGCCTACGGCCTGCCGGAGAACCGACACACCTCCGACCCGCTCGACATGCTCATCAACGTCATCCTTTCGCAAGCCACCTCCGACACGAATTCCGAGCGCACCTTCGCCGCGTTGAAAAAGAGATTCCCCACGTGGGACGCGGTCTTGCGCGCACGCACGGCGACCATCGCCGCGACGATTCGTTCCGGCGGACTCGCCAACCAGAAGGCCGCCGTCATCCGCGACCTGCTCGGCCAGATCAAAGCGCGCACGGGCGGCGCGCTGACGCTCTCTTTTCTCCAAGACATGTCGGCCCGCGACGCGGCGCGCTATCTCTCGGAGTTTCGCGGCGTCGGCCCCAAGACCATCGCCTGCACGCTCCTCTTCGCCTGCCGCCAAGACATCTTCCCCCTCGACACACACATCTTCCGCATCCTCCGGCGCGTCGGCCTCATCCCCCCGAAATGCACCGACCGCCGCGCGCACGAAATCATGGATTCAATCGTCCCCGAGGGGAAGTTCTACTCCCTCCACGTCAACCTCATCCGTCACGGACGCGCCCTCTGCCGCCCCCGCGACCCCCTCTGCACACGCTGCCCCATCGTCGAATACTGCGACTACGGCCAGAGCATCATCTGAAAATCTTTCTCCCGACTGCTTTCTGCCACTTCCTGAAACTGCTTCGTGCCACTTCCAGAAATTCGGCAAGTCAAACGGCGTGTTATGCCTGCTGAAGACGAAAATTTTTAAGTTTAATTAGACAGCGCGGAGCGGTAATATACTTGATAGAGGTGAGCGACCGCGCGTGGCGGCGCTCATCGCTTGATAAGAGATTGGCCGCTCGAAGCGGTTTGATTCCAAGTTAGGGCCGCACTACCGGAGTACCCGCATTGCAGACGAACTATCTTTTGATTGACTACGAAAATGTACAGCCGAAGAGCCTTTCGGCGCTGAACGGTCATCCCTTCAAGGTGATCGTTTTCCTCGGCGCGCATCAGGCAAAGGTTCCGGTAGAGTTTGCGAGTGCGCTTCAGGCGCTCGGCAGCAACGCGGAATATATTCAGATTTCCGGGCATGGCGCAAACGCGCTCGATTTCCATATCGCCTTCACCGTCGGAGAGTTGTCGAAGTCCGACCCGCAGGCCGCCTTTCATATCATCTCCAAGGATTCCGGCTTCGACCCCCTGATTGAATATCTACGCAAAAGAGGCATCCGGGCGCACCGTTCAAAGGAGATCGCCGATGTCCGGATGCTCAAGGTGTCCAGCACGAAGGCGGTCACGAAGGCGGTCACGAAGGCCGTACCGCCGAAGCTGGAAGCCGTCATTCGCAACCTGTCATCCAGAAGGGTCGGCAAGCCGCGCAAGGTGGAGACACTATCTAACACCATCAATGCGCTGTTTCGTAAGTCGCTACAGAAGGCTGAACTGGCGAATCTGGTCAAGGCGCTTGAACGGCACGGCCACATTTCGATAGAGGGCGAAATCGTCAGTTATCATCTTCCGGACGCGCCCTAGCAAGCCTTTGAAACTGACGCAAGCACATGTCATACGGGCTTCGGCTTGCTCGGAAGGGAAACCCGATGCGTCTCGCGCCGCCTGACAACTCATTCAACAGGATGCGACGATAGCGTCTCCTTCAACACTCTTCCGGCGGCGGATTTTGAATGCAGTTCGCGGCGTGCCGTTTGATTGGCGCGTCGGGTCGCTTCGGGGCATCATGCCGGAGAACGAAAAGACGATGAGCCAATCGAGGCAAACGCTGGAATCAATCCAATCCGATTTCGACCGGATTGCCTTGCTCGCCGACGAAGACTGGAATCATAACGCGCATTATCACACGTACTTGCTAGAGCAGATTCCCGAACAATCGGGACGCGCTCTTGAGATTGGTTGCGGCACGGGCACGTTCTCGCGCTTGCTTGCCGCGCGTGCCGGAAGGGTTTTCGCCATAGATTTGTCTCCGCAGATGATTCGCCTCGCGAGGGCGCGCTCGAAAGTTTATCCGAACATTGATTTCGTCGAGGCCGACGTGATGACGTATCAGTTGCCGGACAATCAGTTCGATTGCATCGCGACTCTGACGACGCTCCATCATTTACCAATCGAAAGCATCCTGAGAAAAGTGAGGACGGCTTTGAAGCCCGGCGGTGTGTTCGTGTGCCTCGACCTCTATCAACGCTCCAACTTGAACGACCTGCTTTTTGATAGTGTCGCTTATCCGGCGAATCTGTTTCTCAGGTTGATGAAGACCGGAAAGCCGAGGCCGTCCCGCGAACTGCGCGCGGCATATGCCGAGCACGGGAAAACGGATACCTATCCGACGCTCGCGCAGGTCGAACAGATTTGCGCTGTTATCCTGCCGGGTGCGGTGGTGAGAAGACACCTGTTCTGGCGGTATTCTATCGTTTGGAAAAAGGAGATGGAGGGCCGTGTGCCGACGCCGTGACCCGGCAACTGATTGAACCCGCGCGTCAGCAAATCCCGGCGGTGAGATGGTTGATTCAGCGGCAGGCAGAGGGCTATCCGGCAATCTAAACTGTGTGTAGCAGTTGGGCGAGCAGGTTCTTCAACTGGTCGGGTTCTTCTCCGAGGTAATGTATCCAGTCGTTGCCTTCGACGTTAACGTCCGTGCCTTCGACATCCTTCACGTACTTTTCCGGCATCACGACGAGCGGCGTGTGACCGTCATATTTCGCGTGCGCGCGGACTGCCCGCCCGATTCTCAACGCATCTTCCAGAGGCTTCCCGACCAGATTGACTAGCACCAGATCGGCGTGGACGTGTCCGCCGCTGACTCTTTCCAGCGCGTCCGCTTCGTCTATGGCGACTATCACGCGATAGCCGTAGCGGCGGAGATTTTCGACCAGAGGTCTGCGAGTATCGTCGTCCTCTTCAAGCAGGAAAATGGTCGGTTGCTTACCCTGTTCGTTGCTCATCCTTTGTTTGCTCCTTATTGAATCTAAGGACAATGGCACTTTCGAGAGTCTTTGTCTATCCGCTTTCGGACATAGCGATTTCGCTATGTCCGATTCGTACAACGCATTGTTCATTTCGGACAATGTGTGGTATGATACATTCGTACTTGAAACAGTTCTTTCGAAAGCCAACATCCGACATCAGGTCTTGCCTCACATAGCTTTTCCTTGTGCCGCTTGCTGTCTTCTTTGACGACGCAACCAGCAGCAGAAAGGCTCAGGCCGATGTTCTCCACTCAAGCAGCCCGACCGCCGACCAAGAATCGAATCCTGAACGCATTGACTCTCTCGGAGCATGAACGTCTGACTCCGTATCTCGAAGCCGTCAACCTGTCGGCGGGTGAAGTCCTCTACCAACCCGAACAACCGATCACGCACGTTTATTTTCCCAATCGCGGGACAGTCTCGCTCGTCTCCACGTTTGAAGACGGCGGGAGCGTGGAAGTCGGGATGGTCGGCAACGAGGGGATGTTCGGCGTCAGCATCTTCTTAGGCAGCATCAGCACGCCGCTTCTGGCGCAGGTGCAGATGGCGGGCGAGGGCTTGAGGATGCGTGCCGACGTGCTCAGGAGAGAGTTCAAGAAGGGCGGGCAGCTACAGGACATGCTGCTGCGCTACACGCAAGCCTTCATCACGCAGATCGCGCAGACCGCCGCCTGCAATCGCGCCCATCCGATAGAGGGGCGGCTGGCGAAGTGGCTGTTGATGTGTCAGGACAGGTCGCAGTCGAAGGATTTGGGACTGACACAGGAGTTTATCGCCACGATGCTCGGCACTCGCCGCGCGGGCGTCACCGAAGCGGCGGGAATGCTGCAACAGGCAGGCGTTATCAAATACCGGCGCGGGCATATCACCATCCTCGACCGCGAAAGGCTGGAAGCGAAGTCGTGCGAGTGTTACCCGATTGTGAGGAAGGAATTTGCCCGCTTGATCGGCAGCAACGTGCACGCCCTGTGGAACTACAGTCCACGAACGGCGACGACTCGCCTGTGACAGCCGAGTCTGTTCCTCAACACTTCCCGGCCCCTCATCGTTCGGTCAGCCGACAAGATTGCTCCTCAAATTCGATTGTCTTTGTTTTATGTTAGACCTGCGGCTGAAAATTTTGCTGCGGGAAATTACCGGGCGTGGCATAATGCGCGAATCTTCACCTCGCGTGTGTGGCCTTTAGGAGTTGAAAAACTTTCCTTGTAACCTCACGAACCTTCCGGGCGGGTCGTCAAATTTCCTAACTGTCGGTTTGAATTTCCAGACGATGCTCCCGATATTCGGGGAAGGTTTCCCGATATTCGGGAACGATTTCCCGAAGTTCGGGGAATGCTTTCCGATATTCGGGGAGGCTGTCTGAAATATTAAACGGGCGTTCCCGAAGTTCGGCGCGGGGCGTTTGAGTTTCAGACGCCGCGTTTGAGTTTTCGGCACGCCGCGCCGAAGTTTCGGACACCGCGCGGGAAAGGTCGGGCGGAGTGTCGGGAGTTCGGGCCGACGGTTCCTCAACATCTTTCGTAAAGGAGACAAAACCCGATGCCGACAAAATATTCGGTTGATACGGCGTTGATCGAGGGCGAGCGCATCGCGCGCGTCTGGGCGGATAATCCGAGTTTCGGTCTGGGCGAAGTGACGTTGGCGAGCCTACAGGAGAAACTCAGGAGCATGCGGGAGAAGCGCGACCGCGTGGAAAGCATGAGGATGCAGTTGGCCGCGCTGACCAACGAACTGGGCGCGATGGCTACCGAGACGGCCAACATCGTGACGCGCGCGCGCAGCGGTTTCCGCGCCGTCTTCGGCCCCGACTCGACGCAGTATGAACAGGCCGGAGGCACGCGCAGCAGCGAGCGCAGGCGTTCGACTCCGAAAAAGGGCGCGCCCGCAACCTCCTGAGCCGAACGCGCAAACTCGAAACACGCGGGCGACCCTCGCTTTCCGGAAAGCCAGAGTCGCCCGCCTTCGTCGGCGTCGAAAGTTTTATCCGGACGGAAAGCCGTGCGAACTAATTTCAGGCGATGGCGCGGAGGGTGTGCCTGACGCATCTCTGACGGGTCGAACCTACAGGCGGGGAAATGCCCCGGACGGCGAAGCGTGCTATACTGCGCGCGTAAAAGATTCGTCTTCGTTATTTTGAGAATCCAACACTCGACATCGGGATGAGTCTTCGAGCCTTCTCCTTGTGCCGCCTGCTTGTGTTCACACACGCGACCAAGTTTTAGGGGAATGACCGATGCACGAGGAAGCCCGCCAGCCCAACAAAAATTGTATTCTCAGACGTTTACCACGCGAAGATTACGCGCGGCTGCAACCGCATCTTGAGCCTGTCCAACTACGTCTCGGCCAAGTTTTAATCGAAGCGGGCGGGGTAATTGACTACGTTTATTTCCCTCAAAATTCGATGATCTCTTTGATCTCGCACACGGCTGCGGGCGAGAGCGTCGAGGTCGGCATCGTCGGCTTCGAGGGGATGGCGGGCATCTCTGCGGTCTTGGGCGTTGATATCTCGCCGCACGAAGCTCTGGTGCAGGTTCCGGACGGCGCGCAGCGTTTGCGCGTGCGGGTGCTGCGCGAGGAGTTCAAACGCTGCGACGCGCTCCACGACCTGCTCTTGCGTTACACGCAAGGGCTGCTCTTGCAGACTTCGCAAATCGCCGCGTGCAACCGCCTGCACTCTATCGCGGAACGACTGGCGCGCTGGCTGCTGATGAGCTACGACCGCTGCGCGTGTGAAGATTTACCGTTTACGCAGGAATTCCTCGCGCTGATGCTCGGCGTGCGCCGCGCCGGAGTCACTGAAGCCGCCGTCATCCTCCAAACCGAAGGCTACATCACCTACCGCCGGGGCCACATCAAGATTATAGACAGACCGGGCCTAGAGGATTACACCTGCGACTGCTACGACATCGTCAAAACAGAGTTCGACCTACTGACGGCCTAAGACTCTATCTCACCCCTCATCCTTCAAAGGCGAGCCGACTATAATTATCACCTGATTTTATGTCCCGGCCTGACCGGGAGCCTCGCGGGCAGGTCTAACTCGTCGTCAATCAACACCTCAACACAGATACCCGCCACGCGCGCATACCGCAACAGCACCGCTAAAGGCGGTTCACTCTTTCCTAATTCATATTCGGAGATTCGCTTGTAATCAAGAACATCCTCGAATCCTAAAAGCCTGAGCATCTCACTTTGGGATAGCTCAAGCGTAAGCCTCACCTGTAAAAGCTTTTCCGCCAAACGTTCCTGTCGCATCCGCGCACGCTGGCCCATCAGGAGTTTCCTCCCGACAGAACACAGCGCACAGTACAAAGCTTGCTCCTGTCTGTAAATCCAGATAATATGTCCCTGCGTAACTTGTTCGCCGTGAGTATGAACCTTTCTACTCGCACGGCGATGCTCATTACTCGTCCATGAGGGTGAGAATTGAGCTACGCATAAGCCGTTGCCGATTTTTCAAAGACAGAACGCGCGCATTTTACACTATCCGTTTATGTCCTCACACCGAATCCTCTACGTCGGGGAAGATATCACCCTGCCGGGACTTTTGAACGTCGCGCTCAAATCCCGTGATTGTCATGTGGTGCGCTGTCCCGACATGCTGCAAGCCCGCTCGTTTCTCAGGGGTATCAACTACTCGCTGCTGATATGCGACGACGAATCGGCGGGCGCGGAGATGCAACTCTTTATCCGCTCGCCCCGACCGGATAAGAACATGCCCGTCATCATTCTCAAAAAAGCGGGAGACGCCGACACGTTGGTCACGACCATCAAACAGATGCTTGGTCTTTGACGTGCGTGTGTCGAATAATGCGGAGGGAGTCAGCGCGGGCGTGATTTGAGATGTCGTATCTGGTAGACGGTAACAACGTAATGGCGCAGCGCGTCGGGTGGCACAGGGATAAGGCCGGGGCGCGTCGCGGTTTGATGGGCGAGTTGTCGCGCTACGCGCGGGCCGCGCGGGTCACGCTGTCGGTCGTGTTCGACGGCGCGCCGGATGAACATTTCCCCGACGGCTCGTTCTACATGGGCGTGCAGGTCTTCTACGCGGAGCGCGGCTCGAATGCCGACGAGCGCATCAAGGCGATGGTTGACGCCTCGCGCGAGCGTCGGACGCTGATCGTCGTCACGTCTGACCGCGCGCTCGCCGCTTACGTGCGACGCTCCGGCGCGCAGGTGGTTCGCGCCGGAGATTTCCGTCGTCGTCTCGAAGACGAGACGCGGGAACCCGACTCCGCGCGCTCCGCACAAGAGCCGCGCGACTCTCCCGCCAACTCAGCCGACTTGAACGACTGGATGCGCTACTTCGGCGAAGAGGAAGAATAGGGATGAGGGATGAAAGGATTGATTCATTGATTCATTTGTTCATTGAGGAAATGATTCGATGAGGAAATGAATCAATGAGTCAATGATTCAATCATTTCTTATTCATCCCTCATCCCTCATCCTTCATCCTTTTGTTCTGCGACGCGTTCGATGTCGAAGGTCAGGTCTTGACCGGCGAGCGGGTGGTTGGCGTCGAGGGTGACGTGAGTGTCGGTGACTTCGGTGATGGCGACGGGAATCTGGTTGCCGTCGGGCAGTTGCATGAGGAGATTCATGCCGACTTCGGGTTGCATGTCGCCGAGGTTCATCCCTTCGCGCGGGACGGACTGGACGAGGGCTTCGACGCGCGGCCCGTAGGCATCGTCGGCCTTGATGTTGACCGTCGTCTTGTCGCCAATCTGCATGCCGTTGACCGCTTCATCAAATCCGGCGATGACCTCGCCCGCGCCGACGCGAAACTCCAAAGGCTCGCCGCCTTCCGACGTGTCGAAGACCGCGCCGTTGTCCAGACGCCCGGTGTAGTGGACGTGCACCGTGTCACCCTTTTCCGCTTTTTCTGCCATAATTGCTCCGTTCCGGTTGTATTTGGTGAGAAAAGCATCGCATACTCACGTGTGAAAAGCTAGTCCGCGACCCGCGCGAATCAATCAACCTTTTGCGCCGGTAAATCATCCGAACCCCTACAACCACGCGCCGCGCCGCAGGCGTCGCAGACAAACCCCCGTCGGAGTGTTGATATGAGAAAATGCGCCTCGCCGAGCCTCAGTTGCGCGCTCGCCTGCTGCCTGCTGGCCGCGTCGTTCGCGGGCGCGCAAAGTCCCGCACCGACCACGCCGCCGCAAACTCCCGCCACTCGCCCCTCGACGCAGACGCAACCCGCGCCGCAAGACGACGCGAGTGACGACGTTGTGCGAATCACGTCGAATCTCGTGCAGGTTGACGCGGTCGTGACGGACAAGGACGGGCGGCTCGTCACGGACTTGCGCGCCGACGAGATAGAGATTTTCGAGGACGGGCGCGAGCAGCAGATCACAAACTTTTCCTTCGTTTCCGTGTCGCCCGAAACCATACCTGCGCGCCCCGCCGACACCGACGCGAGGACGCCCGCCGACCCGAAGCTTCCGCCGCCTCCGCCCGTGCGCCTGCGTCCCGAACAGGTGCGCCGCACCATCGCGCTCGTCGCCGACGACCTCTGCGCCTCCTTCGAGAGCGTGGCCTATATCCGCCGCGCGTTGAAGAAGTATGTTGACGAGCAGATGCAGCCGACCGACATGGTTTCCATCACGCGCACCGTCGGCGGCACGAGCGCGCTGCAAAACTTCACGAGCAACAAGCAGCAACTTCATGCCGCCATCGAGCGCGTGCGTTGGAGCCCTCTGAGCTTCCGCTGCGCGAACTCGCTCGCGCCGCTCGAAGGCGACCCGCTGGCGCAGACGCGCGACCAGAATCCCGCCAACATCAACCGCAACGACAACGACACACGCATCGGCGAAGAGGCACAGAATTTCAGCGAGGAGATATTCTCGGTCG
>DATLMV010000155.1:0-18098 GCA_035537095.1 Pyrinomonadaceae bacterium
GGGCGCCGCGTCTCTTTGCGGGCGTCGCTTTTGCGCGCGGGCGCGTCTCTCGCGTATAATCCGTCTCCGTCATACACAAACAGTTTATCAGTCGCCGGAAATTCACCCGCGAGCGTCCTTGATGCTGTTGGTCTCTCGTTTTTGGAGACTCAAACGGGGACGGGCGGGAGAGCAGGTTGCCATGAGCGAATTTAAGATCACACCCATGAAACCAAAAGAGCAGACGGATGCGACGACCGCGACGACCGGCGTCGCCGAACCCGAACCGACCGACGCCATCAACCCCGCCGAACTGCGCGAGGAACACCAGCAGCGACGCCAAGAGCAGCAGGAGCGCATCAAGGGACTCGACCCGGAGATGCTCCACCGGATGCTCTACCAGATGATTCTCATCCGGCGTTTTGAAGAGAAGGCGGCGGAAGCCTACACGCTCGGAAAAATCGGCGGCTTCTGTCATCTCTACATCGGGCAGGAGGCGGTCGCCGTCGGCACTCTGGCCGCGCTCCAGCGGGATGATTACGTCGTCACGAGCTATCGCGACCACGGGCACGCGCTCGCGCGCGGCACTTCGCCGGACGAAGTGATGGCGGAACTGTTCGGCAGGGCGGGCGGCTGTTCGTCAGGCAAGGGCGGCTCGATGCACCTCTTCGACCGCGACAACTTTTTTCTCGGCGGGCATGCCATCGTCGGCGGGCAGATTCCTCTGGCGACGGGCTTCGCCTTCGCCTCCAAGTATCGCGAGACGAAGCAGGTGACGCTCTGCTTCTTCGGCGAAGCGGCGGTCAATCAGGGCGCGTTTCACGAATCGCTCAACATGGCGCAACTCTGGAAGCTGCCGTGCATCTACATCTGCGAAAACAATCAGTACGGCATGGGCACGTCGCTTGAGCGCGCGATGTCTCTGCGCGACGTGTCGCAGAAGGCGTGCGCCTACGATATGGCCTCCGAGTTTGTTGACGGCATGGACGTGCTCGCCGTCCGCGAAGCGACGCTGCGCGCCGTCGAGCGTGCGCGCAACGAATCCCTGCCGACGCTTCTGGAAATCCGCACCTATCGTTTCATGGGACACTCGATGTCCGACCCCGGCAACTACCGGACGCGCGCCGAGATTGAAAAATATCAGGAGCGCGACCCCGTGAAAGTCTTCGCCGGAAGTCTCAAAGAGCAGGGCGTGCTCGACGACGCCGCGCTCGCCGCGTTGGAGCAGCGCGTCCGCGAAGAGGTCGAACGCTCCGTCCAGTTCGCCGACGCCAGCCCCGAACCCGCGCCGGAAGAACTCTACACGCACATTTACGCAACACCGCTGACGAGTGACGAGTGACGAGTTAAAGGATACTGACTCGACGCTCATCACCAGTTATTCTTGCTCGTCACCTGTCACTTATCACTCGTCACTTTTTTGAGGTTCACAGATGCCAGTTATCACAATGCGCGAGGCGCTCAATCAGGCGATGCGGGAGGAGATGCAGCGCGACCCCGACGTGTTTCTGATGGGCGAGGAGGTCGCGGCTTATCAGGGCGCGTACAAGGTTTCGAAGGGCTTGCTCGAAGAGTTCGGCGATAAGCGCGTGATTGATTCGCCGATTACGGAGCTTGGTTTCGCAGGTCTCGGCGTCGGCGCGGCGATGGTGGGCCTTCGTCCGGTCATCGAGTTTATGACCTTCAACTTCTCGCTCCTTGCCACCGACCAGATTATCAACTCCGCCGCAAAGATGCTCTACATGTCGGGCGGGCAGTTCAACATCCCGATCGTCTTTCGCGGCCCGAACGGCTCGGCCTATCAGGTTTCGTCGCAGCACTCGCAGGCGATGGAATCATGGTACGCACATTTCCCCGGCCTTAAAGTGGTGATGCCCTCGACTCCGGCAGACGCTAAGGGTCTGCTCAAGAGCGCGATTCGCGATAACGACCCCGTGATTTTTCTTGAGCAGGAGCGGATGTATGGCAACAAGGGCGAAGTGCCGGACGGAGCGGACTTCACGATCCCGCTCGGCGTCGCCGACGTGAAACGCGAGGGCACGGACGCGACCATCGTCGCGCGCTCTCTGCTCGTCCCGCTCGCGCTCAAGGCCGCCGAAGAGTTGGAGAAGCAGGGCGTCTCCGTCGAGGTCATTGACCCGCGCACGATTCGCCCGCTCGACACCGCAACCATCATCAACTCGGTGAAGAAAACTAACCGCGTCGTCATCGCCGAAGAGTCGCACGCCTTCTGCGGCGTCGGCGCGGAGATCAGCGCGCAGATTATGGAGCACGCCTTCGACTATCTCGACGCGCCCGTGCGCCGCATCTCCGCCGCCGACACGCCGATGCCCTACGCCAAGAATCTGGAAAAGCTCGCGCTTCCCGATGTCGAACGCATCATCGCCGCCGTGCGCGAAGTCTCATATCTTGATTAGTAAATCGTGAATCGTAAATCGTAAATAGATGGCTTGCTGAATGTTGTTATCTATTCACGATTGACGATTTACCATTCACGAGGAAAACAGATGGCAACGCAGGTCGTAATGCCCAAGCTCTCCCCGACGATGGAGGAGGGACAACTTTCGCGCTGGCTCAAGCAGGAGGGCGACAAGGTGACGGTCGGCGAGCCGATTGCCGAGATTGACACCGACAAGGCGACGATGGAAGCGCAGGCTCTGGCCGAAGGCGTGCTGCGCAAGATTCTCGTCAAGGAAGGCACGACCGTGCCGCTCGGCGCGATTATCGCCATCATCGGCACGCCCGACGAAGACATCTCCGCGCTGCTCTCGCAAGCCGAATCCGGCGCGGCGACAGCCGAGAACAAGAAGAACATCGAAGGCTCCGTCAAAGCGGGCGGCGACGGCGCACAGGTCGAACTCGCGGGCGTCGTCGCCGGAGGCGAGCGCACGCAGGCGACCGTCAAAGGCGCACCCCTGAAAGGTGATGTCGGCGGCGACGCTGCCGCGAACCAGACGCCGACGCAAACGCCGTCAGGCGCACAGGGCGACAAAGCGACGACCGCGCAACGTGACGGCGGCGGCGGCGACGCGGGCGCGTCGGCGTCGGGCAACGGGCAGAGCGGGCAAGCGGAGGGCGGGCGTCTGATCGTCTCGCCCATCGCCGCGCGGATGGCCGCCGACGCGGGCATCAATCTCAAGTCTCTACGCGGCAGCGGCCCCGGCGGGCGCATCGTCAAGCGCGACATCGAGTCCGCCATCAACGCGGGCGGTCAACAACAACCGGCGCAACCTGCGGAGACACAACAACCGACCGCACAACGCCAAACGCCGACGGTCGAAACGCCCGCCGCGCAACAGCAGCCCGCGTACACGCCCGCGAGCGTCGAGGGCGCTTCGCCGTACCGCGACGAGCCGCTGACGACGATTCGCAGCACCATCGCGCGCCGTCTCGTCACGTCGCTCGGCCCCATCCCGCACTTCTTCCTGACGACCGAAATCGAGATGGACAGGGCGGCGGAGATGCGTCGTCAAATCAACGAGATTGACACGTCGCTCAAGGTCAGCATCAACGACATCATCATCAAGGTGGCGGCGGTCGCGCTCTTGCAACATCCTTCGGTCAACGCTTCGTTTCAAGAGAAGTCTCTGCGCTTCTACGAGCGGGCCGACATCGGCGTCGCCGTCGCCATCGAAGACGGTTTGATAACTCCGGTCGTCCGCGCCGCCGACGGCAAGACCATCGGGCAGATCAGCCGCGAGGTGCGCGAGCTCGCCGAACGCGCGCGCGCGCGCCGTCTCAAGCCCGAAGAATATACGGGCGCGACATTCTCCATCAGCAATCTCGGCATGTTCGGCATAGACGATTTCACCGCCGTCATCAATCCGCCCGAAGCAGCGATTCTCGCCGTCGGCGCGATGGGCGCGCAGCCGGTCGTGCGCGACGGGCAGGTGGTCGTCCGGCAGATGATGCGCGTCACGATGTCGTGCGACCATCGCGTGATTGACGGAGCGACGGGCGCGAAGTTTCTCCAGACCTTCAAGAAGATTTTGGAGAACCCGCTCCTGCTGATGGTCTGAAACGATTCTCTTCATCAAACAACAAGGACAGGGAGGACACATGAGCACACAGGATAAAAAAGAGCAGGCCATCAACCCGCAGCCCGAACGCGACGAGCCGAACGCGCCCGTGCCGCGCCCCGAAGAGGACGAGTCGAGAATCGGCGGGCAGGCCGCCGGACAATCCTCCGGCAGCGGCGGCGAATCTCCCGCCTCCGAAGCCGAAGGCACGGGCGCGCGCGCGGGCGAATACAGCTAACGAGACGAGAGAGACGAATTTTTCGGCGCGACACGTGTGAGCGATTCCGCAGCGGACGCGAAAGAGTCAAAGGGATTGAAGGGCTACGGATTTTCACTTGAAGGGCGTGCGCGACGGGTGCGGGCCAGATGAGCGCGGTCGTGTCCGAACGGCGCGCCGGTGGCGTCGGGCCGCACCTCGCGCTTTTGTCCGTGCAACTGATGTTCGGGACGTGGCCGATTATCGGCAAGATTGCCCTGCGCGTCCTGCCGAGTTCGGGCCTCGTCGCGCTCCGCATCACGGGCGCGGCCATCGCCTTCTCGCTGATTCACTTCTTCACGCGCGGCACGCGCATCAAGCGTCGAAGCGATTACGCGCGGCTCGCGCTTTATAGCCTGCTCGGCGTCGTGCTCAACCAGTTTCTCTTCACGCGCGGGCTCGCCCTCTCGACCGTCATCAACGCGACGCTGCTCGGCACGGCCATCCCCATCTTCACGCTCGTCTTCAGCGCGCTGCTCGGCTTTGAACGGGCGACGCTGCGCTCGGCGTTCGGCACGCTCGTCGCCGCCGCCGGAGTCGTCTATTTGATTGACCCGTTGCGCGCCGATTTCTCCGGCGACAAGACGCTCGGCAATCTCCTACTCGTCGCCAACGCGATGTGCTACGGCGCATACATCGCCATCTCGCAGGATTTAATCAAACGCTACGGCGCGCTGACCGTCATCACATGGCTCTTCGTGTTCGGTTGCATTCCGGCGATTCCCTTCGGCGGCTATTATCTCGCGCAAGCGCCTGTGGAGACTTTCGGCTGGATGCTCTGGCTCGTCGTCGCTTACATCATCATCGTGCCGACGGTCGGCGCATACTATCTCAACGCGTGGGCGCTGGCGCGTGTCCCGCCGAGCACGGTCGCCGTCTATATCAACTTGCAGACGCTCATCGCCTTTGCGCTCGCGCCGCTCGTCCTCGGCGCAGATGAACAGGCGACGTGGCGGACGTTGATTGCCGCCCTCTTAATCTTCGCCGGAGTCGCGGTCGTCACATGGCGCACGCGCTCGCGCGCCGTCGAGGAAGTTTCCGAACGTCCCGACGCCATCGGGCATTGAACTCCGGCGGCGCGGCCCGTAGACCGGCGACGTTGGCCCGCACAACCGGAGACGCAGGACAAAGGCTCTTGTCAACCGCCGCACCGACACAGCACACGCCGGAGGCACACGCCGCCGAGACGCGCGACAAGAACCGCGCGGCGAGCCTTTCCATCATCGCCGCCGCTTTTCTCGTCGCGCTCAAGCTGGCGACGGGGTGGCTCACCGGCTCAATCAGCGTGTGGGCGTCGCTGCTCGATTCGGCGATGGACATCTTCGCCTCCTTCGTCAACCTCATCGCCGTGCGCGCCGCCTCGCGCCCGCCCGACGAAGACCACGCCTACGGGCACGGCAAAGCCGAATCGCTCGCCGGACTCCTGCAAGCCTTCTTCATCGCCGCTTCCAGTTTCTTTCTCATCCGCGAAGCCGTGCGCAGGTTGGCCCGACCCTTCGAGACACACTTCGAGTGGTTCGGCATCGCCACGATGCTCGTCGCGGCATTTGTCAGCGCCGCGCTCGTCGCCAAACTCCGGCGTACCGCGCGCGCGACCGACTCGCCCGCCCTGAAAGCCGACGCCGTTCACTACGCCTCCGACGTTTACACCAACAGCGCGGCCCTCGTCGCGTTGTTAATCACCGCGCTCACGCGTTGGCCCCTCGCCGACCCGCTCATCTCTCTGGGAATTTCCGCATACATTCTTTGGACTGCCGTCAGCGTCGCGCGCGAGTCCATAGATGTCTTGATGGACAGGCGGCTGCCCGTCGAGATTGACGAGACGGTGGACGCGGTCGTCCGAAGCTTCCGCGACGAAGGCGTCGTCGGTTTCCACGACCTGCGGACGCGACGCTCCGGCTCCTACAAGTTCATAGACCTGCACCTCGAAGTCGAAAGCGGCCAGAGCCTCGTCGAAGCCCACGCTCTCACCGTCCGCGTGCTCCGCGCCATCGAAGCCGAAATCCCCCGCTCCCGCGTCCAGATACACACCGACCCGGCGTGAGAAAGGGATGAGGGCGGAGGGATGAGGGATGAAAGAATTTAATCATTGACTCATTTGTTCATTGATTCATTGAGAAAATGATTCAATGACTAAATGAGTCAATCATTTCTTATTCATCCCTCATCCCTCCGCCCTCATCCCTGCCTGCTCACGCTGTTTTGAGCGCGCGGACGTTGTTGTCTGTTTCGCCTGCGGCGAGACGGCGGAGTTCGAAGAGTTTCATCAGGGCTTCGACGGGCGAGAGGGCGTCGGGGTCTGTTTCGAGGAGGGCTTGCGTGAGACGATGTTCGGGGAGGTTGTTGTTATGCGCGGAGACGGGGAGACGTTCGTTGCCGGTGTTGTCATGGGCAGCGTGTGCTTCGTTGGCGTCGCGTCCGGCTTCGTATGCGCTCAAGAGTTCGGTCGCGCGGCGGACGACGGGGCGCGGTAGTCCCGCCAGTTTCGCCGCATAGACGCCGTAACTTTTCTCTGCGATGCCCGGACTGATTTTGTAGAGGAAGACCAGATCGCTTCCCTGCTCGGCAATCTCGACGTGCAGATTTTGCAGGCGCGGCAGCACGGCGGACACCTCCGTCAACTCGTGATAGTGCGTAGCGAAGAGCGTTTTCGAGCGTAGCTGCGGGTGATTGTGTATGTATTCGAGGACGGCGCGCGCGACGGCGAGACCGTCGTAGGTTGAAGTGCCGCGACCCAGTTCGTCCAAGAGGATGAGCGAGCGCGGCGTCGCGTGATGAAGTATCTGCGCGGTCTCGACCATCTCGGTCATAAATGTTGACTCGCCGCTGCCGATGCGGTCGTAGAGCCCGATGCGCGTGAAGATGCGGTCGCATAGGCCCACCGAAGCCTCGCGTGCGGGCACGAAACATCCCGCTTGCGCCATCAACACAATCAACGCCGTCTGCCGCAGGTAGGTTGACTTGCCGGACATGTTCGGCCCCGTGATGAGGGCTATCTCCGGCGCGTCGTCGCCGCCGAGCGCAACGTCGTTGGCGACGAAAGTCTCATCTTCAAAAGCGCGTTCGAGCACGGGATGCCGCCCGTCGAGAATGCGTAGCGCGGGCGTGTCGGAGATGACCGGACGCACGTAGCCGAACTTCGCCGACACTTCTGCGAACGACGCCGACGCATCCATCCGTGCAATCAACGACGCCGCCGCGAGTATCTCCTCGCGCCCCTTCCCCACCTCCGCGCAGACGCGCCGGAAAAGACTCGTCTCCAACTCCTCGACGCGTTCCTGCGCGTTCAAAACGAGCGACTCATACTCTTTGAGTTCGAGCGTGATAAATCTTTCGGACTGCGCGAGCGTCTGCTTGCGCGTGTAGTCTGCCGGGACGAGATGCAGGTTCGGGCGCGTCACCTCGATAAAGTAGCCGAACACTTTGTTGTACCCGACGCGCAGGCTCTTGATGCCTGTGCGCGCGCGCTCGCGCTGTTCCATCTCGGCGAGAAACGTCTTGCCGTTGCGCAGCACACCGCGCAGGCTGTCCAACTCCTCCGAATAACCTTCGCGGATGATGCTCACTTTCGCCGCGCGCGTCGGCAAGCCCTCGGCGATGGCCGTGCGAATCAGCCGGACGGTCGCTTCGCATGTCGGGAGCGCAGAGAGGCTCGCGCCGAAACGCTTGGCGTCGCGTTGCAGGACGGCGCGGATGCGCGGAATCATCTCCAAACTCAACCCGAGCGTGAGCACTTCCTGCGCCGTCGCCAGCTTCGCACGCGCGCGCGCCGACAGTCGTTCGAGGTCATAGACGGATTCGAGCGCGGCATTCAACTCCGCGCGCGCATCCTCGTGTGCGACGAACCATGCGACCTGTTCTTGTCGCTGCGTGATCTCGGTCACGTCCAGCAAGGGCTGTCGCAGCCAGCGGCGCAAACAGCGTCCGCCCATCGCCGTGCGCGTCCGGTCGAGCGTCGAGAGCAGCGAAGGCGTCTCGCCCGCCGCGTCGAAAATCTCAAGGCTCCGGACGGTCGCCGCGTCGAGCATCATGAAGGACTCTGTGTGATAACTGGTGAGGCGCGTCAACTGTTCGGCGACGATTGATTGCGTCTCGCGCAGGTAGGCGACGAGCGCACCGGCGGCGGCGGTGGCGAGCGGCCAATCCTTGAGACCGAAGGGCGCGAGCGTGCGCGTCTCGAAATGGCGGAGCAGCACGCCGCGCGCCTTCGCGTGCTCGAAGTTGGAATCATGCAGGCGCGTAATGTGGCCGGGCATGTTGGCGGTATCTATGTTTAAGCCGCGCGGCAGGAGCAGTTCGGAGGGCGCGATGCGTTCGAGTTCGGGGAGGGCGGCGGCGCGTTCGAGTTCGGTGGCGGCGAAGTCGCCCGTCGTGATGTCGGCGTAGGCGAGGCCGACCTGTCGCCCGTCGGTTGCGTACGCGGCCAGATAGTTGTTCTGCTTGCTGCGGAGGAGGCCCGTCTCAAGCACGGTTCCGGGCGTGACGATGCGCACCACGTCGCGCTCGATGAGCCCGCGTCCGGCTTCGCCTTTGACGGGCGCGTCGGTCAACTGTTCGCAGATGGCGACGCGATGGCCGCGCGAGATGAGGCGCGCGAGATGGCGTTCGAGGCTATGGACGGGAACGCCCGCGAGCGGGACGCGGATGTTGCGCCCCATCGGTTTCGATGTCAGGACGATGCCGAGTTCACGCGCAAGGAGGCGCGCGTCTTCGTCGAAGGCTTCGTAGAAATCGCCGATGCGGAAGAGGAGGATGGCGTCGGCGTGTCTCCGCTTGATTTCGAGATACTGTCTTCTGAGGGGGGTGGAGGCGTTCATTTACTCAAAGCATTTACTCAAAGATTTGCGTGAGCAGGTCTTCGACCGAGGCGAGAGCGCGGTGAAGCCTGCGGAGTTGTTCAAAGCTGAGAATCGTCGTCACGCGGCCTATCTCGTGGAACGCGCCCGTGCGTGCGAGACTCATCTGCTTGTGCGCCCGGTTGGTGTCGCGCTCGCTGGCGACGACGAGAAAGGGCTTGCTGCGTTGCGCGTCGTAGGCGTGCTTCAACTTGGCGAGCGCGCTGTCTATGTTGCCCTTGTGCTGCACTTCAAAGACGTGGCTCAAGCGCGGGCTGGCCTCGCTCGCGCGCCACACCACGTCGTAATACTCAAACTCGCTCTGCGCATGATGGCCGAGGATGCGCCCGATGTCCAATAGCATCTGCTGCACGTCGGTGTGCGAGAGCGCGGGCGCGACGTTTGCCGACTGCGCGGCGGTGTCCGTGAAGGAGAACTGCGTCTCCTCTTCGGTCGCGCGTTTGCGCCCCGCCACAGTGATCGTCCAGCGACCGCGCTGGCGTTCGAGTTGACGCTTCTCGTCGAGAGAGCGTCCGGCGCGTTGGACGAGTTTGCGCCACGACGCCAGATGATGACCGTTGTTGCCCGCGTGAATCTCCACCCCTTCGAGTTGCGGAAAGTATCCGACGAGACGTTCGTAGAGAAAACGCACGTCGTCCGTGCCGCCCGTGGCGACCAGTTCTTGCAGGATGGGCAGTTCGAGCCGTTCGACGTTGGGATAGGCCATCGCCGCTTTTGCTAAACGAATTTGTCAGGATAAGAAGACGTGAGCGCACGCCTTTCGGGAGTCGAAAGCAACAACGAGAAACTTACAGGAGATGTGCGCCGCTAATCAAGCCCGCGAGAGATAGAGCGCAGTTAGAAGAAAAGAAAGAAGCGGCGAGTTTGCTAACTCACCGCTTCCCTGTTTTTACCGCTCAACGCTTAGTGCTGACTTCTCTTATGCCGCTTGTTGTCTGAACTGCTTGCCGAAGCATTGATAAATCTCCTCGGCTTCGAGCGTGTCGCGTTCCATCAAGCCTTCGACGAGGCGGGCAATCTCGGCGCGGCGGGCGTCAACCATCTGGCAGGCGCGTTTGAGTTGGGCGTCAATAATCTCGCCCGTCGCGTGCTCGATGCGGTCGAGCATGGTCTGGCTGTGCGGGTCTTCGGGTCTGCCGAGATGAATCGGCCCGAGCGGGCTCATGCCGAACTCGGCGACCATCTTGCGCGCCATCTCGACGGCGCGTTCGATGTCGTTGGAGGCTCCGGCGGTCATCGTGTCGAGCAGGAGCATCTCGGCGGCGCGACCGCCCAGAAGGATTGCGATCTGGTCTTCCAGATATTCCCGACGCTTCATCAAGCGGTCGCGTTCGGGCAGAGACATCGTGACGCCGAGCGCGCGACCGCGCGGCAGGATGGAGACTTTGTGCACGGGGTCGCCGTGCTTCACGTCAACGCCGACCGCCGTGTGGCCCGCTTCGTGAACCGCCGTCGCGTAACGCTCGTCTTCGTCCATCATAAAGCCGTGACGCTCGACGCCCATCAGAATCTTGTCGCGCGCGTATTCGACGTGCTTGCTGCCTATTCCGTCGGAGCCGTCGCGCGTCGCGGAGATGGCTGCTTCGTTGAGGAGGTTGGCGAGGTCTGCGCCGGAGAAGCCGGGCGTGCCGCGCGCGATGGTGTGGAGGTCGAGGCCCGCTTCGAGTTTGAGATTGCGCGCGTGGACACGGAGAATCTGCTCGCGTCCGCGCAGGTCTGCGAGATTGACGGTGATTTCGCGGTCGAAACGACCGGGACGCGTCAGGGCTTGGTCGAGGATGTCGGGGCGATTGGTCGAGGCGATGACGACGACGCCGCTCAACTGCTCGAAGCCGTCCATCTCGATGAGCAGTTGGTTGAGCGTCTGGTCTTGATCGGCGGAGGCGGAATCCGTGCCGCGCCCGCGACGCCGACCGAGCGCGTCTATCTCGTCAATGAAGACGACGCAGGGCGAGAGCTTGCGCGCACGCGCGAACAGCCGACGCACGCGCGCCGCTCCGAGGCCCGCGAACTTCTCTTGAAAACTCGAACCCGAAACCGAGAGGAAAGGGACTTTGGCTTCGTTGGCGGCGGCGCGTGCGAGCAGGGTTTTGCCCGTACCGGGAGGGCCGGAGAGCAGGATGCCGCGCGGCGCGCGTCCGCCGAGACGACCGAAGCAGAGCGGGTCGCGCAGAAACTCGATGGTCTCGGAGAGTTCGGCCTTTGCCTCGTCAACACCGGCCACTTCGTCGAAGGTGACGTTCTGGCCGCCGCTGGCGTCTTCGAGCGAGAAGTCGCCGTTGCCGCCCATGCTGGCGTAGATGCGCCAGCCGAGAAAACCGAGCGCGAACAGCGTCAGAAGCGGCAGACCCCAACTGAGCGCGGTCATCAGCGTGCCGGGACGCTGCGACTGAAATTCGACGGGCACGCTGTTGCGCGTAAACGTGCGAACAATCTCCTGCTGCGCGGCTTCGTTGGTGACGACTGTCTGCGAGAGCGAGCCGTCCTTCTGCCTGACCGTCAGCAGTTCGCCTTCGACGTTCAGCGAGAGCGCGTCGGACGCCTCGCCGAGCGTGTGCAACTGCGTGTAGTTGATCTGGTGGACGACGACCTGCGCGCGCTTGTAGAAGAGTTCAAAAGTGATCAATGCCGAGAGCAGTAAGAGGAGCGCGACGGCGGCTATCGCCACGGTTGATTTTTGCTTGCGGGGGATTAAACGGGGTAAAGGCATAAACAGTTCTCCCGAGCAACGGCGCGACGGATTCTTGGGGAAACGCTGCGCCCTTGCTTTTGGATTCTTTTAGAGTCTGAAAACGGATGAGTCGCCGGAAACGTTGAAGAAAGGCCCTATTGCGGAGACTTTCGGAGCGAACCTGACTATCTGAACTTTGGCGGAGGCGTTGGAGGTCGCCTCTTTCGGCCACGAATTCCACTTTAGCAGCCGCCGTCTTGTGAAGTCCAGCAAAATCACCTAATCAATCCGAGAAACCCGATTTTCAAGTCTTCTACACTCTGACGCCGTCCGCGTCAACCGACGCTTTCTCCGATGAACGCCGAGACTTTACGGTTGCCGCCCGCGCGCGGATTTACTTCGCGTCCAAAATTTCCAACTCTTTGTCACGATTGGCTTTGACGACGCCCCGCACACGCCCCGAAAGACTCCTTTTCCGCTCCCCGCCTGAGCAAAATCGGGTGCTCACTCTGTCGCCTGACCCGCACTTGGCTGATATTCGGACACAGGCGCAAAACCGTTGTCGGCACATTCGGCACAATTCAATACATCCGTGCTTTCCAGAATTAGTTATAGACGCCCCGTCGGGCATGTTAAATGGTTCAATTTACAGGATTTATAGAATCACGCGGGAAACTTTCAACTGTTGGCACAGCCGTTGCTCCCAAGAGATGTCAGGCGGGTTCAAATAGAACCGATAGAGGGTTTAATCGAAATTCGACGCTCAAAAAGGAGAAGGCGAACATGTTGTGGACAATTCTGGTAGTGCTTCTGGTTTTGTGGCTTCTTGGTTTTGGCTATGGTATCGGGCCGTTCATTCACTTGCTGCTTCTCGTGGCGCTCGTGATTCTGGTCATCAACCTCGTGACGGGACGCCGCACGGTTTAAGCGGGCTTCCGCACGCACTCGACAACTGAATCAAGAAAAGAGGCGAACACCCTTTAGACGGCGTTCGCCTCTTTTCTTGTCTGCCCTCGCCCGCCCGGACGGCGAACAGAGTTTCCCTCTCATCAATCTTTAAAAATCTACCAGACGCGCCTCCAACGGCGACGTGACGCGCCCGACCGGATAGACGTTCATCAGCGGGTCGTAATAGGGCGAGCGTTCGTAGAAGAACTCCAGACGCGCGCGCGGGCTCGACGCAAACTTCGGGTCGGCGACGATGCGCTGCTCGAATTCACGTCGCAGCTTTTCGTCTTTCGCCAGCATCTCGCGCGCCAGTTTTTCGAGCACGTAGTTTTCGCCGTACTCCTTCTGCTCGAAAATCGGATGAAAAAAGCCCCAAGCCGCTAAAGAATCCGGCGCGTCCGGCTCAAGCAGGTGCACCGCCGCGCGCGCCGACGCCTGCGCCATCGGCACGACCACCGAACCCGCCGGAAAACTCCGACGCTCGCGCACCGGCTCCGTCTTGAAACTAGCCATCACCCGCCCCTCAAAAGAGGCCGCGCCGAACTTCACATCCCGAAAACGATAACTCTCAACCTCCAGAGTCGCGGCGGAAGCGAGACGCTGCAAGCGCAGGCCGTGCGCCGCGAGCTTGTCAATGACCTGCGTCCATTGCGCGGGGACGACGTAAAAGAGCGGCGGCGCGACCGTGCGGGAGGCTTCCGCCTCGCCGTAGAAGGGCACGTTCAAATCCTGCGGCTTCGTCCCCCACTCGACGCGCATCGTCCCCGAAACGTCGCTCAACTCCGTCCGGTACTCGAACCCCTTGAGCAGCATCGGCGCGGGCTTCTCCGTGAACTCGATGCCGAGCACGAAGCGGCGCGCGGGGTCGAAGGTGCGCCCCTCGGTCAAAGTCTGCTCGTCGGCCTGTCGAACGGCGCGCAGCAGGCTCTCGTGGTCGCGGTTGACCTCTGCGAGCGTCGCGCGCAAAAGGTCGTACGTGCCGCGCACGCGCGAGCGGTAATCCTTGATCATGTGCGTCTCGATGAGGAGGCCGGGGCGATTGCGTATCACGGTGGAATAGCCGGTCGAGAAACGCGGCGTGGCGATGAAACTCTCCAAACCCTTTTGCGGGTCGCGGTTGTCGCGGAAGACCAGATAGGTCGAGAGCACGTTGCCGGAAGCTTCGGTCGCCGGAACGATCTTCGTATCGAAAGCCGCGCGCGACCATTGACTGACGGGCGCGGCAACGTTCGCGTGTCGCTCGTACAGATACGTGATGTTGTAACGAAAATCCGCGCCGTCCGTGACGTGACAATCTATGAACAGGTCAGGATTCCACTCGTTCCAGAGACGCAGCCACGCGCGCGTCTCCGGCGCTTCGGCCTTCATGTAGTCACGATTGAGATTGAGGTTGGTCGCGTTGCCGCGCCAGCCCATCTCTGCGGGGCCGTTCTGATTGATGCGGTTGTACGGGCTGGCGCGCTCGTGCCCGTCGGTGTTGTAGATGGGAATAAAGAGCACGACGACGTGACTGAGCAGCCCCTCGACGGTCTTCGTGACGGCGATGTCGCGCAGCAGCGCGAACCCTGCGTCCTTGCCGTCAGGCTCGCCCGAATGGATGCACGCCTGAATGAGGACGACAGCCTTGCCCGCCTTGCGTGCGGACTGCGGCGACATCGTCCCGCCTTCGGCGACGACGAGCAGAGGCAGCGCGCGTCCTTCGCCGCTGCGCCCGAACTCCCTGTATTGAATGAGAGGCGAGGCGGCGTCGAGCTTGCGCGCGTAGGCGATGGTGTCGTCGTAGCGCGGCGTCTCGCGGTAGTCGGTCTTCTCGGTGTGGGTCGCCCATTCGGGCGGGACGGGCGGCGTCGGGCTTTGAGCGTTGGTCATAACAGAAAGGTTGAGCAGGCAGAACAGGAAAGTTAACAGGAAAGTTAAACGGATTCGCGGACGAAGCACGCGGGAATCTCCTCAAGGTAGTTCGCGGCTGCACGAGCGACATTGTTTCCGGCGTCGGGCGTTGAGCGTCGAGCAGGCCGTGCAGCGGTTGTACATCGTGCGCGCAAACCAGTTGGTGACGAACGCGCTCAGGGCGAGAATGACGACCATCACGCCGACGCTCAACAACGTATCTCTCAAGACGGCTACATCTCTCCTCAAGAGCCTTGCCGGTACTTTTCCTGCAAGCTCTGATGATACGCGCGCCCGCGCTCGTAGCCGCGCCGGAAGGCTTCGTGCTCGAAGTCGCTCTCGTAGCCGCCGCGCAACTCTTCGCCCGCATCAACGAAAGAACGCCCGCGCATTCGCGGGTGCAGCGACGCCGCGAAGCCGCGACGATAGACCGCCTCGTCGCTCCCGAAGTCGCCTCCCTGCCCCGTGTATTCGGCGGCCTCGGCGTCGCGCAAACCGACCCACCAACTCTCGCGCGCCGCGTCGAGGCTCTCGGCTCCGGCGTCTTCCAGAGCGTGCTGCGCGGCCTCGCCCTGCTCGTCGGTCTCCGCGACGGCGACGACGACCGTCCGCCCTTGCCTCAAAGCGTCCTCATAGACGTACAACTCGTCGTGCGGCAACCCTTCCGCGATGTTGTTCTCCAACGCGCCGCCCGCCGCGACTCCCGTCGCCGCCCCGCCCGCGCCGAGCAACGCCGCGCCGATGATGCCTGCCGCGAGAATCGGCCCGACGCCGGGAACGAAAAGGCTCGCCGCCGCCGCGCCGAGATGCAGGCCGCCCGCGACGCCCAACGCGCCGCCGACCGCGCCCCCGAGAGCCTTGCCCATGCCGGGCTGTTCCGTCTCGGTCGTCGGCACGGACTGCTCAAACTCTTCTGCGCTCGTGCCGGGGCTGAGCAGGCTGATGCGTTCGTCGGGCACGCCCGAGGCGCGCAGGCTCTCGACGGCGCGCTCGGCGTCGGCGCGTGAATTGAATATGCCAGCGGTGGTTCTCATGCGTAGCTTTAAGTTTGAGCGTCCGTGCGCGTGTGCGCGCCCGACGCCTCCGGTCGCCTTTCTTCGACCGCAACTCTTTACCTTTGAGCGACTATCACGACAGCAGAATTTCTTTGACAGATTGACGTTGATTCTACCATGAACCGGCGCGGAGTCTAGCTTTCCCGGTAAGCCCTGAAAGCAGATGAGACGCGCAAGCAAAACCTTTGCGGGCGACGACAAAATGGTCTGCCCGATGGTTGCTAAAGAAAAAGATGCTTTCGATTATCAAGTCCCGGACGGATGACCTGTCCCTTGTCTCGACGATTCTTTCGCCGTCGCTCGGATTTCAGAACAAGATGATTGAGCGCGGCTGTCTGACATGTTAAAGTGTCTCCGGTTTGCAGAAGTTCGGAAGGAGCGTTGCGCCGGGTCGCGCGTCTAGAGATTATGATTGAGATTATTGACAAGCATTGGCCGATGTCGGTGGGCGACGGGAAGGCCGCGCGCAAGAAGAAGCCGAGGATACTCGCCATCACGACCGACTGCTGCACGGGTTGTGCGGGCTCGCCCGCGTGCATCGAGTATTGCCCGATAGAGGCGTGCATGTTCTGGGTTCCGGACGAAGACCACCCGCCGTTCGGGCGTATCGAAGTTGACCCGAACCTGTGCATCGGCTGCCAGAAGTGCATCAGCAAGGGGCCGGACGGCGCGTTTCTCGACGGCTGCCCGTGGGATGCCATCGAGATGATTCCGACCGACGATTGGGAAGCCGCGCACGGCCTCGTCCTCTCCGATGCGCCCCCCGCTAACGCTCGCTAGACTATTTCTGATTCTCCGCCGCGCGGCGCTTGATGGCTTCTGCCGTCAGCGCCGCCTGTTTTTTGACGTACTCCGGCATCCCCTCCACGCCGCGCGCAAACGCTTCGACATCCGTTAAATCATCCGGCTCGCCGACGCGTCCGAGAGCGACCAGCGCATTGCCGACCGTGACGGCATCCGCCGCGAGCACGAAGAGTTCCTGCTCGTTCTCAAACCTGTCTCCGGTCTTGATGAACGCACGCTCGATCTTCCCGTCGAGCGGCGAGCGCAGTTCGCCCGTCACGTTCGGCTCTGTCTCGAAGCGCACCAGCATCGAATCTCTCCGCACCTGCGAGCCTTCCGTCAAAGCGGTCAGCGCAGTTCCCGCGCTGCGCGCCCTGACGGTGTATGGACGAAGCATCGCGCGCAGTTCCGCGCGGCTGCGCGCATCGCCGAAGCTGACGAGCGACAGGGCCGCGTTGCGCCTCACGGAAGGCTCCGCGTCCGACAGCAGACGCAGGAGAGGCTCGTGAAACTCCGCGGCGCGAGTATCCGCTCCCATCACCCACGCGGCGGTCAGGCGGATGTCTGCGTGCGGGTTGGCCGCTGTCGTCACAATCTGCGGATACCAACGCCGGACACCACCGTCGTGCGCGGCGATGCGCCGTTCAATCTCCGAGAGCGCGTGCTGCACGCGGCGCGGCCTGCCCGCGTCTTGCAAATATTCTTCAATCTGCTCGTCGCTCAGAGCGCGCCCGAACCAACTCCCGTACCATGCGATGAAGGGCACGACGACGAAGAGCACGGCGACGACGGCGAGCGGCCAAGGCGTGCGGCGTCGGAGTTGTTTGTCGTCCGGCGGCGTCGCAGGCAGAGGGTGATGATTGGAGTTTTGGCCGTCCATGAAAATGGTCTTGCGCTTCGGAGGAAGATTGTTGTCTAACGCGTCGGGTAGATTTGATAAAGCATCAGATAGACGACGACGCCCGTCACGGAGACGTAGAGCCAGAGCGGAAACGTCCAGCGCGCGAGACGCATGTGCCGCCCGAACTCCCCGCGCACCGCACGGCGCAGCGTCATGATGATGAGCGGCACGATGACCGCCGCCAGTATCGTATGCGTCCCCAGAATGATGAAATAGACGGGGCGCACGAGCCCCTCCCCGGTGAAGCGCGTCGTGCCGTGATGATTGTGATAGACGAGATAAGAGACGAGAAACAAGACCGACACGACGAGCGCGGCGATCATGCAGGAGAGATGCGCCGTCACTCGTCGCCGCCGGATAAAGAAGAAACCCGCGACGAGCAGGAGGCCGCTCGTCGCGTTCAGGCAGGCGTTGATGTGCGGCAAAACGGAATAGTCCATAGATTCTAAAATGAATACCGGCGGAGCGGCGTAAACGAAGCGCTGCTGATGCCGGTCGGGCGTTGGCGCGAAGGGATAAAATTTCTCACTCCGGTTATTCCGCCCCGTCCGCCGGAGCGGCATGTTGCGCCGCGTCGCGGCCTGCGGCGGTGAGCGCGTAAAAATCGTTGCCGCGTTCTTCGAGCAGGCCCTCTTCGACGAGTAGTTCCACCTGATAAAAGACGGCGCGGCGCGCGTCTGGGTCGTTACTGTCGCCCGCCTCGAAAAGCTCGTGCAGGTCGAGCGTCTCTTTCTCAAACT
>DATLMV010000156.1:0-28428 GCA_035537095.1 Pyrinomonadaceae bacterium
AGACCGCACGGCGTCGCGCGACATCGTCGAACGCCTTGCGCGACGCGTCGAACAGGGAAGCGCGGGCCTCCCCGTCGGCGTGCAGGTCGCCGCCCGCCATTGGCGCGAAGATGTCGTCCTCGCGTTGATGTCAACATTAGAAGGGATGAGGGCCGCAGGGTGAGGGATGAAAGGATTGATTCATCGAATCATCGGTTCATTGATTCATCGAGGAAATGAACAAATGATTCAATCATTAAATCATTTCTTATTCATCCCTCCGCCCTCCGCCCTCATCCCTGATTTGACGCATTCCTTCGCGTGCGTTTAGCATCGTGGGGTTGGCGAAAATTTCGCGGCGTGCGACTGAGAAAAGGTGGTTGCCATAGACATCTCGGCGATAGTTCATAGCCTCGCGTTCAAGCTTGCTTTGATTGTCGTGATTGCCACCGCGCACGGCTACGGCGCGGCGTGGCTGGCGGTGCGGATGCTCTTTCGCCCGCACAATCCGGTCAAATTTTTGGGCATCACAATCTGGCCGCAGGGGATGATTCCGCGCCACCGCGAACGGCTCGCGCAGTCCATCGCGCACGCCGTCGGCAACGAACTCGTCTCGCAGGAGACGGTCGTCAACGCTCTCTTCGGAACCGGATTTTTCGAGCGCAAGGTCGAGAGCTTCGTCAATTCCTACACGGACGAGTTGCTCGATAAACCCTACCCGTCTTTCCTCGAAGCCCTGCCCAAAAGCGTCCGCCCGCACATTCTCGACGCGCTCTCCGCGCTGCAAATGCGCGTCGGCGAATACATCGCCGAGATTCTCAGGAGCGAAGAGACTGCCGAAGCCGTCAACGGTTTTATCGAGCGACGCGTTGACGAAGTGCTCGCGCAGCGTTTGAGCGAAGTGGTCGAGGAGGAGACCTTCGAGCAGTCGCTCGCCTTCGTCGAGAGCCGTTTCCGGCGCATCGTCAGCGAGCCGACGTTCACTTCCAAAGTGCGGGATTTCGTCGGCGCGCGGCTCGAAGAGTTGGCGGGGAGCGGCGCGACGCTGGCCGAGATGTTCACGCCCGAAACCGTCGCCATCATCAAGCAGCGCATTGACCGCCAAGTGCCGCCCATCGTCCAACATCTCGCCGAGATTGCCACGCATAAAAAGACGCGCACGCAAATCGGCGCGCTCATCAAGCGCGAAGTTGACGACTATTATCAACAGCTTTCCTTCTTCAAAAAAATCTTTGTCTCGCGCGAGCGCATCCACACCGAAGTTGACGATATGGTCAACAAGACGCTGCCGCGACGCGTCGAAGAATTCTTGCGCGGCGAAGCCTTCGAGCAGCAGGCCGAGGAGTTTCTCGATTCGACGATTGACAGCGTGCTCGCACGCCCCATCAACGAACTCGTCGGGCAGATCGAACCCGACAAGTTGCAGATGATCAAAGATCAAGTCTCCGACCGCATCATCGCCCTCGCGCAGAGCAGCGAGTTACATACGTCCGTCGCCGCCTATGCGACCGATGCGCTCGCGCGCCTGCGTCCGCACACGCTCCGCGCCCTGCTCGAACACGCCAGCCCCGATTCCGCCGAACGTCTCAAAAGTTTTCTCTCCAAGAGCCTGCTCTCCGTCCTCACGCGCGAAGAGACGGCGCGCACCATCAACTCGATTCTCGGCGCGCAGATCGAACGCATCCTCATCGCGCCCATCGGACGACTCTCCGACCATCTCCCCGAACAGAAACTCCGCGACGCCGCCGCCCAACTCACCGAACGCATCACCGCCGCCGCCCGCGAACGCCTCCCCACGGCCATCGCCGAGTTCGACATCGGCGGCATCGTCCGCCAGAAAGTCTCAAGCTACCCCGTGGAGAAACTGGAAACCCTCGTCCTCTCCGTCGCGCAGCAACACCTCAAAACCATCGAACTCTTCGGAGCCGTCATCGGCCTCCTCATCGGCATCTTCCAAGCCTTCTACTTCTGGTACTTCTCCGGCAACTGACGGACGAACAGATGCCGGATAAAAGCAAAAGCTTTTGGAAGGATGAAACAACGATGAAAGGATTGCCATTGAGCCGACGGGTTCGATGAGTGTTCAGGCCGCTTCGACCGGGCTTTTCACTTCGGCCAGAGCGGAAGCGATGATTTCATCTTTGACTCCATGACGGCGCAGGCTCTCGACGAGATTGGAGATGTCCGGATGCTCGTTGAGACGTTCGAGGTCTGCGCGCAGCCCCTGACCGACGTAGGCGCGAATCAAGGGCTGATAACCGGAGAACCCGAGACGCGGCGCGATATTTTTAAGCTCGTCAACCACATCTTCCGGAATGCGCAAGCTGATGGTCGTCATCGCGCGACTCTTTTGCAAACGCTGCTTCAGCTTATTGATTTTCATATAAATCTCTTTCCGATTTCTCGGCTGGTCGAGCAGAGATAATGCGAATCACATCGTCGCGCTCGACATAGACGACATAGAGCAGACGCCAGTTAACGGTCAGACCAATGATCGCGTCTCGCAGTTCACCCTCGACGACGCCCGCATCCACGACGTGCAGAAACGGATCGAAGAAGACCTCACACGATGTCTCGAAGGAGATTTTGTGTTTGCGTAAATTTGCCGCAGCCTTCCGGCTATCCCATTCAAATTCAATCTGATGCAACGTGTAGCTGACAGCCATCAGGAGAAGATATAAAGCCTGCGTATATACGATGTCAATACGCGGTGTAGCGGCGTGACAGTTGGTTGTTATAACTGCTTGGGTGTGTCCGAAAGCTGACATGTGCGTTCTGGGTTTTCGCAATTCGCCATGCGCGGGGGCGTGCTCGCGCAGGTTGCGAGGGGGTGTGTTTGGAAGTTGCGGAAAGTTGGGCGTGTTGGGGGGATCTGTGAGCGGCATGACGATTGAGTTGAGCAGAGGTGTGCCGCCGGTTGAGGCGGCGAGAGAGGTGGGTGAAAGATTATGGCATCGCTGTTTATCTTGATCGTGTGGGTCGTGCTCGGGTTGATGCTGGTCGTCGGGTTGACGGGGAGCGCGGACGAGAGTTGAAGAGAGCGCGAGCGCGCGTGTGTCGCGGAAGGTCGCGGGCTGGCGTGAGGATGGGTGGCGCGCGCGTGTGAGCCTGACGTGCGCCGTGCTTGAGACGGGCTTTCTTTCGTGTCCGCGAGGGGCTATATTTTCGATGCGTGGTGCAGGAACCTCAGAGGCAAAGGCGTGCGGGGAAAAGGGGCGGCGCGGCGGGGCGCGCGTGGAGTGCGTGTGCCGGGCCGTCGCTGACGCTGTTATGTGTCGCCGTCGTCGCGGCTGATTGCGTCGCGGCGGATGCGGGGGCGGGCGGTGTGCGCGTCGTTGCTTTCGTGTTGCGTCCGGCGTTGATAGTGTTGCTGCTGCTGCTGGGCGGCGCGCTGGCGGCGGGGCTCGTCTTCTTCTTTATCACGCGGGCGCAGGTGCGCGCACGCGCGGCGGCGGAGCGTTCGACCGACGAACTGCGGCGCGCAGCCGACTCGCTGCGGGCATCGGAGACGCGCTTCCGCACGTTGATTGAGCAGTCGCCTTTGAGCACGCAGATTTTTTCTCCCGACGGGCTGACCGTCCAAGTCAATCGCGCGTGGGAGAATCTCTGGGGCGTGACGCTCGAACAGATCGCGGGCTACAACATCCTCGAAGACCAACAACTCGAAACGAAAGGCATCCTCCCCTTTATCCGCAAAGCTTTTGCGGGCGAAGCTTCTCTCGTGCCGCCGATTCTCTACGACCCGAGCGAAACCATCCCTCATCTCACATCCAACAAAGAGGCGTGTCGTTGGGTGCAGGCGTTCATCTATCCGGTGAAGGACGAAGCGGGGCGAATCCGCGAAGTGGTGCTTGTGCATGAAGACATCACGGAGCGCAAGCGCGCCGAAGAGAACCTGCGTTATCAACTGAACCTCACGTCGGCGATCACCGACAACGCCGCCGAAGGTCTGTGCATGATAGACGGCCAAGGGCTTCTGACCTTTATGAATCCGGCGGCGCGACGGATTCTCGGCTGGCGGGAATCGGAGTTGATGGGCCGCTCCGTGCACGAGCGCGTCCACTACAAGTATCCGGACGGCAGGCCGTATCCGGTGTCGGAATGTCCTTTGACGAACGTCGTGCGCGGCGGCACGGCGATACAGAACCGCGAGGACGTTTGGATACGCAAGGACGGGACGATGTTTCCCGTCTATTGTTCGTGCGTGCCGATCATGGTTGACGGGCGCGTGACGGGCGCGGTGCTCGCCTTCCACGACATCACGGAGCGCAGGCAGGCCCAACAGGCTTTGCAGGAGAGCGAAGCGAAGCTGCGTCTCTTCATCGAGAACGCGCCCGCCGCGATTGCGATGTTCGACCGCGAGATGCGCTACGTCGTCGTCAGCCGTCGCTGGCTGATTGATAACGATCTCGAAGGCCGGGGCATCATCGGCAAGTCGCATTACGAGGTCGTGCCCGACCTGCCCGCGCATTGGCGAGAGGGACACAGGCGCGCGCTCGCGGGTGCGATTGAGCGCGCCGAGGAGGAGCAATACCGGAAGCCGGACGGGACGGTGGAGTGGATTCGTTGGGAGGTGCGCCCGTGGGGCAACGCGCACGGGGAGATTTCCGGCGTCATCATCTTCACCGAGAAGATTACCGACCGCAAGCGCGCCGAAGAGGCTCTGCAAATCGCCGAACGCCGCGCGCTCAACGAATACGAAGCCCTGCTCGAAAGGCTCGTCCCGCTCGCGCAGGCTTTGGGGACGGCGCGCGACCTCCGGACAATCTATCGCGCGCTGCTCGACTTCACATGCGTCTCGATGCCCTGCGCCGGTCTCTTCATCTCGCTCTACGACGCGCAGCGCGACGTGCGCACCGCCGCCTTCGGTTGGGGCGACGGTGTGGAGTTGGACGTGTCGCACCTGCCGCCGATGCCCATCCTGACCGGCCCGAACAGCCGCGCCGTCCGCACCGGGGAAATCATCATCACCGACGATTATCCTTCGGCCAAGCGCGGGCATCCGGGCTACGTCGTCGGGGAAGACAACGGGCTGCGTCCCGCGTCGTCTCTGGCCGCGCCGATGACGGTGATGGGGCGCATCGTCGGGACAATCGAGGTGCAGAGCTACGAGCCTTCGGCCTATCGAAAGGAGCACGCGACGGCGATGGGCATGGCGGCGAACTTCGCCGCCGTCGCCATCGAAAACGTCCGCCTCTTTGAACTTGAGAGCAGCGCGCGCGCCGAAGCCGAAGCCGCCAACCGTCTCAAGGATGAATTTCTCACCACCCTTTCGCACGAACTCCGCACGCCGCTGACTTCGATTCTCGGTTGGGCCAGCCTGATGAAGTCCGCCAGTTTCGACACGCGGATGACCTCGCGCGCCGTCCAGACCATCGAGCGCAACGCGCGCGCCCAGACGCAACTGATAGACGACCTGCTCGACGTGTCGCGCATCATCACCGGCAAACTGCGGCTCAACGTCCGCCCGATTGACCTCGCGCCGATTATCGAATCCGCCGCCGACAGCGCGCGGCCCGCCGCCGAAGCTAAAGAACTCTCCGTGCGCGTGCTGCTCGACCCCTCGGCCTCGCCCGTGCTCGGCGACCCCGACCGCCTTCAGCAGATCGTCTGGAACCTGCTCTCGAACGCCATCAAGTTCACGCCCAAAGGCGGGCGCGTCGAGGCGAGTCTCCGGCGCGTGGAAAACAACGCCGAGATAAGTGTTAAAGACACGGGGCAGGGCATCAGCGCGGAGTTTCTGCCCTACGTCTTCGACCGCTTCCGGCAGGCCGACGGTCGCATCACGCGCGTTCACGGCGGTCTGGGTTTGGGACTCGCCATCGTGCGTCATCTCGTCGAACTGCACGGCGGGGCGATTCACGTCGAGAGCGCGGGCGAGAATCAGGGCGCGACCTTCCGCCTCCGCCTCCCGCTGCTCGTCGCGCGCGATGAAGAAGAGAGGGGCGCGACGCGACCCGACGCGATAAACGCCGCCGCCGCGAGCAGGGGCGTGCTCGAAGGCTGCGCGTCGCTCGCGGGCTTGCGCGTGCTCGTCGTGGACGACGACCGCGACACGCGCGAACTCCTCTCGACGCTGCTCCAACAATGCGGCGCACGCGTCACGCTCGCCCCCGCCGCGCCCCAAGCCCTCGAAGCTCTCCGGCAGGCCGCGCCCGACGTGCTCCTGTTCGACATCGGTCTGCCCAACGAGGACGGCTACGAACTCATCCGGCGCGTCCGCGCGCTTCCCGCCGCCGGAGGCGGACAAACTCCCGCCGCCGCGCTCACCGCCTACGCTGCCGCCGAAGACCGCGAACGCGCCATCGCCTCCGGTTATCAAGCGCACATCCCCAAACCCATAGACGCCGCCGAACTCACCGCCGTCATCGCCCGCCTCGCCGGACGGATAAAAACTTGAAAGGGGAAACGGGGAAAGGGAAAGGGTCAAAAGGGGAGGGGGAAAGGGTGAAAAGGGGAAACGGTTAAAAGGGAACTACCGGAAGACCGTCGGCTTCGAGCCCTTCGCCTCTCCCGCTTAATCTTCACGTTAATCTTCCCGCCTTTTCCCTTTAACCATTTCACCGTTTCCCCTTTTTCCCTTTCTTATTTCGTCCGTCCTGTTAAAATCTTCCTTGAGACAACCATTTCGGCGCGGAGTCATACCAAACTATGACGGGGCGTTTTGCCGTTTGGGAATGTCGAGGGGAAATGAGCGTTTGTTGCTTGAGCGCGTCAGGGGACGCGCTATTTTGTGGGCTATGCAGAGGGGGAACGTGGGATGAAGAGGCCGCAGTACGGAAGCTGGTTTATCAAGGCGACGTTGATGTCGGCGATGTTGTTGAACGCTTGGACGCCGTTCGGCGCGGTCGCGGCGCAGGACGAACGCGCGACGCCGGAACGACCGGGCAGGCGCGCGTCCGTCGGCACGACGGCTAGCGAGTGGCACGAGTCGGCGCGGTCGGACAAGTACACCGGCGGCAGGATCGAGCGGGCCGCGCTCGTCGAGGGCGACCCGAACATCGAAATCACGGTGGACGTTCCGGCCTTTCGCCTGACGCTCTGGCAGGACGGCCGGGAAGTGAAGACGTATCCGGTCGGCGTCGGGATGAAGGAGTTTCCCATCGTCATCGGCGAGCGACAGGCGTCGGAGGTCATCTGGAATCCGGCGTGGATTCCGCCCGCGAGCGATTGGGTGCGCGAGATGCCCGGCGTCACGGCGGGCGAGATCATCAAGGCCAGCGACAAACGCAACCCGCTCGGCAAAGTTAAAATTCCGCTCGGCGGCGGCTACCTGATTCATCAGGCGAAGGGCGTCGCGGATTTGGGGCATCTCGTCTCGCACGGCTGCGTCCGCATGCTCCGCACAGACCTCTACGACCTCGCCGAAAAGATCACGGCGGCCTACGCGTGGCCCGTCTCCGCAAAGCAGATTGCGCGCGCCAAGCTCTCGACGAAGACGCTCGCCGCCAAACTCGATACGCCGCTGTCCGTTGACATCAACTACGACACGCACGTCGTCGAGGGCGGCGTCCTCTACATCTATCCGGACGTTTACGACCGGGGCACGAACACGGTCGCGCGCCTGCGCGCCGAACTCGAATCGAGCGGCGTTGATGTCTCGAATCTCGACGAGCGCACGCTCCGGCGGATGCTCGCACGCGCGGGCGCGGGACAGAAGTTTGCCGTCGAAGTCTCAAGCATCGAACAGGGACGCGCGCTCGCAGACGGACGACTCCTCCCGCTCGTCG
The DNA here is from genome assembly GCA_035537095.1 of Pyrinomonadaceae bacterium. Classification (GTDB taxonomy): domain Bacteria; phylum Acidobacteriota; class Blastocatellia; order Pyrinomonadales; family Pyrinomonadaceae; genus DASWNP01. The sequence continues at coordinate 7,710 of DATLMV010000156.1, forward strand.
GGCAGCCCACGCGCAAGCGAACGGTCACGAAAGCACGCGCGACGCGGCGTTAAAGCCGATTGCGCGTCGTGCTTTAGCGCACGTCTAAAACCGAACAGACACGAAGGGCGCGGAGTGAATCAAGAGACAAGATTCGCTCCACGCCCTTTCGGATTTTCTCTGACGTTCGTTTGCAGCGTCGGCTTATTGGACTTTTTGGCTGAAAAAAGAGGAGACGTAAATATTACGTCTCCTCTTCTCGCTTATTTGCAATGGTTTAGTGCGCGCGGTATTCCCAATGCCACGGCTCGTAATAGTAGGGATAGAAACCGAAGCGTTCGGCGTTCTTGACGAGCCATTGATAGACGGGCGTGTTGATCTGGATGGCGCGGTTCGCGTCCTTCGTGTCAACGGGGTCGCCGCCGACGTAGATGTCGAGCGCGCGGGCGGTGAAGTGCGGGCTGTTGACGGCGAGTCCGGCGCGGCCCGCGTTGGGCGATTGGCGGCGCAGTTGCTCTTGATATTCGCGCGAGCGAAACGCGGAGATGATCTTGAGGAACTTCTCTTCGGGCGCGAGTTCGCCCTGCTTCGTGACGGCGAGTTTGAGCGACGGGTCGAGCGACGCGGCGGCGACCATTCGCTTGTAGGCGGCGTAGGCTTCGCGCTCCACCTTGCGCAGTTCTTCGGGGCGCGTGGCGTCCCAGAATTCGGAGGCGGGAACCGTGACGAGTTGGTCGGGCTGCGGGTAGCTGCGCTGCTTGATGCGGCGCGACTGCCACGTCTCGACCATCTTGTAGAGAGTGTCGCTGTCCAGCACGCCGCTCGGCGTGAGCGCCGCGCCCGACTGCCAGCGCGAGAGCGCGAGCGCAAACTCGCTCGAATCAGGCGCGGCGTCAGTGCCGAGCAGTCGCTTGATGAGCGGCATGTAGAGATACCAGCCGCGCTGCTGCTTGCCGCCGAAGGCCCACATGAGATTGTTTCGGAGCGCGGCGTTCTGCGTCGCCGCCGCGAGAAACCCTTGCGCGCCCGTCGCCGTCGTGCCGACGGTCTTCGGTCTGGTCAGCGCGGTCAACTTCGTCTTTGAAACTTCGACCTGCTGCGTCGCTGCATCGCGCGACTCGACTTTCGGCGACGACTGGCTGTGACCCGGCAGGGCCGCGAACGCGACCAGCGCAACCGCGATGGCCGACACAAAGAGGACGAAAAAGTTTCTTTTCTGTTCGGGCATATTTGACGAAAAAAGGGTCGCAGAAGGAAGAAAAAGGGGCGCGGCTCGTTAACAGAATATCAGATGACAAAACGCCGCCGCGCGTTCGTCCGCGCCCCCGTATTTTTCACGAAAATGTGCGCTCTTCAAAACAGAACGCCTCTCAAGTGGCACTCACCGTCGCGAATGTGAACGGTCATTTTGAGCGTCCAAAGACGTGCTCGAAACGCGCGCCGCGAATTATAACCGAAGTCAAATCAGGTAAAAGTAAAAAGGTAAAGGGCAAAAATTTTACGCGTTCGTCAGTTCTGTATTTTGGCGGCTCAATCGGTTGCTGAACAAAACGCCCGCGCGGGCTTGAGTGGGGCGCACGGCGCGGGTAAGATTCAAGTCCTATGCTGTACCTGAACTCCGCCGCGCAACTCCCTTCGCGCGCATTTCGCTTAAAAAAAAGTTTCTCGACGACGCTCCTGTGGTCGCTCATCTGCTGCACAGCGTGCGCCGTCTCTTCGTTCGCGCAGACCAGTTTCGAGCGCAATCTGGACGCACCGGAGCGCGTCGAGATCACGATTCGCAACCCGCACGGGCGCGTCTCGGTCGCGGCCTCCGAGGAACAGAAGCGGGGCGTCGCGCTGCGCGCCGAATCCGCACGCGCGAGCCTCGCGGAGCGCGACCTGCAAACTTCCGTCAAGGGCGGGACGGTCACGGTTGAAGTGGCGCGCGAGACGCGTCCCGGCACGCCCTCCAAAGACGAGGCCGCGCAAACGCGTCGCCGTGAGAGCGAGCGGATTGACCTGTTCGTGCGTGTGCCGCTGCGCGCGCGCGTGCGTGTAGAGACGGAGGGCGGCGCGGTTGACATCAGCGGCAATGTCGAGGCGGCGGAGGTCACGACCGACACGGGGACGATTCGCGCCGACGTTCCGCTCGACTCGCTCAAGTACAGTCTGCAATGGACGGCGAGCCGCCCGCGTTTCTACAGCGAAGTCACGCTGCCGAAGATCAAAGAGCGGATGGGCGGCGTCTATGAAATCTCGGGACGCTTCGGCGACAAGAAAGCGAAGCGCGACGAACGCATCCAACTCGCGCTGGCGACCGAGCGCGGCGTCATCCTCTTCGGCGTCTCCGACCCCTCGATGGTTCCGAGCGATCTGCGCGAACGAAAACTCACCGAGAGCGCGCTCGCCATCATCCGCAGCGGCAACGAGGATTTGATTGACGCGATTCGCAAGACCGCGCCGCGTCTCGTCGGCGACTACACGCAGACGCTCCCGCCGCGTTTCAAAGAACCCGCGCTCGTCGCCAACAGCGGCGTCGCCGGAAGCCTCGCGACGCGCGCCGGAGAGAGCCTCGTGCGCGTCAACGCGAGCGTCACGGACAAGCACGGGCGGGCCATCGGCGGTCTGACGACGAAGGATTTCACGCTCTACGAGAACGGCGCGGAGCGTCCCGTCAGGGAAGTTTTGCAGACGACCGCGCCGTTCAATCTCGTCCTGCTGCTCGACGTGTCGGGGAGCGTCGAGGAACGTCTGGACTTCATCCGCAAGGCCGCGCTCTCTTTTCTCAACACGACGAGCGCGCAAGACCGCGTCGCCATCATCAGCTTCCGCGACGACGTGCAACTCGTTTCGGATTTCACGACCGACCGCCAGCAACTCGCGCGCAGCATCAAGAAGATTCAGGCGGGCGGCGGAACCGCGCTCTATGATTCGCTCGCCTACGCGCTCGTCCACACGCTCAAGCCCCTGCGCGGCGAACGCACGGCCATCGTCATTCTCTCCGACGGCGACGACAACCGCTCCTTCATTCCGTTTCCCGCCGTGCTCGAAGCGGCGACCGAATCCGGCGCGCTCATCTACCCGCTCTACATCCCTTCGAGCCTGATCCCTTCCGACGCCGCGCCCGATGCCGCGACCACGCTCGACCCCGTCCGCACGCGCTTTCTCTCGCTCACTTCGCGCGCCGAAGAGGAAGGACGACGGCTGGCGAGCATCTCCGGCGGCGTCTATTATCCGATCACGCGCCTCGACCAGTTGCAGCAAGCATACGACGATGTCGTCACGCAACTGCGGACGGCCTACACGATCACCTATGCCTCCGACACGAGCGAACGACGCGAGGCGCGCATCCGTGTGCGCGTCGCGCGCGAAGATGCGAGCGTGCGCTTGAGTCCGTCGGTCGAGGTCAAGGCGACGACGGCGACGACTCCTTAGACGCGTTCGTCAACTCTCCCACGTCAGACGTTCAAAGAAACTCTCCCCTAAGTTTTCAATCTTCCGAACCGAGGGAACAAGCAGATGTCTTTGCGCAGAGTAAGTTTGCGGAGCACGATGCGGCACACCGCTGCGACGGCGGCGACGTTGCTGCTGGCAATCTCTTTCGTCGCGGCGTGGACGGCAGCGGCGAACACGGCCAAGCAGTCCGTCACGCGCCAGCAACCCGCCGCCAAACGACAGCGCGAGCGCAAGCTCAAGGTCTCACCCGCGTCCGCGCCCGCAAGCTCAAGCCCCGCGCCGCGAGATGGTGCGAACGCGCCTGACGAAGACGACGACGTGGTGCGTGTTGACACGAGCCTGACGAACGTTCTTTTGACGGCGGTTGATAAGGACAGGCGTTTCGTCACGACGCTCAAGCGCGAGGACGTGCGCCTCCTTGAGAACGGCCAGCCGCAGGAGATTTCCCTCTTCGAGCGCGAGACCAACCTGCCGCTCTCGCTCGCCCTGCTGCTCGACGCCAGCAAGTCGCAGGAGCGGACGCTGCCCGACGAACAGTCGGCGGCGCGCGACTTCGTCGAGCGTGTGCTGCGCCCCGCCAAAGACAGCATGACCGTCATCTCCTTCAACGCCGAACCGACGAGCGAGCAGTCTCTGACCGACGACAAAGCGAAACTGCGCGCGGCGATTGACCGCGTGAAGATCGAGCTTCCGCCCGACAACCCCGAATGCCGCAACACGGGCGATGTCCCCGTTGACGAAGACCCGCGTTGCTGGACGGGCATCTGGGACTCCCTCTGGATAACCGTCAACGAAGTGCTCTCGCAGACGCCCGAGCGCACGCGCCGCGCCGTCATCCTGCTCTCCGACGGCGAAGACACCAGCAGCGCGACCAAGCGGCAGGAGGCGATTGACTTCGCCGTCAGACACAACGTCGTCGTCTATTCCATCGGCATCGGCGAGCGCGAATATTACGGGATGAACGAGGGCGCGCTTCGCAAAGTGGCCGAGCAGACGGGCGGACGCGCCTTCTTCCCCGTGAGCAAACCGGAACTCGACGCCGCCTTCGCACAGATCGAACAGGAACTCCGCGCCCAGTATCTCATCTCCTACACGCCCTCCAACAAACAGCGCGACGGCTCCTTCCGTCAACTCAAAATCGAAATCGTCAACCCCGAACTACGCAAACAAAAAATGCGTCTCCTCTATCGTCAGGGCTACTACGCGAAAAGCAGAGGTTAGATGTTGGATGTCAGATGTTGGATAAGAACCGAAAGCAGTTCTATCTTCCTAACGTCCAACATCCGACATCTAACCTCTAACTTTTATTCCTCTCCTTGTCGCAGGCTGATGAAAGGCTCTATCATCGGGAACACACGCGATGAAGAGTCCTCTACTTTTATCCCTGTTCGACGAGACGGAGCGGCGACCGCTGTCCGTCTCGGAGTTGACTTCGCAGGTGCGCGGCGCGTTGGAGAACCGCTTCGCCGCCGTGTGGGTCGAAGGCGAAATCTCCAACTTCAAAGCGCACTCGTCGGGCCATTGGTATTTCACCGTCAAGGACGAGAGCGCGCAGCTACGCGCGACCTGCTTTCGCGGCGTCAACGGTCGCATCCGCTTTCGCCCGTCCGACGGGCTGCTCGTGCGTGCGCGCGGACGCCTGACCGTCTACGAACCGCGCGGCGATTATGAGTTGGTAGTTGAAGGACTCGACCCCGTCGGCGCGGGCGCGCTCCGCGTCGCCTTCGAGCAGTTGCGCGAACGCCTCGCAAAGGAAGGTTTATTTGACGAGGAGTTGAAGCGACCCTTGCCGCTTCTGCCGCGTCGCATCGGCATCGTCACGTCGCCCACGGGCGCGGCCATCCGCGACATCCTGCACACGCTCGCGCGCCGCACGCGCACCGTCAATATCCTGCTCGCGCCCGCGCGCGTGCAGGGCGAAGGCGCGGGCCGTGAGATCGCCGCAGCCATCCGCAGCCTCAACGAACACCACCTGAGCGCGCTCGACGAGGGGCGCGACCGTGAGAGGATTGATGCGATTATCGTCGGGCGCGGCGGCGGCTCGACGGAAGACCTCTGGGCGTTTAACGAGGAGGAGGTGGCGCGCGCGATTCGCGCTTCGCTGATTCCGGTGATCTCTGCGGTCGGGCACGAGACAGACTTCACCATCGCGGACTTCGCCGCCGACGTGCGGGCCGCGACGCCGACCGCCGCCGCCGAACTGGTCGCCGCGCGTGAGGATGAGATACTCGCTTACGTCGAAGGGCGGACGCGCGACCTCGTGCGCGCGATGCGCTTTCGTCTCGTGGAAGAGCGCGCGCGCGTGCAAGAGGCCGCGATGTCGCACGGCTTCGACGAAGTGCGAATGCAACTGCGCGCCTCGCGCGACAACGCGCGCGAAGCGGCGCACGCTCTTGAGAAATCCATGTCGCGGCTGGTCGCGCGCGCGCGCAGGAGAACCGACGCCGCCGCGTGCAAGCTCTCTCCGGCGCGCGTGGCGACGCATGAAGCGCGTGCTCGCGTGCGTCTCGCGCTCGCGCGGGCCGCGCTCGATCATGCCGCCGCGTCGTCGCTCGACGCGGCGCGCTCAGGTCTCGCCGTCGCCGCCGCTTCGCTCGACGCGCTCTCGCCGCTCGGCGTCCTCCAACGCGGCTACGCGCTGGCGCAGGATGCGTCGGGGCGGCCCCTTCGTTCGTCGCGCGCGGTCGCGGTCGGCGAGAGCGTGCGCGTGCGTCTGAGCGAGGGCGCGCTGCGTTGTCGCGTGGAAGAAGCGGAGGAATAGGGAAAAGATGTACTCACCTTCACAGTCGGGCGGCGGTCGTCCCAAGCAGAGCCGCATCGTCATCAACGTCGGCGACACGAAGCAGACGGGCGGCGCGCGCGGCCCTCTGCGCGGCAGGCGTCGAACGCTCGCCCTCGTCGGCCTCGTTATCGCGGGCGCGTTGCTGTTGACTCTGATCGGCGGTCTCATCTGGTGGCAGAGCTACAAGAAGAGTCCGGCCTATTCGCTCGCGCTGCTGGTTGACGCCGCGCAGCGCGACGACGTGCAGACGGTTGACGAATATCTCGACACGGAGCGCGTCGCGCAGAGTCTCGCGCCGCAGGTCTTGAACAAGGCGATGGCGAGCGCGGGCGGGATGGGCGCGCTCCCCGCGCCGCGCAAGCAGATCGAGGCCGCGCTGCCGAACCTTCTGCCCGCGATGCACGACGAGGTGCGCGCGGAACTCGTGCGCGGCGTCAAAGAGATGTCGGCGCAAGGCGGGCGGATGCCCTTCTTCCTGATGGCGCTCGCCGCGCCGCGCATGTGGGACAACATCAAAGAAGACGGCGACACGGCGGTCGTCACCGTCAAACGCGCCGACAATCCCGCGACCGAACTGACCATGCAGCGCAACGAAAACCGTTGGAAGGTTGTCGGCTTGAAGGACGACCAACTGGCAAACGCCATCGCCGCGCGCGTCGTCGGCAGTCTCACCGCGCAGCCCGCGCCCAACGCCGCGCCGACCGACAACAACACGCGCCGCCCGCGACGCAGAAGGAACAACTGATGTCAGACGATGGACGATAGACAATGGCCGGAAGTTTTCTTGTCAGTCGTCTAACATTCTCTGGTCAAGCAGAAATCTTTTCTCCATCGTCCATCGTCTATCGTCTCTTATCATCCATCGTCCATCGTCAGCAAACACTTATGGCAAAACGAGAACAGAGCAAGGAAGCGAAGAAACAGGATGGAGCGGGGGCGCAGAGTTTCGAGTCGTCGCTGGCGTCGTTGGAGCGTGTCGTGCGCGAGCTTGAGCGTGGGGAGTTGCCGCTCGAAAAGAGTCTGGATTTGTTCGAGCAGGGCGTGCGTCTTTCGCGCGAGTGTCAGGAGCGTCTGAACGAGGCGGAACGGCGCATCGAAGTGCTGCTCAGCGACGGCGAGGGGCGCACGCTGCTCGGCGCGTTCGAGACGGACGAGTTCAGCGTCGCCGCCGCTGCCGACGAGGAAGACGAGACGGATGAGACGGACGAAAGCGTCTTCTGAAATCGCTCACCGATTCGCAAACGTTGACCGCAGCATCCGACCGAAACGACGACGATGGTTGATTCTCTCGACACCACACCGGCGCGCGCCCACGCGGAGACTGAGGACGCGCTCACGGATGTTCAGTCTGCGCTGGCGGAAGCGCAGGAGTTTCTCGCGCGTTGCCGTGCGCTCGTCGAGACGCGTCTCGACGAGATTGTGCCGCGCGCAGACCTCGCGCCCGTCGCCGTGCACGAGGCGATGCGTTGGAGTCTCTTCGCGGGCGGCAAGCGGCTGCGCCCCTCGCTCCTGCTCGCCGCCGGTTTCGCCTTCGGCGCTTCCGAGGCGGACTTGCTCGACACGGCCTGCGCCTTCGAGTTGCTGCACACCTACTCGCTCGTGCACGACGACCTGCCCGCGATGGACGACGACGATCTGCGTCGCGGGCGTCCGACCTGTCACGTCCGTTTCGGCGAAGCCCACGCCATCCTCGCAGGTGATGCCCTGCAAACGCTTGCCTTCCAGACCATCGCCGCCGACGAACGCCTGAGCGCGCAGGTGCGCGTCCGTCTCGTCGCGGAACTCGGGCGCGCGGCGGGCACGCCCGCAGGGATGGTCGCCGGTCAGGCGCACGACCTCGAAGCCGAAGCCCGCGCAGATGTGACGGGCGAGGAACTCGAACACATCCACCGGCGCAAGACCGGCGCGCTCATCGCCGCCGCCGCCCGCGCGGGCGCAATCATCGCGGGCGCAAGCGACGAAGAACTCGCCGCCGTCACGCGCTACGCACACGAGACGGGGCTGCTGTTCCAGATCACGGACGACCTGCTCGACGTGACCGCCACCGCCGCCGATCTCGGCAAGACCCCCGGCAAAGACGCGCGCTCCGCGAAGGCCACCTACGTCTCCCTCTACGGGCTCGACGCGGCCCGCGCACGCGCCCTCGCCGTCCACCAAGAAGCGCGCGCCGCCCTCGCGCAAATTCAAAGACCGACGCGCCTCCTGCACGCACTCGCGCGCTTCATCCTTGAGCGCGGCGCGTGAGAGAGAATTTTCAATCAACTGTAAAATCGTAGAGGCAGCGGATTCGTCCGCTGCCTCTATGTTTATGCTTTGCCAGCCACGTTTGATTTACAGGACGTTCTCAGGCGAACGCTTGGAGAACTTCGTCGGCGTGGTGTTCGACGTTGACTTTGTCGAAGACCTTGCGGATGTTGCCCTGCTCGTCAATGAGGAAGGTCTTGCGCGCGACGCCTATGTATTTTTTGTCGCCCCACGTTTGCTCGCCATAGACGCCGTAGGCATCGGCGACGGAGTGGTCTGTGTCGCTGAGTAGCGTGAAGGGCAGGCTGAATTTGGACGCGAACGCTTGATGCGAAGCCTCGTCGTCCAGAGAGACGCCGAGCACTTTGATGCCGCGCTGCTCGTAGTCGGAGAAGGCGTCGCGGAAGGAACATGCCTCTTTGGTGCAGCCGGGCGTGTCGTCCTTCGGGTAAAAATAGAGCACGACCTTCTGGCCGCGCAGGTCGGATAGTTTGACCGGATTGCCTTGTGCGTCGCGGGTCGAAAAATCGGGTGCGACATCGCCCTCTTTGAGCATGTTGTGTTTGCCTCCGTCTCGTGTTGTTGGAAAAAATTTAGAACAACATTCTACAGGACGACGCACGAAAGCCCGTAGCCGCCGCCCGACGCGGAAAGCGGAGACGCTTTTTTGTTTGCGTTACTTTTGTCCTTGTACTTTGGACTTTTAGACTTTGGACTTACTTGGCGCGCATCGTCCGGCGGGACGGTTGGGCCTGAAAGCGTGCGCAGAGACGCAGCGCGAGCGCGCCGACGAGCAGGAGCGCGAAGGGCAGATAGGCTAACGAGCGGGCGGCGCGCGCGCCGTAGCTGAACATGAAGATGAACCAGACGTAGTGCATGCCGAAGGAATGCAGGCGCGGCCACGCGTGCGCGGCGGGCGGCGCGCTGCTGCTAGTGCGGCGCGCGCCGGAGAGTGACGCGAGGGCGAAGGCTGCGATGAAGACGTAGGCCAGCGCGCCCCCGAGAATCTCCGTGAGCGGCGTAGCCGCGAGCGACGCGCCGCCGGTCGTTTTTGCGACGGCGATTATCGCCAGCAGATGAACGAGATGTGATAGCGCGAGCGAGAGGAAGAAGCCGGGCTGATGTGTGCGCAAATGAAGCGTCGCGGCGTTGGGGCGCAGAAGTGTGTGGAGCGGTTCGGCGACGAAGGCGCAGGTGAAGAGGGCGAGCGAGAGTCGCGCGGTTGCGCGGATGATGAAGCGGAAGCTCTCTTCCGTCGTGCCGTATGTGGCGAGGCTCGCGGCGACAATCAGGATGAGGACGAGCGTCGTCAGTCCGGCGATTGTCCATCTGGGAAAAACTGTCGTGCGTGCTGCGGGCATCTCTCGTGGGACGCCGAAACTCTCTAACGAAAGGCGCGCAGAGGTTCGGGGATGAAGGTTGTGATGTGATGCGTCGCGGTGCGACCGTCGGCGAACGTCTGGTAGAGCATGAAGTCGGGCAGTTGCAGGCAACTGAGCGGCGAGGTTTCGATGTAGCCGGTGTCTATGCCGATGGCGCTGTGCGAGATGTAGATGCCGTGACGCCCGATGCGACCGAGCAGGGGCAGCAGCGGCGTCGGCGTGTGGCCGAAGACGCAGGGCTTGCCGTGATAGTGTTTGAAAAATTCGGGACTGCGCGACCAGAGAAGTTGGTGCGGCGTGGAGTCGCGCGGGTGCTTGTCGGGTTCGACCCCGGCGTGGACGTAGATGGCGTACTCGTCCTCGTGATAGAGCGGCAGCGAGCGGAAAAATTCGATGTGATGGGCGGGGACGGCGGCGGCTATCTCGTGGCGCGCGGCTTCAATCTCCTGCTCGGTCTCGGCCCACAACTCGCGCCCCGTGTACTGCTCGAACGTCTGATGACTGCCGACCGCCGCGTGCAGCCAGATGGTCTTGCCCTCGTCTATGAAGTCGAGCAGCATCTGCTCGTGATTGCCGCGCAGGACGATGACGGGCGCGCCGCCTTCGGTCGCGCTCGCGTGCAGCGCGATGGCATCCTTGACCGTACCGGGCACGTCCTCGCAGCGGTCAATCAGATCGCCCAAGAGGACGAGCGGATCGGTCGAGGGGTCGCGCGGCAGCATCTCGACGAGGCGTCGAAGCTGCTCGCGGCGTCCGTGCACGTCGCCGATGACGAAGGTACTCATGTCACTTTTACGTCTTTGCTGTTGCTGTGCCGTGAGATGGCGATGCGCCGCATTAAATCTTTGAAGCGCGGGTCGTCGCGCAGGGCTTCCCAGTTCGAGTCTGCTTCAAACCACGGGCTGTTCTCGTTGCCGAGCGTGATGGCCCGCTCCAACCACTTGAAAGCCTCGTCGCGTTCGCCTTCGAGAGCATAGGCGGAAGCGAGCCAGTATGCAATGTCGTGGTCGGCAGCCGCCGCTTCGCAGACGGGGCCGGTCAGTTCGGCGCGCGCCGCCGCGTGTTCGCCTTTGCGACTCAAACAGATGGCGTAAATCGGGCGGATGCCGTCCATGCGCGGGTGGCGCGCGAGCACTTCGCGCAAGACCGCGATGGCTTCGTCGAGTTGGCCGCGACGGTAGAACACGACGGCGCGGAAGGTCTTGATGAGCGGGTGATGCGGCTCCATCGCTGCGCCCAAATCGAGCTCGGCGAGCGCGTCGTCGTAGCGGCTCTGATACATGAAGATGCGCGCGCGGTTGTAGCTGACGACGACGCGTTCAGCCGGATTCAGACGCAGCATCCGCTGGAAACTCTTCAGGGCTTCGTCGTAGTTGCCGTCGAGACGCGCGAGCGTGCCGTTGACGAAATGGACGCCGACATCGTTCGGCGCTTCGTGGCGCAAGATTTCCACCCACGCGCGCGCCTTCTGTTTTTCGCCGCGCGAGAGATAGATGAAGACCATGTGGAGGCGCGCTTCCAAGAGTCGCGGGTCGAGTTCGAGCGCGAGGTTGAACTCCTCTTCGGCGCGGCGATAGTCCTCCGCGCCGCCGAAGCCTTTGATGACGCGGTTGGCGTAGGCCCCCCCGAGCGCGCAATGCGCGAGTGCGAAGCGCGGGTCAACCTCGACGGCGCGCTCGAAGTGTCGAATCGCTTCGTCGGAATCCTCGGGCGCGAGCGTGTGATAGATGAACTTGCCGTGGCAGTCGCGCCCGCGCAGGTATTCCTCATAGGCGGCGGCGTTGCGCGTCGAATGGCTCGACAGCCCGACCTCCTCGTCGGGTCGCTGCTCGACGCTCAGGCCGTCAACGATGCGCTGCGCGATCAAGTCTTGAACGGCCATCAGGTCGTCGGTCGCGGTGTCTATCCGGTCGCTCCAAAGGATTTCGCCGGATTCAACGTCGAAGAGTTGCGCCGTCACGCGGAGTCGTTCGCCGACTCGCAGGAAACTAGCCGCCAGCACCGCCGTCACGCTCAACTCGCGCCCGACCTCGCGCGGGTCAACCTCCTTGCCCTGATACTTCACAATCAGAGACGACGGGCGGACGACGAGCGAGCGCAGGCGCGCAAGCTCCGTGATGACCGCATCGGCGAGCGAAAACTCGTAGAAGCTGACCTCGGGGTCGTGGCTCAGGTTGCGGAAGGGAAGGATGGCGATTGATTTGGTCTGCGTGCTGGTGTGGGTGCTGTGCGCGGTGTCGTGTATCTCGCGCGGCGGCGTCGGCGGCGGCTGATGCAAGGGAGCGGTCTGGCGTGCGCGCTCTTGTGATGATGTGGAGGCGGGCGGGATGGATGTCGGTTGCGTCTCCGAACCCGTCAGGCTGCGCAGCCAGCGACGAAAGGTGCGACCGAAACCGCCCGTCTCGGATTGATGACGCGGCACGACGGGCGCGACGCTCGCATGTATCTCCGTCGTCCCCGGCCCGCCCGCGCCGAGTTCGCGGCGGACTTCGCGCAGGTCGTCGCGCATCTCCTCCATGCGTTGATAACGCGCCTCCGGCCTCTTTTCCAGCGCGCGATTGAGTATCTGTTGCAGGCGCGGCGGCGGATTGTCGGAGCGCACCTGCGCGACGGATTGCGGCTGATCGTGCAGCACGGCGTAGCGCACCTCGATGCTCGTCTTGCCGCGAAAGGGCCACGTGCCGGAGAGCGTTTCGTAGAGCAAGACGCCGGTCGAGAAGATGTCGGCGCGGTGGTCAACCTTCTGTCCGGTCGCCTGTTCGGGCGCGGCGTAGGTCGCCGTCCCGTAGGGCACGCCGAGTTCGGTCAGGTGAATGTTGCCCTCTTGGCCCGTGCTTTCGTCGAGCAGTTTGGCGAGACCGAAATCCAGAACCTTGACGAGGCCCGTCTCCGTGACCATCACGTTGCCCGCTTTGATGTCTCGATGGATGATGCCGCGCGCGTGCGCGGCGGTGAGCGCATCGGCGACCTGATAGGTGATGGAGAGCGCGCTCGCCAGTTCGAGCGGCTGCCCGTTGACGAGTTCGCGGACGTTCTTGCCCTCCACGTATTGCATGACGATGAAGTGCAAGCCTTCGAGTTCGTGCAGCGCGTAGATGGTGCAGATGTTCGGGTGGTCGAGCGAGGAGGCGAGTTGCGCTTCACGCTCGAAGCGTTTGAGATTCACTTCGCGCGCCGTCAGTTCCGGGGCCAGAACTTTGATGACGACGATGCGGTTCAATCTTTCGTCGAGGGCTTTATAGACCGTGCCCTGCCCGCCCGCGCCGAGCTTTTCCAGAATGCGATAGTTGAGAAGATTAGAGCCAATCATTGAGGTTGATTTCGGATTTGCGATCCCGGATTTCAGTTTTCACTAAAGAAGATTCCCGTTCGTTGGATTGTAGAACCCGCCTCCCTTTTCTTCAATCGCAGATCAAAAATCGAGAGCGTTTGCGACCGGCGCACGGCCGGTCTTAGTCGTGCACGGTTCAACCGCGCGGCGGCGTGCCCCAACCGGAACCCGTATACTCGCCGTCCTGCACGATGCACGGCACGGTCGGGTCGCCGTCGGAGAAGGCGAGCATCTCCGCACGCCGCGCGCGGTCGTTCTGCGCGTCGTACTCCGTCCACTTGATGCCCTGCGACGCGTAGTAGTCGCGCGCCTGCTGGCAATACGGACACCCCGGTTTGACATACATCACAATACCCATTTTTCGTCTGTCCTCCCTATGGCCGTCCAGTTTAACAGATGCGGCGAAGGCAATGATAACCGGGGCAGACAGTCAGGGGCGGGGCAAACGCGCGGGCCGCTCCGGTTGTTCACGCGAACGGATGCGCGCGGGGAAAGACTGAAGGGGAGGTTGACTCAACCGGTCGCGGGTATCTGTTCGGGTGAAATCTCGGGAGGACGGATAATACAGGACTCTTTCAGGTAAGCGTCCAACTCCTGCTCGCCGCGCACGTCGTTTTTGGCGAAGGCGCGCAACGCCACTCGTGCTTGCAGGCGCGTGCGATAGCCGGAGGCGAAAATCAGCCTGACCAACTTCCGGTCTTTGATCTCCAACGAGTGCTCCCCGGCGTCGGGCACGGCCCGCATCGGCGGAAGCATATAACGCTCGCGCTGCGCGCCGTAAAACTCCTCGAAGTAGCCATAGTGGACGACGACGAGCCGCGCCGCTTCGTCAACTTCATAAGACGGCAAACGCTCGTGCGGAAACCAGAGGGTCATCTTGTGCCGGTTGGCGAAGACCACGTAGAGACGAGCCTTGCCCTGCCGCTCCGCCTTCAACGTGAGCGAGGTGTGCCGCTCAATCCCGTCGCATAAATTATTCATGTTCGGTTCTTAACTGATTCGCCTGCTTGAGAGTCGGGCCGGACGCGTCCTGATTCTGCCCGGCTCCGATTGCGGCGGCGTCACTTCGGGAAGATCGGACGGCGTTCGGGCTTCACCCCGAGCGCACGCCGGATCGGGTTGGTCAGTCGCCGCACGGCGCGCTCCGAATTCGGACGATTATGGTTTGCGAGCCAAGCGTGTCCCAACTCATGCAGGAGCAACCCGGCACTCGTCTCCCGCACTTTGCTGCCGTCGGTCGCACGGTAATGAATCCTCATAGACGGATGAATGTAGATGCGGTTGATGCCGCCTTTACTGAAGGTTGAGTATCCGCCCCCCGTGTTGCGCAGCCGGACGGTCTTGCCGTACTCACGGGCTTTGGTTGCGACGTAGAGCCGTGTAATAAAAATGCTCTTCTCCAGCGAACGAATCAGCGCGCTTCCTCTCGGCCCCGAGTGACGGATGAGGGCGACCAGCGCACGAAGTTGCCATTGACGAAGCTTTCTCTTTACTTTCCCCACCAACGACTTCGGGTGTCGCTTCGTGCCCGGATAAGACATCCGCCCCTTGCCCGCCGGACAATGGCCGACAGCCTGCGGAGCGCGTTGCGGAAACTTCTTCTGCGCGCCCCCGACCGCTCTCCGCGCCCGCTTCTTTACCGACCCTCTGGTATCAAGCATTGAACGTTATTCTACTCCGAACTGCGAAACCGCCGACACCCGCGCTGCGCTTGTGGCCCGCAAACAACTGGATGACGCTCGGCGAGACCAACTATTGCACACTTTCGGAAGCCCGCCAGTTTTTGATTCGGGCCGGAAGCATTTATACTCAAAGCCTGAAGGGTTGCGCATAAACTTGAGAGCCGGAGCTAAGAGTTCATTGATTGAAAGCGATCTTCTCGACCCCTATGAGAAGTTGGTCTCGATAGAGATTCTCGGCAGGCGCGTCGAAGTGCCGGAGAACAACACGCTGCTGCGCTGCTTCCAGTTTCTCTCCATCGAAACCATCTCCTACGGCGACTTCTGCTGGAACGGCGACTGCACGCATTGCCAGTTCTGGTATCACGAGGCGGGCCAGAGCGGCAACGCCGACGACAAGACCGCTCTCTCCTGTCGCTTCGTCGTCCGCGAAGGAATGGTCGTCACCAAGCTCAGCCACTTCGTCGAACTCGAAGGCATCAACAAGCGAGAAAGGAGCGAAGGCGATGCGATTTGAGTATTATCACGCGGGACTCCAAGACCTGCCCAAGCTCTCGATAGACGGCACGGTCGAAAACGCGATTCACTTCTCCCATTGGCGGGGCAACCTGACGCCCGCCGAACTCAAGGCCGACACCTCGACCGGGATTGCCTTGAACCTCGTCGGCTCGCCGCGCCGGAGCGAACTGACGCGAGGCATCGAACTCGTCACCAACAATCATTTTGATACCGACGGCGTGCTCTCCGTCTGGACTGTGCTCGCGGGCGAGCGTGCGCTCGAACTGCGCGCGCCGCTCGTCGCCGCCGCCGAGGCCGGGGACTTCTCCGCCTACACGGGCGAAGCGGGCGTCCGCGCCAGTCTCGTCATTCAAGGGACGGACGGCGCGCTTCCCGACAGCGGCGTCATCTCCCCGCTCGCGCGACAACTCGCGGGCGGCGCGACCGTGGACGAAGCGCGCGCTTACGCGCTCGTGCTGCCCGAGGTCGAGCGCGTGCTCGCGCACACGGATGAGTACGAGCCTCTGTGGCGCGCGGGTTGGGAAGCGATTGCGGAGGCGTTGGAGAGTTTCGCGCGCGGCGCGTCGAAGGTCGCGGAGGATGCGGAAGCGCGCCTGTCGGTCGTCACGCTCGCGCCTGACCTGTACGGCGCATCGGGCTTCAAACCGACGCGCCACGCCGCGCCCTACACCGCCATCTCGCAACACGCGCGCGGCGAACTCTATCTCATCGCCATCCCCATGCACGACGGCTGGGGCTATCGCATAGATTACCCGTACTACTCTTGGGCCGAAACCGTCGTCCGCCCGAACATCGTGCGACGCGACATCGCAGGTGTCGTCGCGCGACTGAACGAGTTGGAAGGCGGCGACGGCGCGCTGTGGCGCACGGACGACAGCGAGATGACATCGGCGGCGAAGTCGCTCGACGCAGACGGCGTGCTGTCCGCATCAAGGCTCGCGCCCGACACGGTCGCACGAGAGTTGCGCGCCGCGCTCCGCGAAACGCGCGAGACTGAAGCCGCACGCTTCGCGGAAGTCTAGAAGTTATCTAAATCATCAATTTCGCCCTGATTTTACGGGCATTCAGAGATTTAGCGACGACTTCCGGAACAGGTGAAAAGTGCGAAGTCCGGAGTCTGAAGACGAAAGCGAACCGTTCTGTCTTCAGACTCCGGACTATCTTTCACGCGTCACAATCTTTTTATGAATGATGTGATTATCATCGGCGCGGGCGCTGCCGGGTTGTCTGCCGCGCTGTGGTGCGAGGAGTTGGGCTTGGAGACGCTGGTGCTCGAAGCGGGCGCAGAGGTCGGCGGGCAGCTTTTGCGTGTCTATAACCCGATTGAGAATTACTTGGGCGTGCGCGCGGAGAACGGGCGCGAGTTGCGCGACCTGTTCGCGGCGCGAATCGCCGACGCTGAGTTCGACCTCTGGACGGGAGTTGAAATCGAGAGCATAGACGTGCACTCGCGGCGCGTCTCGCTCCGGAGCGGGGAGCACTTGCAGGCCATCGCGCTCATCATCGCGACGGGCGTCCGGCGCAGGCGTCTGAATGTCGCGGGCGAAGCGGAGTTGGCGGGGCGCGGCGTCGTCGAGTCGGGGGTGCGAGACGCAGACACTCTGGCGGGACGCGACGTGTGCGTCGTTGGCGGCGGCGACGCGGCGGCGGAAAACGCGCTCCGGCTCGCGCAGATTTGCCCGACGGTGACGCTCGTCCATCGCGGGCGACGCTTGAGCGCGCGCGCCGAATTCGTCGAACGCCTGCGCGGCGAGCATTGCATCACGGTATTCACCGAAGCGACGCTGCAAAGAATCATCGGCGAACGCGAGGTGGAAGGCGTGGAAATCTTGCGGGCGGGCGCGATCAAGCCTTTCCAGATGGCGGTCGGCGGCGTGCTCATCCGCGTCGGCGTCGAACCGAACACGGAACTCGTCCGCGAACAGTTGCGCACGGACGAACGCGGCTACATCTCCGTGACGGGCGAACATGAGACGAGCGTGGAGAACGTCTTCGCCGTCGGCGACGTGTCGAACCCGCTCGCCCCGACCATCAGCGGCGCGACGGGCGCGGGCGCAACCGCCGCCAAAGTTATCGCCGCGCGTCTCAATCCCGCGCGACGCTGAGCGCAGAGGGCGCGAATGCTGTTGAAGGAAAAGCGCGCACGCGTCTTGAGTGTGCGCGCGCGAGCGGCGCGGCGTCTCGTTTGCGTTATGATGTGGACGCTGCTACTTTTTGTGCACAAAAGGGAAGCGAACAATCGTCAGCTTGAATCACGAAACGGTGACACCGCTTTGAGTTATGAAACGATCACACCCACGGAGTTTGCGGAGCGACGCGGGCGCGGCGAAGAGTTGTTGCTGATTGACGTGCGCGAGCCTGTCGAGTATGAACTGGCGCGCGTCGAAGGCGCGCGGCTGCTTCCGCTCAGCCGCTTCGGAGAGTGGGCCGCGACGCTCGACCCCGAACGCGAGACGGTCGTGATGTGTCATCACGGCATCAGGAGCGCGCACGTCTGCGCGCATCTGGCGCAGCAAGGGTTCAAAAAACTCTACAACCTCTCCGGCGGCATCGAACGCTGGTCAACGGAAGTTGACCGCAGCGTGCCGCGATATTGAACGCCGGACGACTGATGAGAGAAGGCGTTTTTAAAAGTCCTCGATGAACGCAAGAGAACGTTTTGAAAGTCTCCGGTGAATGCAGGAGAACGTTTTGAAAGTCTTTCGCGACGGATGACAGGAAGCGTTTTTTTAGTCGCCGCTGATGGATGAAAGGGAACGTTTTTGAGTCTCTCGTATCGCGTCGCACGTTGGAAGTTGATGTCTATGGCGGAGCGTCCGGCATACACGGAGGAACACGCGGCGGCCTATCCGGAGGAGTATCTGGCGGGCATCGAACTCTACAACGCGGGCGAGTTTCATGCGGCGCACGACGCGTGGGAGGAGCGTTGGATGGGGGAAGTCGGGCAATCGGAGAAGCTCTTTTTGCAGGCGATGATTCAATCGGCGGTGGCCTTTCATCATCTGGAAATCGGGCGACCGGGCGCGGCGCGGCGGATGTATCAGATGGCGAAAGAGAAGTTCGAGCGTTTGCAGACAGACCGCTTCATGTCGCTCGACCTGCGCGACTATCAGGCGCAACTCGACCGCGCGCTGTCGTGGCTTCTGACCGCCGCCGACCCGCGCACGATTGAAACGCCGGAGATCGTTTTGCCCGTGATACGCCTGCTGCCGGAAGTGATGGAGTACGACTGATATGGAGTACGACTGATGAGGATTGAAGGGGAGAGGAGCGAGATTCTGACCGACGCCGCGCGCATGGTAGAGCATGCGGAACGGCTCGGGGTGCTGCGCGGCGAAAAGCGAAGGGGCGCGCTCTTGAGCAATCGTTGGACGAGTGTTCTAAGCATCTTCAACGCCAACGCGCGCCTGCTGCTCGTCGCAATCTGGTTGGGGGCGGCCATCTTCTTCAGCTTCGCGGTCGCGCCCTCTGCTTTCGCCGTCCTGCCCGCGCGCGAACTCGCCGGACGTTTGGTGACGCGGACGCTCTCAATCGTCAACGTCGGCGGCTTCATCATCAGCACGCTGCTCGTCGCCACCGCGTTTCTGTTTCGCCGCGTCGTGTCGCGTCGCGCCTTCTACGCGGAACTCGCGTCGCTCGCGCTCGTGGCAATCACGACCGGCGTCGGGCATTGGATAATCAACGCGCGCTTGCTCGCGCTGCGCGTGGTGATGGTGCGGCCCATAGACGAAGTTGCGCCGGACAATCCTTTGCGCGTCGCCTTCAATAGTCTGCACGTTTATTCCGTCGTCGTCTTGAGCGTCGGGATGCTGGCGGCGGCGGTCGCGCTGCTGCTCATCGCGCGAAGAACGAAGCAAAAAAGGTCTGAAGGTCTAACGTCCGGAGTCTAAATCAAAGAACATCCCTGTGATGTCGGACGTTGGACTCGCGACTTTGGACTATCCGGAGGAGATTGCAGAATGGAGATTATCGAGGGGCTCGACGATTGGCGCGAACGCTATGCGCGTTGGAAGTTGACGAACGTGGTGCGCGACGAGGATGTCGGCGCAAACTACCCTTGGGTCGTGAACCGTTATGCGCCTTTCGTTCCGGCGCGGCGCGCGCTGCCGATGCTCAATCTCGCGCTCATCAGTTCGGCGGGCGCATACATTGACGGAACAGAACCGTTCGACACGAGCATCGCCGGAGGCGACGTGAGCTTTCGAGAGATTCCTCTGGAGGTCGAAGCGGAAGACCTGCGCTGGTCGGCGCGCGGCTACGACCCGCAGGCCGTGCGCGAAGACATGAACGCACAAGTGCCGATTGCGCGCCTGCAAGAGTTTGAAGGCAACGGCATCATCGGCCAACTCAATCCCGTCTGGTGGAGCTTCTGCGGGTTTATTCCGAGCGCGGGGCGATTCACACAGGCCGCGCTGCCGCAACTCGTCGAGCGCGTCGTGCGCTACGAAGCACAGGCCGCGCTCCTGATTCCCGCCTCGCGCCTGTGTCATCAGACGATGGCGCTCGCCGCGCGTGCGCTCGAAGCGGCGCGCATCCCGACGATGACTCTGGCCGTCGAGCGGGAAGTGATGGAGAGCGTGCGCCCGCCGCGCGCCGTCTTCTACGCCGGACAGTTCGGCAGCGTCGCGGGCCTCCCCAACTGGCCCGAACACCAACGACGCATCCTCGACCAAGCCCTCCGCCTCATCGAACCCACAGACCAAGTCGGCCTGCAAAAACTGGTCGTTGATCTGGAAACCACCGTCGAACAACAACGCGGGGAAAGATGACCTAAGAAGGGATGAGGGCGGAGGGATGAGGGATGAAGTTAAAGACAGGGGGAAATGGGTAAAGGTTAAAGGGGGAGAGGGAAAAAGCTAATCAACCGTGCTCTCTTTTACCCATTTCACCCTTCCCCATCTCCCCTTTATCTTATTCATCCCTCACCCTGCGGCCCTCATCCCTTCGTCATCCCTTCGCCTGTGATGGCGGCGATGGTCTCTTCGACCTGTTCGAAGTTGAAGGGCTTGCCGATGATGCCGTCAACGAGTTTCGCCTGACCTCGCGGCTCGACGGCGTCTTTGCCGTGACCCGTGACGACGACGACGCGCACGCGCGGCCAACGCTTGCGAATCTCGCGCGCCACCTCCCACCCGTCCATCTCCGGCATCGAAAGGTCTGTGAAGACCAGATCGAAGCTATCTTTGTCGAGCAGTTGGAACGCGGCGCGCCCGCCGTCGGAAGCCTTCACGCTGTGGCCCAAAGCGAGCAGCATCTCGACGAGCGTTTCGCGCACGAAAGTCTCGTCGTCAACGACGAGGACTGAGAGCGTGTGCGCGCTCGTGTGCGCGTCGCGCGGGTCTTCCGCGACGGGCGCGTGCTCGAC
>DATLMV010000157.1:0-8643 GCA_035537095.1 Pyrinomonadaceae bacterium
CCTCCGCGAAGCGACCGAAGCGGCGGTCTTAAACGCGCGTTTCATCGCGCAGGGTCTCGCCGACACCTACGACAAGCCCTTTGATTCGCCGCCGATGCACGAGGTCGTCTTCACCGACAAACGACAGACGCGCAAGGGCGTCCACACGCTCGACATCGCCAAGCGTCTGATTGACTACGGCTTTCATCCGATGACCATCTATTTCCCGCTCATCGTGCAGGGCGCGATGCTCATCGAGCCGACGGAATCGGTCGGGCGACAGGAGCTTCAACAGTTCATTGACGCCATGAAGGCCATCGCACACGAAGCCCTCGAAGAACCTGAAACCGTCCTCGGCGCGCCGCACACCACGCGCATCGGACGCCTCGACGAAGCCGCCGCCGCGCGCAAACCAGTCCTCCGCTGGAAGCCCGCAGCCGACGCGAGCGACGTGTGAACCACTTTAATCTTAAAGGCGTGGCGCGCAATCTTCATCTGGAGACAGGTTCATGTCAACAAGTTCCCCGCTTCCGCCGTTTGGGCCTCTTTACCTCACCTTGTCTCCTCGACGTATTCACTTGGGCAGCTTTTTCAGATTGATTCCGGGGGCAGTCTGGTGGCAACTCGTGTACATTCCGTGGCGGCGATACTTGGCCGCCGTCAGCACAGCTACATTAGGCATTTCTCCCCCGACGCTCGCACCTCCCGGACAAAATGTTTACCTAACAGATCAAGAGTCTCTTCAAGGCTTGGTATCTCCGGCTGACTTTGCTATGCGGCTCTCACTGCGGGCGCGAGACCATACCGAATGTCAGCTTTATGGGTGTGCAATTATCGAACTCACTTTACCAACCGGTACGATTTACACGCTCCCGTATCCGGGGCCCGGCGCAACTCCGGGCCTCACAGCAGGCGGCGCGAGGGAGTGGTTATCAACGACAAACATTGATTTGGCTTCGGGGATGCATGTAACATATGTAGAGAATGACCGAGGGAGGCCGAGGTTTTTCCGGTTCACTATCTGAACCAATGAGGTTTTTTTATGGCGGTGCAAGAGTCTTACGAAGAGAAGATCACCAACGCTTTGCGAGAATCCGCGCATGGGCGTTTCGACTGGGGCGGTTCCGGGGCGGTGCTCGAACTCTACGAGAGCGCGGGGGGTGAGGAGCGGGATGAGTTGATTCGCGCGATAGGTCGCATCATCGAGGAGGACGAAGACCCTTCGGTCGTCGCACAGTTAATTCATATCGCTTCAAGTCTCGACATCGCACAGGTCGAACCCAACGTCGAACATTTGAAAGAGAAGCATCCCGAAGAGGATGATATTGTCGGGAAAGCGGTTAGTAATTTCCTCGCGCTCCGCCGGTTTCGCGCTCACGGGCGGGCGGCGGCCAGCGAACACCTTGAGATGTTGGCCGAAGAATAGAAACTCCTTCCAGCAAGTTAAGAAATCCAAACATCAATCAATATCGAGCGGGTTGCGATAGGGCGTGTCCTTGTCTTTGTCGGCCCGCTTCAAGGCTTCGCGGAACTTCTCTTCGAGCAGGCGCTCGCGGTCTTTGAGCGAGCCGAGTTCCTGTGCGAAGACCTGTTCGCGCGTCTGTTTCTGGCGTTCCATGTCTTTCGCCATCTCCTCGAAAGAGGCGAGCGGTTTCGCCTTCTCCTGATGCGAGATGATGGCTCCGGTCTTGGCATCTATGCTGAGCGTGGCCTCGCAACAGGGGCAGATGATCGTCCAACGCGTTGAGTCGGTCACGGCTTGGCTCCTTCTTTCCGTCTCGTGTTCAAAGTCGTCGCAGACGTAAGACCGCATCCGGTCTTTAACTTCGACAACTTCGTGTTCCTCTTAACGACGCCGGAAGTATAACACCGCCATGCGCGGCGTGCAGACGTAAAACATCGTCGCGCGAATCTCTGCCGCGACACGAAAAGAAGAAGGGCAATCGTCCGGCGGACGGCTGCCCTTCGTGTTGATAGTTTCCCTTGAATGTTCTTTACGGAGTGACGGCGTCTTTGATCGCCTTGCCGGTCTTCTTCGCGCCTTCGGCGGTCTTCTGCCCGACCTTCTTCGCACCCGCGGCGGTCTTCTCGCCTACGGTCTTCGCGCCTTCGGCGGTCTTTTCGCCGACGGTCTTGGCTCCCTCGCCCGTCTTCTCGACGACGGTCTTGCCGCCCTCATACGTCTTTTCGCCGACCGTCTTCGCGCCCTCTCCAACCTTCTTCGCGCCGTCGCCAATCTTATCAACCACAGGCTCCGCGCCGTCCTTCACAGCCGACGCCGCGTCCTTCGTCACGTCCACGACTTTACCGCCCGCCGACACCAGAGCGTCGCCCGTCGCATCGAGCGCGTCGGCCACCTTGTCTTCGGGCAACTCTCTCACTTCGCCCGAACGATAATAGACGCGGCCCGTGCGCCTGCCGTCGCGCGTCGTGACGACGACACGCTCGACGCGCCCGCTCGTGTTCCTGAAAGTGCGCGTCTCGGTGCGGACGCTGCCTTCGCTGGTCGTGACGATTTCCGAATTGTCGGGCGCGGTGCGCGCCGTGTCCGTGGTGGTCGCGGTTTCGGTGGTCGTAGTGGTCGCGGTCGAAACGTTTGTGTTCGAGGTATTGGTATTAGTCGTCGCCGTATTCGTGTTCGCGCTGTCGCCGCATCCGAACGCAAAAACCGTCAGCGCCGTCAAGCTCAAGCCAGCCAGAAACTTTTTAAGCACGTCTTAATCTCCTTCGTCCAAAGTAAAATTCCGATTCTTCGAAGAGATTCCCGCGCAACCGTCGTGCCATGGCGAACAAGACGCGAAACGTTAACTTAACACAGTAAAAATGCGGCAATCAGCACCACGACTGCCCACAGGTGTACGGCCAAGATGCACCCTGTCTCTTATTGATACTTGCGCGCCGACGCGCCTTTGACGAGTGATTTACTGACCGGAGAGATTTTGGAGCGGGCGACGAGACTCGAACTCGCAACCCTCAGCTTGGGAAGCTGATGCGCTACCATTGCGCCACACCCGCTCATTTCAGATAGGGACGCCGGAGGGTTAGCGTCTGACGGATAGAAGATACTCAACCGCAGGCAGGGTGTCAAAGCAGGAGCAGGCGTCGGGCAATAAAGGGAGATGATGAACGACAGCGCGAGGTTTTCCGGTCAACGTCTATCGTCCATCGCCCATCGTCTGCGGCGGTATGTGGAAGCAAATTTGTAAGCGTCGGAGGGGCGGCGCGGGCGTTTTGCGTCCGGCTTTGTGTGGGGGCGTAAAGTGGTATCTAATGAGGACGGGCGACGCCGAGTTGATGCAATAAAAATCGTTCGGGAGACGGAAAGTTATCAGGTGATTCGTGCGTGCGGGCGCGCGACTTGTTTTGAAGTGAGTGAGATGCGGGAAACGATCCTGAGTTTTTTGGAGGACTATGCGCGCAGGGGCGGGGAGACGGCCTACGCCTATTGGCGCGGGTTGCGGCTGGCGCGTTGGTCTTATGCGCGCGTGGCGGCGACGGCCAACGCGTTCGCGCGCGAACTGGAAGCGCACGGCGTGGGGCGCGGCGAGCGGGTGTTGTTTTGGGCGTCGAATAGTCCGGAGTGGGTGGCGGCGTTCTTCGGTTGCATGCTGCGCGGCGTGATCGTCGTGCCGCTCGACGTGGAGAGCGCGCCCGATTTCGTCGCGCGCGTCGAGCGACAGACGGAGGCCAAGCTTCTGCTCACGAGCGGCGACGATGCGCGCGTCCTGTCTTCCGGTCTGCCCTCTTTGCGTCTGGATAAGTTGAGCGAGACGCTGGCGCGACACTCCGTTGCTCCGTATCCTACGGAATCAATCGGCGCGGACGACATCGTGGAGATTATCTACACTTCGGGGACGACCGCCGAGCCGCGCGGCGTCTGCCTGACGCACGGGAACCTGCTGGCGAACCTCGCGCCGTTGGAGCAGGAGATTCAGCGATACATCAGATGGGAACGGCTGACGGTTCACCCTCTGCGCTTTCTCAACCTGCTGCCTTTGAGCCACGTCTTCGGTCAGTTTATGGGCATCTTCGTGCCGCAACTGCTCGGCGGCGAGGTCTTCTTTCTCGACTCGCTGAACCCTTCCGAAATTACGAACGCGGTACGCAAGCAGCGCATCTCGGTCGTCGTCACCGTGCCGCGCCTGCTCGAAACTCTGCGCGAGCACGTCGAGCGCGAATACGCGGCGCGCGGTTCAAAAGAGAGTTTCGCGCGTGCGTTGGCAGAAGCGAAGGGACAGCATTTCGTGCGTCGCTGGTGGACGTTTCGCAGCGTGCATCGAAAGTTCGGCTGGAAGTTCTGGGCGTTCGTCGCGGGCGGCGCGACGCTGGCGGATGAGACGGAAACTTTCTGGCGTCGTCTCGGTTTCGCCGTCCTGCAAGGCTACGGGATGACGGAGACGGCTTCGCTCATCAGCGTCAATCATCCGTTCAAGTCGGCGCATGGCTCGGTCGGCCAGAGCTTGCCCGGTCATGAAGTCAAATTGAGCGCGGAGGGCGAGATACTCGTGCGCGGCGCGAACGTCTCGCCCGGCTACTGGAAGGGCGGCGTCGAGACGCTGACCGACGCCGACGGGTGGCTGCACACGGGCGACATCGGAGAGATGGACGAGGCGGGCCACATCCGTTTCAAGGGGCGACAAAAAGACGTGATCGTCACCGCCGCCGGTCTGAACATCTACCCGGACGATCTCGAAGCCGCGCTCAATCGTCAGGCGGAGATTCGCGCGAGCGCGGTCGTCGGCGTCGAGGGCGCGCGCGGCCCCGAACCGCTCGCCGTCCTGATTATGCGCGACCCGCAGACAGACCCCGCACCGGCAGTCGAGCGCGCCAACAAAATGCTCGCCCGCCATCAACAGATACGACGCTGGCACGTCTGGACTGACACCGACTT
Organism: Pyrinomonadaceae bacterium; assembly: GCA_035537095.1. Taxonomy (GTDB): domain Bacteria; phylum Acidobacteriota; class Blastocatellia; order Pyrinomonadales; family Pyrinomonadaceae; genus DASWNP01. Next base: position 4,871 of record DATLMV010000157.1, read on the forward strand.
TCCGCGCACCCCGACTCTCAAAATCCGCAAGCGCGAGATTATCGAGCGACTGCAAGCGACAGCAGAAGCCGAAAGGAAAGCGAACGGCAACGGCCAGACAAGAATTCCTGCTCCCGCTTCATCCCTCATCCCTCATCCCTCATCCCTTATTTCGCCCTCGTCAGTCGTCGCGGTCGAGGCGGCGCGCATCAGCGGCGATGCTCCGGCGCGTCTCGACGCAACGTCGAATCTGGCGACCGACCTAAAACTCGACTCGCTCGGGCGGGTCGAACTCCTGAGCGCGCTCGAAGACAAGTATCAGGTCGAGATTGACGAGGCCAACTTCACGGCGGCGACCACCATCGGCGACATCGAAAAGATTATCCGCGAAGGCACGCCGCCCGACGATGCCGCGTCAGCCGCGCGCTATCCTTACCCCGAATGGGCGCAACGCTTCCCCGTCAAGTGGCTGCGGCTCGTGCTCTTTTATCTCATCGCGCTGCCCATCACGCGTCTGCTCTGTTGGGTGGCCGTGCGCGGTCGTGACAACCTGCGAAGCGCGGGGCGCGGCCCTGTCTTGTTCGTTTCCAACCACATCACATACTTCGACCATGCGCTGATTCTCTCGGCCCTGCCCGGATACTTTCGTCGCCATTTCTCGATTGCGATGGAGGGCGAACGACTCCGCCGCTGGCGTTATGCTCCCGCCGGTACGAATCTGTTCACGCGCCTCAGACGGCTCGCGCAGTATTATCTGGTCTGCACTTTCTACAACACTTTTCCGCTCCCGCAAAAGAGCGGCTTCCGGCGCAGCTTCGCCTACGCGGGCGAGACTCTGGACAGGGGCTACAGCCTGCTCGTCTTTCCCGAAGGCACGCGAACGAACGACGGACGCCTCAATCCGTTCATGCGCGGGACGGGACTGCTCGCCGCGCGCCTGAACGTTCCGGTCGTGCCGGTTCGCATCAAAGGACTCGCCGAACTCAAGTTGAGCGGCAGGCGCGGCTTCGCTCTGCCGGGCCGCGTCACCGTCGTTTTCGGAGAGCCGGTCAGGTTTGACGAAGGCACAGACCCCTCGGAGATCACGCGCGAGTTGGAACGGCGCGTGGCCGACCTCTGAAATATTTCCGGATGGCGACAATCTTCTCTCATGCGTTGGCGGCGTTGGCTCTCGGGAAGGTTTATACCGAAGAGCGGATGCCCGCGCGTTTCTGGACGCTGGCGGCGGCCTGCGCCGTGTTGCCCGACGCCGACGTTGTCACCTTTATCTTCGGCGTCCGCTACGGCGACGTGCTCGGTCATCGCGGCCTGTCGCATTCGCTCCTCTTCGCCCTCGTCGTCGGCTGCATCGCGGCACGGCTGGCCTTCTCCGGTGTGAGCGTGCGCTCGACAAAGTTCCTGACGCTCGCCGCGTACTTCTTCGCCGCGACCGCTTCGCACGCCGTACTCGACGCTCTGACAAACGGCGGTCTCGGAGTCGCCTTCTTTTCGCCGTTCGATACGACGCGCTACTTCTTCCCGTGGCGACCGATAAAAGTCTCGCCCATCGGCTTGGGATTCTTCAGCCGCTACGGGCTCGTCGTGCTCATGAGCGAAATCGTCTGGATTTGGCTGCCCTCAATCGCGCTCGTGCTCGTCGCGTGGGCCGCGCGCAAGATAGGCAAAGCTTCGTCGGCGTGAAGACCGAAAACGCGCGGCTGGTGCACACAGCTTGCGACCACTTTCAACTCCGTCGCCCCTATCTTCTTTGACAGCTTTTCGCACGCTTGCTACGCTCCATGCGCTTTTGATTTCGTTTGACGCATTCTGACCAGACGCGCGGCGGCACGTTTGATTCGAGTTCGCGAGGTCTCAGACGCCCGCCGAAGTTCCGCACGCACGCTCCATGCTCTATCGCTCGATTCTGCGTCCCCTGCTCTTTCGCCTGCCGCCGGAAACGGCGCACGAGTTGGCGTTGCACGCGCTCGCGCTCGCGCTCTCGACCGACGCCGCGCGACGCTTCGTCACGCGACGTTACAGCCGCGCGCGCTTCGACACGCTCGAACGCTTCGGTCTCAACTTCGAGAACCCGGTCGGGCTCGCCGCAGGCTTCGACAAGAACGGTGCGGTGGCGCGCGAGTTGGCCGCGCTCGGTTTCGGGTTCGTCGAGGTCGGCACGGTGACGCACCGCGCGCAGGAGGGCAACCCGCGCCCGCGCCTCTTCCGGCTCCCCTCCGACCGCGCGCTCATCAACCGTCAGGGCTTCAACAACGAAGGCGCGGCGGCACTCGCCGCTCATCTCGAAGGCAGGCGGCCCCGTTGCGTGCTCGGCGTCAACATCGGCAAGAGCCGCGCCGCCGACATCGAAGACGCGACCGCCGACTATCTCGCCAGCTTCGAGACCGTCTACCCGCACGCGGACTACGTCGCCGTCAACGTCAGTTCGCCCAACACGCCGCAACTGCGCGAACTCCAACGCGCAGACCGCTTGAGCGCGCTGCTCGCCGCCCTACAGCAACGCAACCGCGAACTCGCCGCGCGCGTGGCAGGGCGTGCGCCGTTGCCTCTGCTCGTCAAGGTCGCGCCCGATTTAGACTTGAGCGAGTTGGAGTTGATCGTTGACGTGGCGCGGCGCACGGGCTTGGCCGGAATCATCGCCACCAACACGACGACGGCGCGCGCCAATCTACGCACCCGTGCCGCGCAGGTCGCCGCCTGCGGCGAAGGGGGCTTGAGCGGTGCGCCTCTGCGCGCGCGCGCGACCGAAGTTATCGCCACGCTTCACCAACTCGCGCGCGGTTCGCTGCGGATCATCGGCGTCGGCGGAATCTTCAACGCCGCCGACGCTTGGGAGAAGATTTGCGCCGGAGCCAGCCTCGTGCAGCTTTACACGGGGTTGATTTACGAGGGCGTCGAGGTCGTCAGCCGCATCAACGAGGGGCTCGCATGGAAGATTGAAAGCCACGGCCTGCGCTCGCTCGACGAAGCCGTCGGTTGCCGCGCGAAAGAGTTGGTCGCTGCCTGAGATATAAACGACGAATGCGGAGCGATGCACGGACAGACAGAGGTTAGAATATCTAATGTCAGCGAAGACAAACAGATGTTCGATGTCGGCAAAAACAAAAGATGCTCTCTGTTTTACGGAACATCCGGCAGCGAACATCCGTCATCTTCTTTAGTCGTTCCGCGCTTGCCGGACTCGCGTATGCCGGTTTGATGAGAAGATAAGATGGAGTTTCCAACTCTCGAAACACCACGCCTCGTTTTGCGTCGCCCGCGTCCGGACGACGCGGAGGCCGTCTTCTTCGGTTACGCGCGCGACGCCGAAGTTTGCCGTTACATGACGTGGCGTCCGAATGAATCCGTCGTGCAGACCGAGGGGTTTATGCACAACATTCTGGCAAGGGTTGACGAGGGCAAGTCGTTCACGTGGGCTATCACGCAGAGGGGCGACGATACGCTCATCGGGATGATCGAGTTGCGCCCGGACGGCCATAAAGCCGATTTCGGCTACGTGCTGGCGCGTGCCTTCTGGGGTCGCAGCTTGATGACGGAAGCGTTGCTCGCCGTCTTGGACTTTGCCTTCACGCTGCCGGGCATCTATCGCGTCTGGGGCGTCTGCGACGTGGACAACATCGCTTCGGCGCGCGTGATGGAGAAGTCCGGATTGACCTACGAAGGCACGCTGCGCCGTGACACTATTCACCCGAACATCAGCGACGAACCGCGCGACGTGCGATGCTACGCGCGCGTGCGTTGAACGCGTGCGAAGTCTCTGTCGTTGGTGCACGCCGGGAAGTTGTCGGGAAAACATT
>DATLMV010000158.1:0-28466 GCA_035537095.1 Pyrinomonadaceae bacterium
AGCGATAGCGAGTTGGTGGCGATGCGCGCGGCGGGCGTCGGGACGGGGAGAATCGTCGCTCCGGTCGTGCTTTTGGGAGCCTTTGTCACCCTCTTGACGCTCTACGTCGGGATGGAGTTGGCCCCGGAGGCGGCGCACGGCTTGAGACAGTCCACCATCCGCGCGGCGCTCTACAGGTTGGAATCGCCCGTCGAGCCCAGAACCTTCAACACGGAGATGCCGGGGAAGGTCATCTATGTCCGCGAAGGGGATCAGGAGAGCGGGCAATGGGGGAAAGTCTTTATCTACTGGCCGGAGGGGAACGGCTCCGTGCGGCTCGTGACGGCGCGCTCGGGGAGAATAGACACCTCCGGCGAGCACTCGGAACTGGTTCTCAGCGACGCCTCTGTCACGACCCTCTCGGAAAGAGGCGTCGTCGGGGGGGGGCAGGGGAGCGAGCCCTTGGAGCCCTTGCGGGCCGCGCAGGTGACGAGCGAACGCTCCACGCAACTGCGGCTCCGCGACGACCGTCTCAACGCGGGGCGCGAGACGCTCCTCAAACGCCTGCAAGGACGCGACTTAGAGCCGGACGAGATGGACTGGCGGGAACTCCTGCGCAGGTCTCGGAGCGCCCCCGAAGAGAAGGCGCGCCGGACGGCCCTCTTCAACCTGCACAAAAAACTGGCGCTGTGCAGCGCGCCTCTGGTTTTCGCATTTTTCGGTGCATTGATCGGGCTGCGGATGCGTCGCGGCGGGAGGGGCTTGGGGATGCTCCTGTCGCTCGCGAGCATGATCGCATACTACCTGATTGCGCTCGCGGGCGAATATCTGGCGCGCGTCGGCATTGTTCCGATGCAGGTCGGGGCTTGGCTGGCGACCTCGACGGCGCTTCTCCTGAGTCTCTGGCTTTTCTACTTAAACACGCATAATACAATGGGTTGGCGTCGTTTCGGCAAAGCCGGAACGGCGGCCCCGAAGCGTTTCCCGGCCGTTTCCAGAGGGCGTCTGCGGACTCTGCGTCGGACTCTCTTCGCGGGACTTTTAGACCGGACGGCGCTGCGCTCGCTTTTCGGGAATTTCAGTATCGCATACCTCAGTCTGGTCTCCATCTTCCTCATCTTCACGCTCTTCGAGTTGCTCCGCTTTATCGCCGTGTCGGGCGTGGGGGGGGCGGTGGTCGCGCGCTATCTGCTCTTTCTACTGCCTTTAGCGACGGTGGCGCTGGCCCCTATGAGCGTTCTGGTGTCGGTTCTGGTGGTCTATGCCCTGATGGCGCGCCGGAGCGAGGCTATCGCTTGGTGGGCCTGCGGGCAGAGCATCTACCGCCTGACGCTGCCATGCATCGTGTTTGCGGCGTGCATCGGACTGGGCCTCTGGACGGTGCAGGAGAAGCTTCTGCCCGAAGCCAACCACATGCAGAACGAACTGCGGACGCGGATTCGCGGGCGAATGTCGCAGACCACGACTTCCAAGGGCCGTCAATGGCTGGCGACGCTGGACGGACGCACCCTCTATTCCTATGAATTTGCTGAGAAAACCAACGGTTTGCGTGCGCCTGTGGTCTACGGTTTCGACGCGGACGGCGTCCATCTGGAGCGCGTCTCGACGGGAGAGGAAGGGAACTGGAACGAGAGCGGTACGCTGGTGCTCAAAAACGGCTCGATTCTCGAACTAGGTCAGGGGGGGGCGAGCGGCCTCCGGAAAGCGGAGAGCGTGGAAGTGGGTCGAACGGAGCCTCCCGAAGCCTTTAAACCTGTGCTTAATACGCCCGCCGAGATGGATATTAAGCGCTTAAGCAACTACATAAACAGTCTTAAGCGGCGGGGCGAAAGCGTCTCCACGCTTCTAGTCGCCCTCGAACGCAAACGCGCAGACCCTTTTTCGCCCGTCGTGATGGCGCTCATCGGCGTGCCGCTCGCCCTCGCCTTCGGGCGACGCAGCGCCATCGCCTCTCTCTGCGCAGCCATCGCCGTCGGGCTGACTTTCTGGGGCTCTACTAGTGGTTTTCAACAGTTGGGGAACTACGGGCTGCTTTCGGCGCGCATCGCGGTCTGGTCGCCGCTCGCAATCTTCGCCGCCATCGGTGTCTACCTGCTTTTCCGCGCACGTACCTGAATGGGTCTGATAACATAAAAGTGGAAGATAGGGGGGCGTTGTTGCAAAAGTCAGGTCTCGGCGCAATATGTTGAGTCAAGAACTATTTCAAGCTCAACTTATTGACGCTGCTCCGACTTTTGCAACAACGCGGAAGATAGGGTTTTGCGCAAAAAGTCGAAAACGTGCGGATATAACGGATATATTGGGCGTGGGCGTAGGTGCATCACAGAGCTATCAATAAAGGACTGCCGGAATAGATTTCCCAACGATTTCCCCAATAGGTTCCCATTTGAAACCGACATCCCCCTTGAACCGCACAGGGATAGGACAAAAACTTCAGCCTCCGTTGGCTTCAACCCGGAAGCCAACGGAGGCTGATTTTTAGGGATAGATGAATTGTCGCCGGTAGCTTTCTTTTAAGTGCCGGTCTCCCAACTGGACATGTATTCGATCTGTTCGGGGGTGAGGGTGTCTATGGAGACGCCGAGAGCGTGCAGTTTGAGACCGGCGATCTCCGTGTCCACCTCTTGGGGCAGGACGTGTACGCCGGGGCTCAGTTCGCCGCGCTTCTTGACGAGATATTCGACCGAGAGCGCCTGATTGGCGAAACTCATATCCATCACGCTCGCGGGATGCCCTTCGGCGGCGGCGAGATTGATCAGGCGACCCTCGCCGAGGACGATGACGCGATGCCCGTTCTCGCGCAGTTTGTACTCTTCGACGAAAGGCCGCAGTTGCTGCACATCCTCGGACATCTCGCGCAGGGAGACGAGGTTGAGTTCGAGGTCGAAGTGGCCGCTGTTGCAGACGATGGCCCCGTCCTTCATCGAGGCGAAATGCTGCCCGTCAATGACGTGCCGGTTGCCGGTGACGGTGACGAAGATATCGCCGATGGCGGCGGCTTCGCTCATACGCATGACGCGGAAGCCGTCCATCACCGCCTCGACCGCCTTGATCGGATTGATCTCCGCGACGACGACGTTCGAACCCATCCCGCGCGCACGCATCGCGACGCCCTTGCCGCACCACCCGTAGCCGACGACGACCACAGTCCGGCCCGCCAGAAGGATATTGGTCGCGCGGATAATGCCGTCGAGCGTGGATTGGCCCGTGCCGTAGCGGTTATCGAAGAAGTGTTTGGTCTGCGCGTCGTTGACGGCGATGGAAGGGAAGGTGAGCACGCCGCTGCGCTCCATGGCCTGTAGACGGACGATGCCGGTCGTGGTCTCTTCGGTCGTCCCGATAATATCGGGAACCTGTTCGCGCCTCTCCTTGATGAGCGTGGCGACCACGTCTGAACCGTCGTCAATGATGATCTGGGGACGGAAATCGAGGGCCGTGCGGACGTGTCTATTATAGACATCCGTGGACTCGCCCTTGATCGCATAGACGGGGACGCCCCAGTCGGAGACGAGCGAGGCGGCCACGTCGTCCTGCGTCGAAAGCGGGTTCGAGGCGATCACGAGCGACTCCGCTCCGGCGGCTTGCAGCGCGCGGACGAGATTGGCCGTCTCGGTCGTGACGTGCGCGCAGGCGACGAGGCGAATCCCTTTGAGGGGCTGTTCGGAGGCGAACCGCTCGCGGATGAGACGCAGCACAGGCATCTCTCTCTCCGCCCACTCGATACGGCGTCTGCCGTCGGCGGCCAACGCTAAATCTTTGACATCAAACCCTGTGGGGCTTGTCGCAACCATCTATTTTCCACTCCTTTTGGCTATCACCCCGAGAGAGAAGCACGCGCCCTTAAGCTATCGTGCGGCCTCCCTCCAGAGGTTCGATAAGTTCTTCAACTCTCTAACAAAACAGATACCTTTGATATCAGATACCGGCGGCGGCGCGCAGGGCCTCCGCACGGTCTGCTTTTTCCCATGAGAAACCGTTGTCTTCCTCGCGCCCGAAATGACCGTAAGCCGCTGTCTTTCTATAGATTGGACGGCGCAGGTTAAGGTCTTTGATGATGGCCTGCGGGGTCAGATGGAAATGCTCCCGGACGAGTTTCGCAAGCTCTCCTTCGCCGATTCTGCCCGTCCCGCCCGTGTCCACCAGCACGGAGACCGGCTCCGCGACGCCGATGGCGTAGGCCAACTGGACGAGACAGCGTTCGGAGAGGCCCGCCGCGACGATGTTTTTGGCGATATAACGGGCCATGTAGGCCGCGGAACGGTCAACCTTGGTCGGGTCTTTGCCGGAGAATGCGCCGCCCCCGTGCGGTGCGTAGCCGCCGTACGTGTCAACGATGATCTTTCGGCCCGTCAGCCCCGCATCGCCCTGCGGGCCGCCCGTGACGAAGCGTCCCGTGGGGTTGATATGATATTTCGTCTTTTCGTCGAGAATTTCGGGGGAGACCGTCTCTTTGACGACCTGCGAGAGAATCTCCTCGTGCAGTTGCTCGTTCGAGACTTCAGGGCTGTGCTGTGTGGAGATGACGATCGAATCCACACGGTGGGGTCTGCCGTCCCTGTACTCGATCGTCACCTGCGACTTGCCGTCCGGACGAAGGTACGGGAGCGCGCCGTTGCGTCTCACTTCGGCGAGGCGGCGCGCGAGGCGATGCGCGAGTTGGATGGGCAAGGGCATCAGTTCCGGCGTCTCGTTGCAGGCGAAGCCGAACATCAAGCCCTGATCGCCCGCGCCGCCCGGGTCAACGCCCATGGCGATGTCCGGAGACTGCTTGCCGACAGCCGTCAGGACGCTGCAAGTATCACAATCGAAACCATATTTGGCTCTCGTATAACCAATCTCTCGAATGGTTTCACGTGCCACTTGGGAGAAATCGAATTGCGCCGTGGTGGTGATCTCGCCCGCGATGACCACCAATCCGGTCGTCACCAGCGTCTCGCAGGCGACGCGCCCGGACGCGTCCTGCTCCAGCACGGCATCCAGAATCGCATCGGAGATCTGGTCTGCAATCTTATCCGGATGACCTTCGGTCACGGATTCAGAGGTGAATAGGTAGCTCCCTGAATTGCTCAAGTGCTCTTGCTCCTTACATACTCTCGGATAGATATGTGGCCTGTCAGCCAAAAGACCGCGTACTCTAGCAGCCGTCGCCCGTACTGTCAAGGCGCGGGCAGCTTTGGATACCCGTTCAGGTCAATTGACGCGAGACGAGTCTGTCCCTGCGAATTACCCTCTGAGAAGTATCCTTTCTTACATAATATACATTATCGGACTCAAGGGGTATTACAAAATCAAAGGTCTCTCCGTCTGCTATCCCGCTTGCCTGCTTCAAATATCATCCCTGTCCGGAGGCGTCTCGTGCGATGCTTCAGAGGAGTTTCCTCTGTGTGGCTCTCTGGCGCGCGGATGATGCGTGTCGTACGTGGCGCGCAGGCGCTGCCCTGTGATGTGCGTGTAAATCTGCGTCGTGCCGATGTCGCTGTGGCCCAGTAGAGCCTGCACGGAGCGCGAATCCGCGCCGCGTTGCAGGAGGTGCGTCGCGAAGCTGTGGCGCAGACCGTGCGGCGTCACATCCTCGAGCCCGGTCTGCGACGCATAGGCGCGGATCCGAGACCAGACGTGCTGCCGCGTCAGAGGCTGTCCGCCCGCCTTGACGAAGAGTGAGACGCTGGCCTTTCCGCACAGCAGGTGCGTCCTGACCTTGAGATACTCCTCCAGCCAACGCAAAGCACTCCGCCCGACGGGCACATGCCTCTGCTTGCTTCCCTTGCCGGTGCATTCGAGCAGCCCCCTCTCCAAATCCAGATTCGACACAGACAGGTTCACCAACTCGGAGACGCGCAGGCCCGTCGCATAGAGCAGTTCGAGCAACGCACGGTCGCGCACGCCCTCTCTGTCGCCTGTGTCCGGCGCAGACAGAAGCCGCTCCAACTCCTCCTCTACGAGAAAACGCGGAACCGCCTGCGCGGCCTGCGGGGCGCTCAGATTAGCGAAAGGGTCTGTGGAGACGTGCCCGTCCAGTTGCAGGAAGCGGTAGAGACCGCGCGCAGCCGAGATCATCCGCGCAATCGAACGCGGCGCGAGCCCCCCGCTCGCCATCTCCCTGACCCAGACGGAAGCGTCCGACTCGTTCAATTCCGAGACCCCTCTGCCTTGCGAACCCGCCCAGATACTGAGTTTTGAGAGGTCTTGCCCGTAGCTTGTGACGGAGTTCGGCGAGAGTCCCTTCTCGACCCTGAGATATGCCAGATATTCTCGAATCAGATCGCGCGCCAACGTTTATCTCCGTGTTTGCTGTTCCTGTGCTCTATTTTCTTCGGCTAACCGGTCGGCCCGCCATTTGCTGCGGCGCTTGCATTGTCCGGGGCCCGCTCCGCGCTTGACTGCCGGGCGGCGCTTCAAATACAGTCTCCGTCCAACACACTAGACCATGGCTATCAAAATAGAGAACCTTTCGCACGCCAAACTGCCGCGCCGGACTGAGGCGCAGATCGAGAAGATTCTGGAGACGATCCCGCGCGAACACACACGCGGGATTGACCGCCTGCGTCTCGTCGAGACCATCAACGACCCGCGCTTGAAGATAGTGCAGAAGACTGCCCTGCCGGGCCTCTATCACCCGCGACAGGGTACGCAGCAGGCATGGCTGGAGATCTCCACCGACGCCCTTCTGCCCCGCGCCAAGCCCCTGCACAAACGTCTCCTGCCGCGTCTCTCCTTCAAAGGCAATCTGGCCGCCATCATCTTCTCTCTGGTCGGACAGCACTACTATCTGACCTTGCGCCACTCCGTCAAGAAGGGTCAACTGGAATCCTCCGTGCGCGCCTACACCGAAAGACACCTCCGCCTCTGGAGCGAACGCGAGCACACGCTCCGCGCACGCCTCTTCAAGCCCTTCCAGCCCACTCTGGAGCGTTGGGCGCGCTCCCTACAGAGACGCGCGGCCACCGAGCAGAAAAAGAGACCGGGCTAAAGTATTTCCTCATCGGGAACCGCCTAAATCACGGACTCGCAAAGAGATGTCTGTGCAACCGCTTGCGGGCAAAACTACACTTCTGTAGCTTTTTTGGCACTACACGGCGCACACCTTGAACCGCCAGCTAATCGCCTTGCGGAGTCGAGTTTAATTTTCGGGATGGGAAGCGGGAGAGCCACTGTCGTTATCGGACGCATTCGGCGCATTCTCGCTCTCGACGGATTGGAGGGCCGCACGCAAGGCGTCTGCAATCTCCGCGCGCGCCACTTGAGAACGCTTGAAGCGGAGTTCGAGCCGGACATCCTTTTTGGGCGACTGATAGCGAAAAGTGTACGGCTGTGCGTGCCTGACGGCGTTCTTCGAGCCGTCGCCTTGATTTTCCCGCCTGACGGCGCGTGCTTCGTCGCGTGTCAACCCCCTCCCGTTGATCTCTTCAACCATCTTCTGCATCGAGCCTTCGTCGGGCTGACGCACGATCTGTAGCAGAAGCGATTTGACGTTGATGTCGGCGCGCCGACATTGCTCACGTATCACCTCAGGGAGAGTGGCAATCGAGAGCGCCTCGGTGACGGTGCTCCGGCTCTTCCCCACCTTGCGCGCGACCTCTTCGTGCGTGTAGCCGAAACGCTCGCAGAGCGCGGCCAGCCCGTCGGCCTCCTCCCAAGGGGTCAAGTCTTTGCGCTGCATGTTCTCGATGAGGGCGATCTCGGCCACCGCCCGGTCGTCCACGTCCATCTCGATGCAGGGCACTTCCCTCAAGCCCGCCGCACGTGCCGCGCGCCAGCGCCGCTCGCCCGCGATGATCATCCAGCGACCGCCCATCTGCGCAGGCTTGACGAGCAAGGGTTCGAGAACCCCTTTATCACGAATCGAGGCGGTCAACTCCGTCAGGTCGCCGATCTCCACGCGCGGTTGTTCGGGGTTGGGGTCGAGTTGTTCGAGGGCGATCAGACGCCCGATGGGCGTCGGCCTCTGCCCGGCCAACTCCTCCACATAATGCGCGTCGTGGCGCATCCGGACACCCACGGGTAAGCCTCTCTTAGACACGGCCCAGCACCTCTTCGCAAAGTTTTAAGTACTCGTTTGCGCCCGAAGACTGCGGCGCGAAGGTAAAAATGGACTCTTTATAGGCGGGCGCTTCTTCCAGACGGACGCTCTTGGTGATCACCGTCTCGAACATCTGCGCGCCGAAGACGTTGCGTATCTGCTCGTGCACTTCCCTCGCCAGAGTCGTCCGGCGGTCGTGCAGCGTCACCACCACGCCGAGCACGCGCAGGTTCGGATTCGGACGCGCCTTGACCTTCTCGATGGTCTCCAAGAGGTCGTCCGTTCCTTCGAGCGCGAAATATGAGGACTGAATCGGAATCAGGACGTGCGTGGCGGCCACCAGAGCGTTGACCGTTATCAGACCGAGCGTGGGCGGCGTGTCTATCAGAACCACGTCGTAGACCTTCCCGCGCAGAGGCTCCAAGCGGTCTTTGAGACGGAAAGGCGCGTCGAAATCCCCCACCAGTTTGGACTCCAGCTTGGCGAGATTGATTCTGGAAGGGATGATCTCCAACCCCTCCACGTTCGTCGGATAGATGTAGCCGACGATGTCGCCCTGCCCCTCGACCATCAGGTCGTAGGCTGAACGGTCAACGGTCTGCGGGTCGAGAAAGGAGATGGAACTGTTGCCCTGCGGGTCGAGGTCGAGGAGGAGCGTGCGCAAGCCTCTGCGCGCGAAGGCGGCGGCGAGGTTGATGGCGGTGGTCGTCTTCCCCACCCCGCCCTTCTGGTTGGCGATGGCGATGACGACGCTGCGTGCCGGAGACAGAGTCTCTTCCGCGTTGATTTGGGAGATTTCTCCGACAGAGACCATTCCAGACCCTCTTACATGGGCAGGTCGCCCGCCTCGCCGATGACATCCGGCCATTCTTCATCTTCGCCCGAGACCGTCTCGTCCTCTTCGCTGCCGCCGATGGTGTTGCGCGAAGCGCGAATCACCTCTTCGTTGACGAAAATCGGGCAGTCGGCCCTGAGCGCCAGAGCGATGGCGTCGGACGGGCGCGAATCGAGCATCAGGGCCTCTCCGTCGCCGTTGCGCATCTCGATGACGGCGAAGAAGGTGTTATCGCGCAGTTCCGTGACGACCACGCGCTCGACGCGCGCGCCCATCTCGACGATGAGATTACGCAACAGGTCGTGCGTCATCGGGCGTTGCGGCGCGATCTTCTCGATTTCGAGGGCGATGGCGTTGGCCTCGTAGGCCCCGACCCAGATGGGGAGCATCGTCTCGCTATTCACGTCCTTGAGAATGATGATGGGCGTCCCGCTGCTCGGATCCATCATCAAACCCCTAATCTTCACTTCGATTTCCATCACAATACCTCACCCTGTACTTTAAACTGCGCGACCCTCTGAAACTTCCCCGTAGAGGCTGTTCGCCTTCACCCCTGTGACGCGCACGGGGACGATCTTCCCCAGAAGCCCACGCTCCCCTTTGAAGTTCAAGACCCTGTTGCAGGTCGAATGGCCCGTCAAATCGGAAGACGAGCGAGTGCTCTCCCGCTCGACCAGAACGCTCAAGGTGCGCCCCAGATATTCAGCGGAGACTCTCTCCTGAATCCCCTTCTGCAAACGTTCCAGAGCGAGAAAGCGCGCCCGCTTCTCATCCTCGGAAACGTCGTCCGGCAGCTTCGCGGCGGGCGTGTCCGGCCTCTCGGAGTACTTGAAGATGTATATGCTATCGTACTGGCAATACTCGACTAGGCGCATCGTCTCCTCGAACTCTTCCGCCGTCTCGCCGGGAAAGCCGACGATGATGTCCGTCGTCAGAGAGAGACGCCTGCGCGCATTCTTGATGGCCTCCACGCGCGCACGGTAATCCGCAGCTTTATAGCCCCTGCGCATCGCTCGCAGGACGCGGTCGCTGCCGGATTGGACGGGCAGGTGCACCCAGTCGCAGAGGTTCTCGTGCTCTTCGAGCGCGGCCACGATGTCTGTGTGAAAATCCCTCGGGAAAGAGGTCGTGAACCTGATGCGCTCCATCCCCGTGGCCGCGACCGCGCGCAGCAGGCGCGAAAAGGGGGTCGCTCCCTTAAACTTTTCCAGCCCCGACTCGTTTGCGGGCCGGTAGCTGTTGACGTTCTGCCCGATCAGGTGCACTTCCCGGAAACCCTCCGCACGCAAACGCTCGACCTGCGCGACGACCTCTGGAGCCGGACGACTCCGCTCCCGCCCGCGCGAGTACGGGACGATACAGTACGTGCAGAACTTGTTGCAGCCCTCGATGACGGGAACGAACGCGACGTGAGGCGAATGGCGCTCGACGGGCGAGACATCCCACGTCTCCCCTTCGGCGCGCTCGCCCAAGTCGAGCGCCGTCCGCGCTCCCGAGCGCACGCGTTCGATGAGAGACGGCAGGCGGTCGGTCGCGCGCGTCCCGACGACCAGACGCACCGCGGGCGCTTGCGCGAAGATGGACTCGCCCTCCAACTGTGCGACGCAGCCCATGACGCCAATCAAGGGTTCCGACGCCGTTTCCGATGTCGTTTGCGATGATACGGCCCCGCGCGCGTGCCTGATCTCGCCGATTCGATTGAAGACCTTCTGCTCGGCGCGCGCGCGCACGGAACATGTATTGAAGAGCACGACATCCGCCGTCTCCCAAGACTCCGTCAGCGCGTAACCGGCCTCACGCAGCCGCGTCAGAGCGCGCTCCGTGTCGGCGATGTTCATCTGGCAGCCGAATGTCTCTATGTAAACGCTGGCCTTCGTCATTCCATCCTCGACTTACTTTCTTTTATCGAGTGTAGCAGAATTGTCCCGCGCGAGGCGAGAGCCTTTTCCCTTTTGTGCGCGCGGCGACACGGCCTTCGCGCCCGACTTCCCGCGCCGCCCCGCCTCTCTCGCCTGCGCGCGTGCGCCCTCCGGCTCCTGCTCCGGGAGGTTTTCCAGCATCCAGCGAGCGGTTGCGCGCGCCGTCTCGACATCCTCTGCCCCGCCGATCATCCTCGCCAACTCGCCCACGCGCTCATCCTCTCGTAACTCCTGTACGACCGTCAGAGTCCTCTCATTCTCCACGCGTTTGACGACGACGTAATGATGGTCTGCGAAACGCGCGACCTGCGGCTGGTGCGTGACGCAGAGCACTTGCTGCGTCGCCGCGAGCCCCTTCAGACGACGCCCGACGGCCTCCGCCGTCCGCCCGCCGATGCCTGCGTCCACTTCATCAAAGACGAGTGTGGCGGCGCGCGCCTCTCCGTGCGCCCCGGAGGAACGCTCGCCCCTGCACACGGTTCTGAGCGTCAACATCAGGCGCGAGAGCTCTCCGCCCGAGGCGACGCGCGAAAGCGTCCGCACCTCCTCCCCGACGTTCGCGGAGAACAGGAACTCCACCCTGTCCGCCCCCGTCGGCGACCAGTACGTGTGCGCCTGCGCGCTCTCTGTATCCGCCCGCGCGTCTTCCGCCTGCGTGGGGAAAAGGTTCTCGCGCCGGTGCGGGAGCGCCGTCTCGACCGAGACTTGGAAACGCGCGCGCTCCAGAGCGACGTGCCGCAACTCCTCCGCCATCCTCTCTTCCAGACGCGGCGCAGCCGACGCGCGCAGAGCCGTCAGGGCTTCCGCCACGGGCGCGTATTCGAGCGCCGCCGCCTCGACCTCATCCAATAGTTCACGCTCGCGCTCGTCGAGATTCCCTAACTGCTGTAGTTGCTTGCTCAAATCCTCTTTCACTTCAAGTAAGCCTTGAAGGTCACGCCCGTACTTGCGTTTGATTCTTTCCAACTCCACGAGACGATTTTCGACCTCGCTCAGACGCGCCGGGGAGAAATCCACTCCCACGCCGTAACCCCTCAAGCCTTCCGCGACATCCGTCAAAGAAACGTCTGCGCCATCGAGCACTTCGAGCAGAGACGCGAGCCGCGCGTCTATCGAACACAGATCCTGCAAGCGCCTGCGCACCGTCGCCAGACGTGAGAGGATGCTCCCGTCGCTCTCGTAGAGTTCGCCGTAAATCCCCGCGCTCAACTCGAAGGCCCGCTCCGCGTGTGCCAGAAGGCTCTTTTCCGCGGCCAACTCCTCGTCTTCGCCCGCGCGCGGCGCGGCCTTCTCTATCTCCTCGATCTGGAAACGCAGCATATCGCTCGCACGCTCGCGCGCCGCCTCGTCTTGCTCCAAAGAACGCAGGGCTTCCGACGCATTCCGCCAGCGCGCGTAGGCCCGCCCCGCGCGTTGGCGTAACTCAACGGCGGCGGCAAAGCTATCGAGCAATTCGAGATGCGCGCGCGGCGCGGCCAGCGTGTGCTGTTCCCCCTGCCCGTAGAGCTCCAACAGGAGGGGCTGCAACCTCTTCAGGCTCGCCGCCGTCACGCTCTGGTCGTTGATAAAAATCCGGCTGCGCCCGCCGCTCTGCACCTCCCTGCGAATCCACAAATCCTCCGAAGGCTCCCAATTGATTCCGATCTCCGACAGGAAAGCCGAGACGAGCCCCTCAGCCTCCCGCTCCAACTCGAAGAGACCCTCGACGATGGCCGCACGCTCACCCGTCCGCACGACGTTCGAAGTGCTGCGCCCGCCCAAAAGCAGACCCAGAGCGTCCACGATGATGGACTTCCCCGCACCCGTCTCGCCCGTCAAAAGATTAAGTCCCGCATGAAGGTCGAAACTCAAACGCTGAATAACCGCGAAATTCGTGATGTTAAGGAACTTCAACATGAAGCACTCTCTAAGTTGAATATTTACCTTTAAAGTTATACTCGATATATTGATGCCGCCAGAGAGACGAGAACGCCGCGCCGACTCTTTATCTTCTTGACCGAACCGGAGCGGGACGGTAGTATGGCGCACGGATTTTCCAAACGGAACGGCTAAAAGAGGGGCCACCAGACATGTCTTTCAACAGAATCATTCTCTGCGGTAATCTCGGACGCGACCCCGAACTGCGCTACACGCCGCAAGGGACTCCTGTCTGTAGTTTCACGCTGGCGACCAACGAGCGCCGCCGCGATAAATCGGGCGAGACACAGGATTTGACCACATGGTTTCGCGTCACGCTCTGGGGCCGACAGGCCGAAACCGCCTCGCAGTATCTGACCAAAGGACGCCCCATCTATATCGAGGGCCGACTCCGCGTCGAGGAATGGACGGACAAGGAGGGCAAATCCCGCTACACGCTCGAAGTCCACGCCACCGACATGCAGTTCATCGGCGGACGCACCGACGACGCCCCCTCTTCCAGACCCGAACATTCATCCTCCGGAGCGGGCGGAGGTGGCGGCGGCGCGGCGCATGAGCCCGACATCACCGACGACGATATTCCCTTCTAAAGATCGGCCTCAGGCCAATGTAAAGAGCAATGTCGGCGCGCCGACATTGCTCTTTACATTATCACTCCTGTCAAGCCGTCCGCTACCGCCGACCCAACTTCTGATTTTGCAGCGGGCCGGTTGAGAAAACGTGAGCCGCGTCAACCGTCAGGCTAAAGACTTTCCGCCGACCCGGCCAGCTTAACTTCCCAGAGCACGCAATTTCCTGTAGCGACGTTCCAGCCGCTCCTCCGTAGACAGACGCAAAATCTCTTCGAGGCCCTCAATCAGCGCGGGCCGGAGCATCTGCGCCGCCTCGTCGAACGAAGTATGCGCCCCCGCGCCCGGTTCATCCACCACGCGGTCAACGATTCCGAGCGCGTAGAGGTCTTCCGCCGTCAGGCGCAGGCTCTCGGCTGCGCGCGGAGCCTGCTCGGCGTCCTTCCAGAGAATCGCCGCGCAGCCCTCCGGCGTGATGACCGAATAGACGGCGTTCTCCAACATCAAAACCTGATCGCCGACGCCGATTGCCAGAGCCCCGCCCGAGCCCCCTTCGCCGATGACCGTGACGATCACCGGCACGCGCAAACGCGCCATCTGCAAGAGGTTGAAAGCGATGGCCTCGGCCTGCCCGCGCTCCTCCGCATCTATGCCGGGATAGGCCCCCGGCGTGTCTATAAAAGAGAGGACGGGGCGGTTGAACTTCTCCGCTAACTTCAAAATACGCAGGGCTTTGCGATAACCTTCGGGCTTCGGCATCCCGAAATTTCGATACCGGCGCTGTTTCGTATCGCGCCCCTTCTGCTGCCCGATAATCGCTACGGGGCGACCTTCGAAGCGCGCCGTCCCGCAGACCAGCGCCGGGTCGTCGGCGAACCTTCGGTCGCCGTGCAGTTCGACGAAATCCTCAAACAGACGCTCCACGAAATCCAGCGTGTAGGGGCGTTCGGGATGTCGCGCCAGCTTGACGCGCTCGAAGGCCGAAAGCTTTCCTCCGGCGGCAAGTTGGCCTGCGGGCGGCTCAGACACTTTGGACGGCTTTCCTCTCGGGGTCGAAGTAGGACGAAAAAAGAAAGATGCCGGATTACGACACGGTCGTCAAGCCCGCGTGGGCTTGATATGCGCGCTCGGCGCTCAGCCACTCCACGCGGCAGCCGTGCTCGCGCAGCGCCGTCTCCAGTTCGACGCTTCCCTTCACGCGCAGAGCGCCGTGCGCGCGCGTCCGCACCAGCACGCCGCCTTCCAAGTACATTTCGAGCAGGACTTCGCAGTCGCCCCTGTGCTTATCGAGCACGCGCCAGATGGGTTCGAGCGGCGACTTGGAGCCGGAATCCAACGGCAGGCGGACGATGACAGACTTCGCACGACGCTGCAAGACCTCCTCCAGACGCACGATCTCCTCGACGATCAGCGTCGCGTTCGTCTCGTCGGCCAACTCAAGTTTCCCGCCCATCAGCACCGCAACGTCATCCTGCAAGAGCTTACTGTGCCGTTTGAAAACCTCCGGCCAGACGACGCACTTGACGCCGCCCGCCTCGTCCTCCAGACGCAGGAGAGCGAAGCGGTCGCCCTTCTTCGTCGTGCGGACTTGCAGGGCGGTGACGATGCCCCCGAGTTGGGTCTTGCATCCGGTCTCTAACGCCAGCAGGTTGAGAGTTTTAGGGCATTTGAGTTCATCTAAAATCTCCGCGTAGTTCTCAAGCGGGTGGCCGGTGATGTAAAAACCTATGGAGCTTTTCTCGCCGTGGAGCAGGGCCGTGTGTGTCCAAGCCTCTACTTCCGGCAAGTTAGCCTCACAAAGTTCATCAAGCACTTCAACATTTCCGCCGAACAGAGCGTTCTGCCCGCTACTGCGCTCCTTCTGCGTCCGCGCGCCCTGCGAAAGCGCCTGATCTATCGCGGCATGGACGCGCGCACGCCATTCGTGACGCGTCGCCTCGCTTCTATTCAAAGAGTCGAAAGCCCCCGCACAGACGAGACTTTCGAGAACCCTCTTATTGAGCGCGCGTTGACCGACACGCTCCGCGAAATCGAAAAGCGACCTGAAAGAACCGTTAGAGCGCGCCTCGATAATCGCCTCGACGCTCGCATGGCCCACGCCCTTGATGGCTTCAAGGCCATAGCGAATCGCCCCCTTGAGCGGCGTAAATCCAGCGCCGCTCTCATTTACGTCGGGCGGCAGGAGTTCTATCCCCTGCTCGCGCAGTTCGTTCGAGTATTTGAAGACCTTGGCCGTGTCGTCGAGTTCGTTCGAGAGGACGGCGGCGTAGAAGTGCTCCGGATAGTGTGCCTTGAGATAGGCGGTCTGGAAGGCGAGATAGGCGTAGGCGACGCTGTGACTCCGGTTGAAGCCGTAGTCCGCAAATTGTGCCATCAGAGAGAATATCTGCTGCGCCTTCTCCCTCTTGATGTTGCGCTGGACGGCCCCCTCGACGAATTTCTCTTCGTGGCGCGCCATCTCCTCGCGCTTCTTTTTGCCCATCGCGCGCCGCATCAGGTCGGCCTCGCCGAGGCTGTAGCCGGCGAGCTTCTGCGCCAACTGCATGATCTGTTCCTGATAGACGATGATGCCGTAGGTGTTGGCGAGAATCTCCTTCATTTCCGGCACGATGTAGCGGACGGACTTGTTGCCGTGATGGCGCTCGATGAAGTCGTCAACCATCCCGCCGTCGAGCGGGCCGGGGCGGTAGAGCGCGTTGAGCGCCGCTAAATCTTCCAGACCTTTCGGTTTGAGATGCCTGCAAATGTCCTGCATGCCGGAGGATTCGAACTGGAAGACGGCCTCCGTCCGGCCTTCGGCGAAGAGTTGCATGGTGCGCGCATCGTCCAGCGGGATGGTCGCCCAGTCAATCTCCATTTGAAGCGATTGCTTAATAGTTTTTAAGCAGTCGCTTATAATCGTCAGCGCCGTCAGCGCGAGAAAGTCCATCTTGAGCATGCCCGTCTTCTCCAGATCGGACATCGCATACTGCGTCGTCAACTCCTGCTTGGAAGACATCGCCACCGGAACCAGTTCGTCCAGCGGCGCGGGCGAGATGACGACGCCCGCCGCGTGGACTGAGGAATGGCGCGCGCAGCCCTCCAGACGCTGCGCCAAGTCCATCAGTTCCTTAACTTGCGCGTTCTCCTCGATGGCCGAGCGGAGTTCCGGAACCTGTTCCAGAGCCTGCGAGATGGAGACGTTGCGCCCGCGCACGGGCGGCGGAATCATCTTGGCAATCCGCTCCACCTCGTTGTAAGGCATATTGAGCGCGCGCCCGACATCCTTGATGGCGGCCTTCGAGGCGAGCGTCCCGAAGGTGATAATCTGGCAGACCGAATCGCGTCCATAGAAATCGGAGACGTGCTGAATCACCTTATCGCGCCCGCGCACGCAAAAATCAATGTCTATGTCGGGCATACTGACGCGTTCGGGGTTCAAGAACCTTTCGAAGAGCAGGTTGTATTGCAGCGGATCAACGTCCGTGATTTCGAGGCAGTAGGCCACGAGCGAGCCCGCCGCAGAGCCACGGCCCGGCCCGACCGGAATCGAATGGTCGCGCGCATACTTGATAAAATCCCAGACGATCAGGAAGTAGCTGGCAAAACCCATCTGCTTGATCATGGCGATCTCGCGCGAGATGCGTTCCTGATATTCCGACATCGTATTGCCGAGGGTTCCGCGCGCCAGATTCGGCTCCCAGACCTGCGCCCTGCGCCGCTCGTACCCTTCCCTGACCACCTTTTCAAAGTACTCTTCGATGCTCAAATCCTTATCAGACTCGGGGATGGGGTATCTGGGCAGGTGGTTGACGCCGGACGGAAGCTTGATGTCGCACATCTCCGCAATCTCGACCGTCCGCGTCAAGACCTCCGGCATCTCCTGTCCGAAGATGTTCCACATCTCTTCGGGGGAGCGGACGTAGAAGTTGGGCGTGCCGTAGCGCAGGCGGTTCGGGTCTTGGACGGTCTTGCCGGAGCCGATGCAGAGCAGAACGTCGTGCGCGCGCGCGTCTTCGGGCCGGAGGTAATGCGCGTCGTTGGTGGCGACGAGTGGGACGCCCGAACGCTTCGAGAGTTCCACGAGCGACTTGCGGATGCGTTTCTGCGCGTCGAGGTCGTGCTCCTGAATCTCCAAAAAATAGTTGCCTTTTCCGAGTATCTCCTGAAACTCGTGCGCCGCCGTCTCCGCCTCTTCGCACGCGCCGCGCGCCAGCAGCGCCGAAGGGACGCCGGACATGCATGCCGAGAGCGCGACGAGACCCTTGCTGTTCTGCGCGAGGAGTTCGCGGTCAATGCGCGGCTTATAGTAGAAGCCTTCGGTGTAAGCCTTCGAGGTCAGGCGGACGAGATTTTGATAGCCCTCCAGATCTTTCGCCAAGAGGATGAGATGAAACGTGGCCTTCTCGCCCGGCGCGCCCGTGCGCTTCTCACGCTCGTGTCGGCTGCCGCGCGTGTAGTAGACCTCGCAGCCGAGAATCGGTTTGACGCCCTGCGTCTTCATCTCGTTATAGAAGGAGACGGCCCCGAACATGTTGCCGTGATCCGTCACGGCGCAGGCGGGCATCCCCAGTTCGGCGATGCGTTTTGAGAGAGGCTTAATCTGGATTGCGCCGTCAAGCAGACTGTAATCGGTGTGCAGATGCAGGTGTACGAACTCTTTTGCGCCCATGTAGCTCCGTGGATTCTGGATTCGAAGCGCGGCGGATAGAATAAACGAACGTCGCCGCTGAAATTGCAGCGCGCACTATATCACGTGTCCGCGCCTGTCGAAGAACCCAAGATATTGGAGAGGGGGCGTCGCGCGCGGCGGAAACTGTTTGCACAGACGGAGTTCTTCTCCGGCGCATCACAAAATGCTTGAGAGCCTGCGCGCACGCGCCTTAAAGAAAAACATCAACTATTCCCACTCGATAGTGCTCGGCGGCTTGGAACTGATGTCATAGACGACGCGGTTGATGCCGCGCACTTCGGCGACGAGGCGTGTGGAGATGCGTGCGAGGGTATCGTGCGGCAGGCGCGCCCAGTCCGCCGTCATCCCGTCGCTGCTCGTGACGGCGCGGATGGCGATCACCCGCTCATACGTCCGGAAGTCGCCCATCACGCCGACGGTCGAGACGGGGAGCAGCACCGGGAACGCCTGCCAGATGCTCTCGTAGAGGTTCGCCAGACGCAACTCTTCCTCGACGATGCGGTCGGCGGCGCGCAGAAGACTGAGTCGCTCCTCCGTCACTTCGCCCAAAATTCTGACGGCGAGACCCGGCCCCGGGAAAGGATGTTTGCGGATGATCTCGTCCGGCACGCGCAACTCGCGCCCGATGACGCGGACTTCGTCTTTGAAGAGTTCCCGCAGCGGTTCGACCAGTTTGAGACGCATCCGTTCGGGCAGGCCGCCGACGTTGTGATGGCTTTTGATGACGGCGGAAGGCCCGCCCACCGAAACCGATTCGATGACATCCGGATAGAGCGTCCCCTGCACGAGGAAATCCACGTCGCCGATGCGCTGCGCCTCCTCCTCAAACACCTCTATAAAGACGCGTCCGATGGCGCGCCGCTTCTCTTCGGGGTCGGTGACGCCCGCCAGAGCCTTCAGAAAATGGTCGGAGGCGCGCACGCCCCGCACGTTGAGGCTCATACTCTCCTTGAACAAAGTGCAGGTCGCCTCAAACTCCCCTTCCCTTAAAAGCCCTGTATCCACGAAGATACAGACCTGTTTTGCCCCGATGGCCTGATGCACGAGCGCGGCGGCCACGGTCGAGTCCACGCCGCCCGAGAGCCCGCAGATGACACGACCTTCGCCGACCTGCGCGCGTATCTTCTCCAACTGTTCCTCGATAATCGCGTGCGGCGACCAGTCGGCCCGCACGCGACAGATGCGTTGGAGGAAATTCTTCAAAACCTGCGCGCCGAAGGGCGTGTGCGCCACTTCCGGGTGAAACTGAACCCCGTATATGCGACCGCTTAAGTCCTCGAACGCATTAAGCACTTCATTAGTCCGGGCCGTTATGCGAAAACCGGGCGGGAGCGCCGTGACGTGGTCGCCGTGGCTCATCCAGACATCCATCTCCGTGGGGAGACCCGCGAAGAGCGCGCTTTCCGGCTCGACCAGAGTCAGGCGCGCGTAACCGTAGCCGCGATTGGGCGAGGGCTGGACTTCTCCACCCAAGTCGGCGCTGAGGACTTGCAGGCCGTAGCAGATCCCGAGCACGGGACAATCGAGGCTTTCGAGCAGGCGCGGGGCGGGGCGCGGAGCATCTCTATCGTACACGGAGGCGGGCCCGCCCGAGAGAATCAACCCTCTGGGGGCGCGCGCGCGTAGCGTCTCGATGCCGGTGTTGTATGGAAGGATTTCGCAATAGACGCCCGCCTCACGGACACGGCGCGCGATGAGTTGCGTATATTGCGAGCCGAAGTCCAAGATTATGACCGTGTCATGACTCTGTTTTTCAACCAAAGTAAACCTCCCGTGGGGTCTCCGGCGTCCTAACACAGGCGTGGCCGCATGTTCTTCTGTAGCACGGGATTATATGTCCTCGAAGGTTGGCCTACAACTTCGCTTGTGCAATTTGCGGCGGCTTGGCATCATAGATTAGCCGTTGGAAGATTTATCATCAGGGCGGTTTTAAGGGGATTTCGCGCATTGAGTCTATATCGTCTCTTTTTTTCAGCCGTCGCCGTTTTGTGCCTTGTGACGCTTCCCTTCTCCACGCTGGCGCGCGAAGAGGGTTTCGCGCTCTCGCAGCCCTTGACGGTGCGCTGGCAATACCAGACGGAGCGGACGGTCAATCTGACTCCGGCGGTGCGAGACGGGTTGATCTACCTGCCTCTGACGGCGGGAACGTTGCTCTCCCTGCGCGGCAGTAGCGGCGAACTGCTCTGGAAGGAGGAGACGGGCGGGGAGTTTTCCGCCGCGCCTCTGGCGGACGAGCAGGGGGTTTATGTCGCAACCGAGGTCGGCGGCGCACAGGAGACGCATTTCCCGCGTGCGACGGGCGCTCTGCGTGCGTTGAGCAGTAGAAGCGGGATTACGCGTTGGATGCGGACGCTGCAAAGTCCGCTACGGGGGGCTCTGGCGGCGAGTGAAAAGATGATCTTCGCGGGAGCCGCCGACGGGCGTGTCTACGCGTTCGGCAAAGAGCGCGGCGAAGTTCTCTGGATGTCACAATTTAAGGCCACATTCAATTCTCAACCCATCCTCAGCGCCGGGCGGCTCTACATCGGCGGCGAGGACGGCAACCTGTATGCTCTGGAGCAGGAGACGGGGCGCACCGTCTGGCGTTATCAGACGCGTGGCGCATTACGCGGGCCGGTCTCGGTGGCGGAAGGGACGATCTTCTTCGGTTCCGCAGATAATTACGTCTATGCGCTGCGGGAGGCCGACGGGCGTCTCCGCTGGCGTTCGCGGACGGGCGCGGAGGTGCAGGCCGTCGCCTATACGTCGCAGGGGTTGGTGGTCGCCTCTCTGGATAACTTCGTCTATCTCCTCTCCCTGCGGCGTGGGGCGCGCGTCTGGAAGAGACAGTTGGCGGGGCGCATCGCCTCGCAGCCGCTCGCCTCGTTCGACGGCGCTCTGTTCGCGCCGCTGTCGGGCGACGCGTGTGTCGTTCTGGATTTGAAGGACGGCAAGCAGGTCAACAATCTGCCGGTCGGCGAGGGCAACAACATGGCCGCCTCCCCTGTTGCGAGCGGGCAGATGCTCCTCGTCACGACGAGACAGGGTCTCCTCGCCTTCGCAAGCTCGACCAACGGCAAAACGGCACGGGCCGGAAATCCACGCGCTGAGTTCAACGAATCAATCCTTCCGCGATAGATAAAGAGATAAATTCAGAGACGAAACGAGTGCGCGTGAGCGGCGGGGTTGGCAGTTCGCCCGGAGAGTTTCGTCTTCAGGCGTTTGTTCAGGCCGTGGCGCTGCGTCGGCGGAAGAGTGCGGCGAGACGCAAGAGCAGGCCGTGGAGCACGTATGCGGTGGCGAGGGCCAGCAGGGAGTATCTGGAAAAGAGCCAGATCAACATGCCGATGGAAGCGACGATGAGGATGACGAGACGCGTGCTGCGTCGCCCCGTGCCTGCCGATTTGAAACTGGAATAACGGATCGTGCTCACCATCAGCGCGGAGAGCACAGCCGTCAAGACGATCATCAGCACGCTATAGAGACGCGATAAAGATTCTCCATACATGAAGGGCGTCAGCGGGGCGGGCTGGAAGTGTATCAGCGCGGCGATGAGACAGGCGGCGGCGGGTATCGGCAGCCCGAGAAAGCTTTTTTTGTCCATCTTGACCGTGCCTTCGGCGAGCGGGCGCGGGCGCATGGCCTGCACGTTGAAACGCGCGAGACGCAGCGCCCCGCAGATGACGTACATGAAGGAGAGAAACCAGCCGAGTTTGTAGATCGGGTCTTCGTCTTGCAGGGCCGCGCCGTAGCCCCAAGCGTAGACGAGGACGGCGGGGGCGATGCCGAAGGTCAGGACATCGGCGATGGAATCCAACTGGACGCCGATTTCCGTGGTGGTCTTGGTCATGCGCGCGATGCGCCCGTCGAGCATGTCGAAGAGGACGGCCCAACCGATGGCGATGGCGGCGTTGTCGAAGTGCTGTGTGGCGCGTGCGAATTCCTGCGCGGTGCTGCCGTCGTGCAGGAGTTGGAAGCCGCGCAGCGCGCCCATGACGGCGTAGAAACCCATGCTGATATTGGCCGCCGTGAAGGCCGAGGGCAGGAGATACAAGCCTTTTTTGATGCCGCGACGCGGCGGAGCAGGCGGATTTTCCGTCGCATGTTCCCTCAAGAGGGTCGCCGTCTCGTCTTCGTGTGCATCAACCGCCATCTCGAATCCTCCCGATGATGCTCACGCCGCCGCGCACGCGTTCGCCGACCTTGACCCGCACTTCGACCTCCGGCGGCAGCACGAGGTCTGTGCGTGAGCTAAACTTGATCAGGCCGAAACGCTCGCCACGCTCCAAGCGGTCGCCCGCTTTCTTCCAACAGACGATGCGGCGCGCGAGGATGCCCGCGATCTGTTTGCAGACCACCGTCACGCGCTCGTTGCTGATCGTGAGCGCGTTCTGCTCGTTGACGAGGCTCGCGTCTTCGTTCGTGGCGATGGTGAAACGCCCCTTCGTGTATGTGACATCGCGGACTTCGCCGGAGATGGGTGCGCGGTTGATGTGCACGTCGAAGGGCGAGAGAAAGATGCTGACGAGCGTGGGCGACGTTGCGCCTTCGACGAGTCGCTGGACGCGCGTGATGCGACCGTCAGCCGGAGAGACGACGAGCGCGTCGTCCGCCGGAGATGTCCGGCGCGGGTCGCGGAAGAAGTAGGCCATGAAGGCCGCGAGGAGCAAGAGCGGGAGCGCGATGAACCAGTAGCCGGAGAGGAGCGCACAGGCGGCGGCCACGAGCGGGACGAGTACCCAGATGATTCCGTCACGTACCATAAATGAGAGAGTATTTGGCTGCGTCTTCCCCCGGTCGGAAGACTCTCCGGCGCGGCTGCGGTCAAGGCAGCCTTTGCTTAAAGAAAACGGGGGCGTTTCGCAATTGAAAACGAATCCCCCGTTTCTCGACTATGAAAATAGTTTCGCGGCCCCTGCACGCGCGCGCCTGCGCCGTCGCTTCAATGCGATGTCTCGCTGGTCTGCTGGTGGCGTAACATGATGGCATGCATCTGATCTTTCACGGCCAGTTTCTTCTTCTTCAGAGTTATCTCTTCCAACTGTTCTTCGTCGCTCGGATAGGCGAGCGCGGAAAGCTCCGTCAGGCGTTCCTCGTAGCGACCGTGCTCGCGCGCCAGTTCGCGGAATTCAGGGTCGCTCGACATCAGTTGTTCCTTCAAACTGTCCGTGTTGGTCATTTCCATCTCAGGAAGTCCTCCTCTTCAGACGCATTAAGATGTTTCGCCGAAACTCACACGACGCGCCCTCCGGGCGACTGCGCCATGCATCTCTAAACTGCCGTGAGCAAAATGGTAGCCCAAATCATGCGGCCATATCAAGCCGACATTATCCGCGCGCCTGCAAAACCGCCGTCATCACGAGCGCATCGTCGGTCGGGTTGCGGTAATAGCTTTTGCGTCGTCCCTTGACGGCGAAACCGAAACGACGATAGAGCGCCTGCGCGACGGTGTTGGCGGCGCGCACTTCCAGCACGGCCATGCGCGCGCCCGCGTGGAAACCGGCGTCGAGCGCGGCGGCGAGCAGCGCGCTCCCGATACCCGAGCGGCGCGCGTCTTCGCGGACGCCGATGTTGTTGACGTGCATCTCGTCCGTGCTCAGGCGCGCGGCGACGAAGCCGCAGAGCGTGCGCCGGAAATAATCTTCGTGCGACGCGTTGCGCGCCACGAGCATGATGGCTTCGGGGCGGTCGAGTTCCGAGCGATACGCTTCCCAGCCCCAGAGGCTCAGCCCGCAGGTCTCCTCGATTTCGACGACTTCGAGCAGGTCGTGTTCCGTCATCGAGTGGATGACGTATTCGTCGAAGGCTCGTTCGTCACATGTTTGTGCACGCGACATTGCTCATTTATCTCCGCATCAGATGGACGTATGTAGATTGCACTCAGTTCCGCCGCGTCGCCCGCGCGCCCCTCCCGCCAAGCCGCGCGCGCCAGCGCCGCGACGTGCACGGCCAGCACCGGCGCGGGCCGCGCGAGCGTCCACGCGTCGGCGTCGCGGCGTCGCGTCGAAGTCTCTCCGGGAGGTTCGCCCGTCACGGCGTCGCCTTCGTTACCCGTCGCGGCGTCGCCTTCGTTATCGGACTCTTCGTGCCAGCGTACGCCTGCGCTCTCTGCTCCCGCGCGAATCAAATCGGCGTGAGCGTGCGCGCCGCTTCCGGCCCAGACCAGCCCTCCGCGTGCGCCCTGCAAAGCCTGCTCGACGAGCGCGGCGGGCGCGATGTGCGCGGCCTCGTTCAATTCGCTGATCTTATCAGAGCGTGCGACCTCCAACATCTGCGCGAACACTTCGCCGCGTCCGGCGGGTATCAGAGCGACGACGCGCGCCGATGGCCCGGCGGCGTGCGCGACTGCGTGCAGCGTCGGGACGCCGGTCGCGGGTCTCTGAAGCGTGGCGGCAAACGATTTCAGCGTGGCGAGTCCGGCGCGCAGGCCCGTGAAGCTGCCGGGCCCGGCGGCGGCGGCGAAGAGTTCTATCTGTTGGAGCCGGAGGCCCGACGCGCGCAGCGCGGCGTCAATCTCTGCGAGCACGTTGGCCGAGTGAGTGTTGCGCTCCGCGCCCGACGTGAGCGCGAGCACGCGCGGCCCGCGCGTGACGGCGACGCTGCGCCGGTCGGTCGCCGTATCTATGCTGAGAATCAGCTTTTCGTCGAGCGTCTGCACGGTTGAAGTTTTCGTCGGCGGCAGCGGCGACGCCTGCGGATGAGTTCCCTCGCCCCTCTTGTTTGACATGGTACAGTTGGCCGCGCGATTATAGGCTCGGCTTTCGTACCAACGCAAATTTGCTGTCTGTCGGAAGAACTGAATCACTCAGTTGAATGTTATGGGTGTGTGCATCGGGATACTAACGGGTGGCGGGGACTGTCCCGGCCTCAACGCGACGATTCGCGCGGTCGTGCGACGGGCCAACGCCGACAACGTCGAGGTCATCGGCATCAAGAACGGCTGGCGCGGGCTGCTCGAAGACGACGTGATGGAGTTGACGCGCGAGTCGGTCGCGGGGATTCTGCCGCGCGGCGGGACGATTCTCGGCACGTCGCGCGTCAATCCGGAGAACGACGCAGAGAGTCTCGAAAGCGTCCGCCGGACGTGGGAGAAATACGAACTGGGCGCGCTCGTCGTCGTCGGCGGCGAGGGGACGCTCAGGGCCGCGCGCGATATGTGGCGCGACCATAATTATCCGGTCGTCGGCATCCCCAAAACCATTGACAACGATATTCTCGGAACCGACTTCACCTTCGGCTTCGACACGGCGGTCAGCATCGTGACCGACGCGGTTGACCGCCTGCACTCGACCGCCGAATCGCATCATCGCGTGATGGTCATCGAAGTGATGGGGCGTCACAGCGGTTGGATTGCGGCCTACGGCGGGATTGCGGGCGGCGCGGACGTGGTGCTTGTTCCCGAGTATCCCTTCCGTCTGTCGAACGTCTGCGAACTGCTGCGCCACCGCGTCGAACAGGGCCGCGCCTTCTCCATCGTCGTCATCGCCGAATACGCGCGCCCGCACGAGGATGAAGATTTTCTCGACGAAGAGACGAAGGCGGAAATCTATCGTCACGGTCGCATCGGCGGCGTCGGCTTTCATCTCGCGCGGGAGATTCAGCGTTGCACGGGGCTCGACACGCGCGTCACGAATCTCGGCTACGTGCAGCGCGGCGGCTCGCCGACCGCGTTCGACCGCGTGCTGGCGACGCGCTTCGGCATCAAGAGCTACGAGATGGTGGCCGCGAAGGAATGGGGACGGATGGCCTCGCTACAGGGCAACAATATCGTCAGCGTTCCGCTCGACGAGGCGGTTGAACGCATCAAGCATCTGGATGAGAAAATTTATCAGGTCGCCAAAGTCTTTTTCGGCTGAAACCCGGAGCATTCGATATTTTTAACGTCTGATGAAACTCTGCACCATCTGTCGCCGGTGTTACGAGGACACGGAGACCGTGTGTTCCGTTGACGACCACGGCGCGCTCGTCCCTTCGCGGCCCGGCTCGCGCATCGTCGCCGACAAGTATCGTCTCGAACGCCTGCTCGGGCGCGGCGGGATGGGCGCGGTCTATGCCGGAACGCACGTCGAACTCGAACGCCCCGCCGCCATCAAGCTGCTCCTGCCCGACCTCGTCTCCGACCTCCAAGCCCTCGAACGCTTTCGCCGCGAAGCGCGCGCCGCCGCCCGCCTCAATCATCCGAACGTCGCCGACACATACGACTACGGGCTCATCCCCGGCGGCGAGGCATACATCGTGATGGAGTTGGTCGAGGGACAGACCTTGCGCGAGTACATGAACGCGCACGGCCCGCTCGGTTTCGCCGAGTCGGTCGCCATCGGGCGGCAGGTCGCCGACGGCATCGAGGTCGCGCACCGCAACGGCATCATTCACCGCGACCTCAAACCCTCCAACATCATTCTCACGCGCGACCATCACGACGCGCTCCAAGCGAAGGTCGTGGATTTCGGCATCGCCAAGCTGAAGGAATACTCGACTGCGGGCGGAGTTTTGACCAATACCGGCTCGCTCGTCGGGACGCCGCGCTACATGTCGCCCGAACAATGCGCCGGTCACGATATAGACGCGCGCTCCGACATCTACTCGCTCGGCGTCATCCTCTACGAGATGCTCGCCGGTCGCCCGCCGTTCGACGCGCCTTCGGCCACCGCCGTCGCGCTCAAGCACGTGCAGGAGCCGCCGCCGCCTCTGCCGGAACTGCGCAGCGACGTGCCGGAGAATCTCGCGCGGCTCACCATGCAGACGCTCGACAAAGTGCCCGACGGGCGACCGCAGACCGCAGCCGAGTTGGCGCGCGGTCTGCGCGCCATCGAAGAGACGCTGCCGGTCGCGCACGCCGGGTCAGACATACAGGGCGCACGAGTTTTCTCCGCTGCCGGTTCCCACGCGGGCGGGCCTGCCGAGACGGTTCGCGACTTGGAGGCTCTGGGCGAAACCGTCCCGACGGACGCGCCGCCGACCAACCCCTCCTTCGAGCGAGACGAAGCGGGCACGGGTCGCGCGGGCGCGCCGACGTTGGAAGAGGATGCGGAGGAAGATGCGGAGGAAGACGCGCGCGAAGCGGACGAAGCTGCGGACGAGGCTCAGGCCGTTGAATCCCCCGCGCCGCACGCGTTGCCCGCGACGGAGACGCAGACGGTGGTGCGCGCGGCGACCCCGTCAACTATGCCCCCGCCGGACGCCTCCGCGCCGCCTCCCTTGAGTCCGCACGAAGGTTTGGCGCGTTCCCGTTTTGAAGTGCGCGCGCCCGCCGACGACCCCGTCTCGAAGCTGCAAACACAGGCGCACGCGTCGGCGAAGATCATCTATATTTTTCTCGCGCTGACAGTCATGCTCGGTCTCGGCGCGTGGTGGTTCGTCTCCCAGCGCGCGAAGACCGGAGGCTCCGTCGCGCCCTCGGTCGTCGCCGACCCGTCTCCGTCGAGAACGGAAGAGACCGCGAAGGCGACGCCCACTCCGGCGGTTGCCGTCGCTGCTCCGTCGCCCGTCGCAAACGAATCCGTCGCGCCTGAAGAGGAGCGGCGTGCGCTCAACGCCGCGCTCGCGGGATGGGTGGCGGCGACCAACGCGCGCGACATCGAGCGACAGGTGGCCTTCTACATGCCGCGACTCTCGGCCTACTATCGCTCCAACAACGTCACGCTCGCAGAGGTTCGACGCGACAAGCGCGCGGTCTTCAGTCAGGCCGCGTCGGTCAATATCACGACGGACGCGCCCTCCATCAATCTCGAACGCGACGGGCGCACGGCGACGATGCAGTTTCGCAAGCAGTATTCGATTGCGGGCGGGACGGTCAACAGTTCGGGTGAGGTCGTGCAGGAACTCGTCTGGACGAAGACGGCGAAGGGCTGGAAGATCAGCGCCGAGCGCGACCGCCGCGTGATCAGATAAACGCTGGCACACGCACGCCGCCGGAGCGTCGTCCTCTGTCGCACGCGCGACGCCTACTTCTGTTCGTCCCCTTTTCGTTCGTCCACGATCTGCTCTTTAATCTGCGTCTCAATCTTCTCGCTTTTGATGACGAGCCGCAGGCGGTTGTAGAGGCTCATGTACTGGTTGGCGACCCAGACGAGCGCGAAGCCGCCGACGAGATAGCCGCGCCAGTCGTCGTAGAGAAGTTTGTAGCCGGTGATGAAGAGGAAGACGGCGGTGACGTAGTGGCTGAAGCAGTATTCGCAGGTGAAGAGATAGAAGAATTTGCGCTCGTACCAACGGCGACAATTCTGGCTGCGGTCAACGCAGAACTCTCTCGGCTCACGAAAAACTTCCTCATGCGTTATCGTCCAAGCGATGCACGCGATGGGGATGGCGAGCAGAAAGAGCGTGATGATTTGCACTTGCAGGTTCATGTTGTTATTCGCCTTGACGGTCTATAATAGAGTTGCAGTCGCACGAACGACAAGCCCGCCCGCCTTCCGCGACCGTTCCTTCGTCGCCGGATGAGGCGGGGCGGCCCGGTCAGGGTTTCAAGTGCACGCATCAAGTATTCGCGCCTCTCGCGCTTTTTTCTGAACGAAGATGACGACATCCAATCTCACGCCGATGCTGCAACAGTATCAGGAGATAAAGCGGCAGT
>DATLMV010000159.1:0-2265 GCA_035537095.1 Pyrinomonadaceae bacterium
CTCGGCCTTCCTCTGCGCGAAGCTCATCTACAAGTCGCTCTCCTACATCTTCGAGTCCGAGACCGAGCGCGTGCGCGGCGGTCGGGCCTCTCGCGTCAGCGCATAGCGCTGAGTTCAAAGTTCCGAGTTGCAAGTGCAAAGTTAAAGCGCCGGCCCCCGAGCGATTCAGGGGTCGGCGCTTTGGACTTGGAGCGAACTTTGAGCTTGGAACTTGCAACTCAAGCGCCCGCGCTTGAAGCGCGTGAGCCGCGCACGCGCTCGGTCTCCGACTCGAAGATGTATGAGAGCGACTTGTAGATGAGCTTCGCGCAGAGGAAGGCCGACGCGCTGAAGCCCTCGACGTAGGAGTACTCGGTCAAGTCCATGCCGACGACGCGGCGCGCGCGCGCGAGCGTGCGTATGAGGCCGAGCGTCTCGTACCAGCCGAGGCCCCCCGGCTCGGGCGTCCCCGTCTGCGCTACGAGCGAAGGGTCGAGCCCGTCGATGTCAATCGTCAGGTAGACGTTCTCGGTGAGCGTCGAGACCGCGTCCTCCCACCAGTCCGTTCGGCCCGCGATGTCCTTCGCCCAGAAGATGCGCGTCGGAATCTCGTCGATGGCGCGCGCCTCTTCGGACGAGATTGAGCGAATGCCCACCTGCACGGCGGGCACCTTCAGGTCTTTGACGACGCGCGCCATGATGGAGGCGTGCGAGTGCGGCGTGCCGTCGTACGTGTCGCGCAAGTCCGCGTGCGCGTCTATCTGCAAGACGGAAAGGTTCTCGTAGTGTTCGGCGTGCGCCTGTATGACGGGCCCGCTCACGGAGTGCTCGCCGCCTATCATGCAGACGAACTTGCCCGCCGAGACCAACTTGCGCGCGCGCGCGAGCAGCCCCTTCATCATCGCTTCCGGCGTCGAGGCGGGCGGCGTCACTTCGGTCGTGTGTATGCCCAAGCGGTAGACCTCCGCGTCGGTCTCCTCGTCGTACAACTCCATGTTGCGCGACGCGTCCACGATGGCCTGCGCGCCCGCGCCCGTCCCCGTGCCGTAAGAGACCGTGCCCTCGTAAGAGACGGGCCACACGACCACGCGCGCCCGCTCAAAGCTCGACAGCCCCTCGTCCTCTATGCCGCCGAAGTTCATCGGAAGGTTCTCTGATTCAGACATGCCGACAGTTTAAAATTCGCGGGAGTGCATGACAAGTGAAGAAAGTTTGACGGCGGGTGCTATAATCGCACCTATGAAAGTCCTGAACTACACAGTTCTGATGACTCCTGACGAGACCGGCGGCTACGTCGTCACATGTCCGGCCTTGCCCGGATTAGTCACCGAAGGCGATACGCTCGAAGAGGCGCGGGACATGGCCGCGGACGCCATACGCGGCTACATAGAGAGTCTCCAGAAAGACGGCGAGCCGATTCCCACCGACAACCCCATCGTCGAAGAAGTGACCGTCGAGGTCGCTTAACGTCTCTGCTCGTCAGAGCAAATCCAAAAACTCCTCGACCGTAAGACCCGACTGCTCGATGATTGACGCGAGTGTGCGCGGCTTCAAGTCCTTGTTGTGATAGGGCACGGTCACGCGCAGCTTTTCTTTCCTCATGATGTAATGGCTTCCCGACGTGTGGTGAGCGTAAAAGCCGCCTCGCCGAAGCGCCTTGATAACTTTTCTAGGTTTCAGTATCGGAAGTTTGCCTGCCATCTGCCTGACCTTTCCTGAAAACGAAAAAAGCCCGCCACTTGAAGACGCGTCGCGGGCGTCTTGCTAGTGGCGGGCTTCAGGAATTTTCTGTAGTCCCTGTTTAATTGTCAATCAGAGCACGCATCGTACCCTGACAAAGCGGAGATTACTGTGCGAACCTACGGAAACGCGAGTAAGAAGTTAGACATCTCCGCAAGTTTCCATCATGGCACTTCGACGGTCAGGTCTTTGCCCATGAAGGTGAAGTTGGGGCGCTTGCGGCCCTTCATGTATTTGGCGGCCGTCTGCGAGAGCGCGGTGACGAGCAGCGGGAGCGCGATGGTCGCGTCGCAGTTGACGTAGGCCGTGGCCGCGCCGCGCGCGAGCTTGCCGAAGACGAGCGACTCGTCGTCGGTGTTGGGGCTCGTGCGGCCGTTGTGCGCGGGCTGCTCGGTCGAAATCTGTATCGCGTACTTGTGGCCGCGCGGCGGCGTCTTGATGATGTTCGAGGCCGCCTCCATCTGCTGCACGAAGCTGCGCGAGGAGCCGCCGCCGAGGTTTATCACGCCCGTCACGCGCGAGCGCGAGCCTATCTGCATCAGGTCG
>DATLMV010000160.1:0-5860 GCA_035537095.1 Pyrinomonadaceae bacterium
CGCCGGGCGGGATGCCCTGCGGCGAGACGCGCGGTTGGATGGGGAGCGTGGAGGGCGCGGGCGCGAGTTGCATCCGTCGCGCGTCGAGGACGCCGGTGACGGTCAGGTCGCGCGTGATGTAAGGCCCGATGGTCGAGTCGAGACCGAGGAAGACGAAGCGGTCGCCGTAGTCGAGCTTCGCGCCCGTGACCTTGATGTTTCCTCCGACCTGTTCGGCGGGGTTCGAGTTCTTGAGCGTGCCCGCGCCGATCTTGTAGCGCGACGCGGTTTCGGCGGTCGCCTGCGACATCGGATTGGAGAACAGCACGCCGACCAGACGCCCGTATTTGTCGCCGCCCGGAACAACGTCGGGCGTGACCTGAATCGCGCCGACGACGCGCGGCGCAGTTTGATTGAGCGTCGCGGCGGTGGCCGTTGCGCCCGTCGCCTGCCACGTGCCGTCGCGCAACTCTTCGAGCACGGGGACGACGCTCGTGTTCAGAGGCTTGAACCGGACGCGATAGCTCGCGCCCTGCGTGATCTGCACGCCGCTCCAAACCAACTGGCGATAGGTGCGCGACGTGGCCTGCGCGAGCAGGGAGATGTCCGCCGTCCCGTTCTGCCAGCCGCGCAGTTCGAGCGTCCAGTTGTCGGTTGAGGGATTGGAGACGACGAGCATCTGCCCGCGCGTGCCGGTGCTCACGCGGTTCAGAGGATTGATGTTGTCGAGCGGGAGCGTCGCGCCCGTCTGCGCGTCGCCCGCACGTTCCTGCAACGACGCGCCGAAACCCGTCCGCTGATTCTCGGCATCAACGAGACGCGCGCCGACCAGAGGGTCGCCGTCCGCTTGCGTCACGAGTGCCGAGATGAAGGGCGAGCGCGTGGATTCCGTGCTGGCAAACTCCCGGTGCAGCGCGACGGCGTCGAGCGTCGGCGCTCCGGCGGTCAGATGCTTGTAGAGTTGCGCGCCGAGACTGTTGTACCAATCGAAGCCTGCGGGCGTGTCCCGCGTGGCGTCGGCGAAACCGCCGTCGGGATTCTCCTGTAGCTCTCCGAGCCAATCGCGCAGCAGCGTCTCCAACGAAACGACGGTCGGCTCGCCGAAATCAACACGCATCCCCGCGATGCCCATCTCGACCGCGCGGTCAACCACCGCCTGCTTCGCAAT
Source organism: Pyrinomonadaceae bacterium (assembly GCA_035537095.1). GTDB lineage: Bacteria > Acidobacteriota > Blastocatellia > Pyrinomonadales > Pyrinomonadaceae > DASWNP01. The sequence continues at coordinate 1,148 of DATLMV010000160.1, forward strand.
CGGAGCGACGCCCTGCGGGAGCGAACCCGACGGCGCGTTGGCGATGCTCCAAGCCTGACCGAGCAGAGCGCGTCCGGCTTCGACCACGTCCGAGGGCAGATGCCTGACGGGGTCGGGCAGAATCAAAGACTCCGGCGAGAGCGGCACGTTGCGGTCGCCGACGCCTGTGACGAGCGCGAGCCCCGCGCTCACGCCTTCGCCCACCTTGACGTACGAGGCCGTGACCGCGCCCGTCGTGTTCGAGCGCAGACGCCATTTTATCGTCGCCGATTCCTTGACCTTGATGATGTCTTGAAACTGACGACGCCCGTCGTCAACCCCGATGAGTTCCGCGCCGCTGATGCTGTTGGCGTTCAGTTGCGCGAACGCGCCCGAGATGTTGCGGCTGCCGGAGTTGTAGAGCGTCATGCTCAGGTCGTACTGCTGGCCCGCGCGGACGACGCCCGGATGCGTGAACGTGACGGCGAAACTCGCGTCGCGCACTAAGACCGCGCCCGGCACTTCGCCCTTGACCGTGACAGGGCCGCTCGGGAGACCTTCGAGCGTCGCCTTGAGGTCGAAGTTGACGGTGTGCAGGCCCTCCTTCAGACCTTCGAGCAGAAAGGTCGCCTGACCCGATTGCGTGGGCGCAAAACTGTTCGTGTCGTCCGGCGTCCCATACTTCCCGTCAGGCCCGAGGCCGTGCAACTCAAGCTCGGAGACGCGCCCGCCCGTCTGCGTCTCGGCGATGCGGAGCGGGTCGTCGCTCAGGTCGGCGGGCGTGCCGTTGTCGGGCAGCTTGGCTCTGGCTTGCAGGTTGCGGAGCACGAGCGGCGCACCGCCCGGCGCGCCGTTGGCGACGATGACGATGGCCTCGAAGAACTGATGAAGGAATCCGACGCGTCCGGGAAACACGACGACGCCCGGAATCCTGACCGGCTCGCCGCCGAACTGGGGCGGCGACCCTGCCCCCTCCCCTTCCTCCTGCTCCTCGCCGAGCATGATGGGGACGATGGTCGGCACGTCAATGCCGGGCGCGCTGATCGAAGGGACGCCGATGATGGGGCGCGGGTCGGTGACGCCGACCGTGGGGAACGCCACGGGGATCGTGATGGTCTGCGCGTCGGATGATGTGCCGACGCCGAGCGTGAAGTTGAAGGCGCGATAGGAGTCGTCCGTGATGTTGATACCGGCCTGCCGAATCTGTTCCGGCGTCAACTCGTTGACGTGAACTTCGGAGATCAACAGCCGTTCGATGACGACGATGCCGCACGCGTCCGGCGTCACCGACGCGACGACCGGCTCGCCTTCCGTTCCGGTATCAACGACGCGTAGATTTTGCAGCAGGTGGTCGCCCGCCTGCGCGAGCGCGGGGATCGGGAGCGGCTGGCCGATGCGCGCTTCGACGACCTGCGGGCTGCCGAGAGACGGGCCGGTCAACTCGCCGCGCACGCGATAGTTCGGATTCATCGCCGCGATAATCTGCGCCGGGTCGCTGCCTTCCGGCATCTGGACGCTGGTCAGAACCGCGCTCGGCGTGTTCTTCGGCACGCTTTGCGTCGCCGGACTCGCGCTGACGTTGAGGCCGACGAGATCGAAATCCGCCGTCGCCAGCACGGGCGCGAGACTCTCCGCGCGCATCTCCGTCGGCTGACCTTCGGGGCGCGTTGCGGCGGCGGGCGTGTTGCCGCGCTGTTTCGACGGAGCGCCGGAGGGCGCAGCAGACGCGCCGCCGCGAGTGGCCGGACGTTTCGGTCGCACGCTTGCCCCGCGCGCGCCTTCCGCCTGTTGCCCGACCGCCGCGCGCACCCGCAGAGGAAGTTGCAGCGCGCTGCCCGCGAGCGCGAGCAGCACCGAGAGAGCCGTCGCCAGCATCGTCAAGCGACGCGCGCGGGCCGTCAATCTTCTCCGTCTCGACCTCGCCGTGCTCGCGTGCTTCGACATCTTTGTGAGTGCCATATGGGTTTCCAAGCTCTCGTCGTATTCAGTTTTGAAAACTGCTCGGGGGCGGTCGCCGGATGCTTCCTGCCGGATGCGGGCTTAATCAATTCAGACCGCGCGACTCCGCGTTGACGCTGCTCTGTCGGGCTGGCGTACGAATTTGCAAACCTCTCCCCGCGAGCGCGGTGGTCAAACTTCAACAGCCTGACGCAGGCATTCAAGCGTCGCCCGTTCACCACGGGGCTGCGACGGACGCTGAATAGACCTTCGCCTCAAAGCAGACCGGGCTTGTGCAGCGCGACCACTAGCGATATGAACTGGATGCTTCGGTTATTTGTTGATTGCCGGTAAGAGGAAGGGCGCTCCTGTAGTCCGGCGTCAACGGGATGAGTTGTTCCGTCTGAGTTGAAGTAGAAAGCAAAACTGACGGGAGTCGTGCGTTCTTGCTGATACCTTCGTGTTCAGGCTGCGCCGGTTTTCAACGGAGAAACTTGCGGCTGAGTTTTCATGGAAAAACCTGCGCACCTCGCATCGGGCCAGCATCCGGCAGGAGAAATAACGCACTACTTCTACTGTGTGGAATGCTCGGACGAACAGGTGGAAGTATGAAGACTTCCCCGGTCGAATTTGATTATGTGGGGTCAGGATATGTAATCCCGCTTACCAAAACCGATTGAGCGCGGGCAGACTACAATATGTTGCGATTTCTTGTCAAGCGGTTTTCAAAAAAATTTCAGAAAATGAACTTTCGCGCTCCCGGCATCGAGCCTGCTTTCCACCCGTAAGACTTGGAAGCTTGTTTGGTTGTGCTACGGCGGCTGATTTCGGCGTTATGCTGCTGCCGTTTGGGTGTCCGGAAAGCTTGAAAGGAGTTGTGCGTTGACGACCCTCACCATTTTGTTGACTCTATTGTTCGCCACGTGGCTACCTCTCCCGGCTTGTTCTCATACTGAATCTCAACGACCCGCGTTGGCGCAAAGCAACGCCTCTCCTTCGCCGACTCCGAAGGTTGAAGCAAGCCCTTCACCTACTCCAAACTCTCCAATCCGCTCCGTTGATTTTGCGAATTTCACCTTTCCGGCGAAGCCGATTGACGCGGACGGCGAGAAATATTTTACGCTCAAAAATAGCGAATATGTCGGCAGGCTTCAGGACGGAGCTATCGAGCCATATCCTGTGTCGCTTGTTCAATCAGTCTATGGCGATGTCACGGATGACGGGAATGAAGAGGCGATGCTCGTCCTGACCGGGGAAGTGGCCTACCAAACCAGAGCACGCCCGTCGCTAAGGGATTTTGGGTTAAGTATCTTACCTTGTCGGCAGAAGGGACTTTTCAAACGACGGTGCGCGATGAAAGCAGCAACTCCGTCTCGCTAGTCTCAATGACGGATGATGCTACGCCGACGTTGCCCCGCCGGTTTTCTCGCTGATTGCAAATTCTTGTCCCGGTTCTGCAAGCGATAGTTGAGCGATTCGTGGTGTTTAAATCCCAGTAGCCGTGCTGCTCTCGACACCATCCCCTTCGCCTCTTTCAACGCCTGTTCGATTAACCGTTCCTCAAAGAGCCGCACCTCTTCCTTGAGCGAGAAGTTGGCCCACGGGTTGGCAAACCCGGCAGTCTGCGTCTCGCGCAGAGCGACCGTCTCTATCGCCTCTGCCGTAATGGTGGCCCCTCCCGCGCCTGCAAGATGGTGCGCTCAATCAATGACCGTAGCTCTCGCGCGTTACCCTTGAGCGGCAGCAACCTCCTTGCCTCAATTGCTTCCGGCGTAGAGCGCGCAGCCGTAGGACGGCCTAGCATTCCACCGTTCGGACATGTCTCGGGGTATCCGGTTTGTTTATCGAATATCAATAATCTACTTGACGATTGTCAATAAATAGTTTATTGATATTCGATATAAGAAAGGTGGTGAATCATGTCAAGGCCAATCTCGTCATCCGCCGCGCTGCCGATCGCGTACGTCCTGCTACGGATCCTCATCATCGTGAACTGGCTGGGGGGCGCTGCGATCCTCGCGCTGCTGGTTGTCCTGCCGCACGAGCAATGGATCATGACCGTTTTCAAACTCTCTCCTTCGCCTGAGGCAGAGCGGCTGGTGATGGGCCTGCGCGCGATCGCCGTGCTCGGTCTCGCCGCGATTCCCCTCAATCATGCCTTCCTGAAGCGGCTGCTCGCGATTGTGGAGACGGTTCGCGGGGGCGACCCATTCGTCGCCGCAAACGCGTCCCGTTTGCAGGCAATCGCATGGGTACTGCTCGCGCTGCAGATTCTCAGCCTCGTTATCGGCGCGGTCGCCAAAGCCGTTTCCACTCCGGCGCATCCGCTCGATCTCGACGCCGGTTTTTCGATCAACGGCTGGCTCGCCGTACTCCTCACATTCCTGCTGGCCCGCGTGTTTGCGGAAGGCGCGCTCATGCGCGCAGACCTCGAAGGGACGGTGTAACATGGCAATCGCCGTCAAGCTCGACGACCTCCTCCACGATCGGCGGATGACGCTGACAGAGCTCGCGGATCAGGTCGGGATGACGCTGGCCAACCTCTCGATCCTCAAGACCGGCAAGGCGCGCGCGATCCGCTTCTCGACGCTCGAAGCGATCTGCGAGGCGCTCTCATGCCAGCCGGGCGACCTTCTCCGGTTTGAGCCTGAGCAAGCAGTAGGCGAGCAACCGGCAGCGGCGAGCAAACTGAGCGCAAGCCGCTGAACGCTCTGCTGAACGCGCACGCATGCACGTGGCGAGAGGCACACGCAAATCTAACAAGGAGAGTATCAAATGAAACACAGCGTTATGTTA
>DATLMV010000161.1:0-26361 GCA_035537095.1 Pyrinomonadaceae bacterium
CGAACACTTATTATCACGGCTATCACGCGATTGATTACTACGCGGTCGAAGACCGCTTCGGCGACGTGGCGACGCTCCGCGAACTCGTAGAACGCGCGCACGCGTCGGGGCTGAAAGTTGTTCAAGACCAAGTAGCGAATCACGTCGGCTCGCGTCATCCTTGGGTCGCAGACCCGCCGCTCGACAACTGGTTTCACGGCACGCTCCAACGACACGTCCAGAACCCCTTTCGCGGCGACCTCCTGCTCTCGCCCCACGCGTCCGAGGCGGCCCGCCGCCCGACGCTCGACGGCTGGTTCTCCGACGACCTGCCCGATATGAATCAGGAAGAACCCGAGGTCGCGCGCTACGAGATACAGAACGCGCTCTGGTGGGTCGGCATCACGGGGATAGACGGCATCCGTCAGGATACGGTGCAGTACATGCCGCGCTCCTTCATCCGCGACCTGTCAGCCGCGCTCCACCGGCAGTACCCGCGCATGTGGATGGTCGGCGAAGTGTTCGATATTGACCCGTCGCACACGTCGTTCTTCATGGGCGGGCGCGCGGGTTGGGACGCGGTTGATACAGGGCTCGATTCCGTCTTCGACTTCCCGCTCTGGCAAGCGTCGCTCAACACTTTTACCAACAAGACGACGATGCGAGCCTTGCGCGACGTTTTGAAGTACGACGCCAACTACCCCGACGCGGCGCGGCTCACAACCATGCTCAGCAATCACGACGTGCGCCGCACCGCTTCGCTCGCGGGGATGACGACCGAGGGCGTCCTGCTGCACACGGCGTTTCTCCTGACCGTGCGCGGCACGCCGCAACTCTACTACGGCGACGAGATCGGACTCGAAGGCGGTGAAGACCCCGACAACCGGCGCGACTTTCCCGGCGGCTTCCCCGGCAACGCGCGCAACGCCTTCGAGCGTAGCGGGCGCAATGCGGCGGAGCAGCGCATCTTCGAGTGGACGCAAAACTGGATACGCTTGCGGCGCGAGCATTCGTCCGTCCGGCGCGGCAGCCTCGTTGACCTCGCCTTCGACGACGACACGTACGCATACGCGCGGCGCGACGCGAGCGAAACCGTCGTCGTCGCCATCAACCGCGCGGGCACGGCGAAGACCGTCGCGCTGCCCGTCGCCGCGCTCGACGTGCGCGACGGCGCGCAACTCTCGCCGCTGCTCGGCGCGCCGGAGCGCATCACGTCGGCGGCGGGCACTTTTACATTGAAGCTTGCGCCGCGCACGGCGGTCGCATATCAACTCGCCCGTTGAACCATCTACGGCACGACGAAACTTCGCGCTGCCGGAAGATGAGGGCAGATGCTATCATTGGTCGAAAGTTTTCCACGTTCAAAAAATTTACATGCGCGCGTCGCTCGTCAGAGACGCGCTGTTTGTGCTCTGCCGATTGTGAGAAAAGGAAGATGAGGAATTACAGGCGGGCGTTTTTGCGCGTTGCGCTCGGCGCGTCGGTTCTGCTGCTGTCGCCCGTCGGCGCGACCGTGTCTGTGGGCGACGATGCTTTCTGGGCGAGCAAAGTTTTTCGGCAATGGTCGAAGGACGAGGCGAACCGGATTCTGAACGCGTCGCCGTGGGCCAAGACGCAGGAGGTGCGCATCAAACCTGCGGCGTCGCGCCGGTCGGTCGCGGGGCAGACGGAATCGTCTTCGGCAAGGACGCCCAGCACGCGCGCGCGGCAGGGCGAACTCGGCGGCGCGCAAGCGCCCGTTGACTACAAGGTGACGCTCCGGCTGCGCTCCGCTCTGCCCGTGCGACAGGCGTTAGTCCGCCTGCGTCAACTCGACGCCAAATACGACCGGATGAACGACGCACAACGCGCCGCCTTCGACGCCGACAGGCTGACCAGAGGCTTGCTCGAATGTCCCGCTTGCGGCGACAACTACGTCGTCACCCTGAGCGCGAAATCCGTCAACTCACCCGGCGCGGATTTCATCTACGATGGCTTGAAGGCCGTCACGCTGCCGCTCTTGAAGCAGACGCTCTATCTCGCCAACGACCGGGGCGAGCGGCGCGAGTTGGTGCACTTCACGCCGCCGAAAGCCCCCGGCGAAGAGGCCATGTTCTTCTTCCCGCGCCTCGACGCAGAGGGCAAACCGCTCTTTACGGCGAGCGACAAAAAACTTCTGTTCCGCACTTCGGACAGCAACGTCACGTCCATTACCAATTTTGAATTCGACATCGCTACGCTTCTGTTGGGTGGCGAGGTCGCCTTCTGAAAAGCGAGGGAAAGGTTAAAAGGTGAAATGGGTAAAAGGGATACAGCACTTGCGAGTTTTTCCTTTCGCCCTTTCACCTTTTAACCTTTCCCTCCGCCTTTAAACGTGTGAGGTGAATGTGAGCTTTCCCAGAACGAGCGGCATCCTGCTGCACCCGACATCCCTACCCGGCAGGTTCGGCTCCGGCGACCTCGGCGAAGAGGCTTACGCCTTCGCCGATTTTCTCGCGGCGAGCGGCCAGAGCCTCTGGCAAGTCCTCCCGCTCGGCCCGACCGGCTACGGCGATTCTCCATACGCGTGCTTCTCCGCCTTCGCCGGAAACACTCTGCTCGTCAGCCCGCAGCGTCTCGTCGCGGAAGGCTTGCTCTCTGACGATGACCTGCGAGACGCGCCCTCTTTCTCCGAAGACCGCGTGGAGTTCGGGCGCGCGCTTGAGTTCAAGAACAAACTGCTGCGCACCGCCTTCGAGAACTTCAAACGCACGACCGATGTCTCCCTGCGCGGCAGCTTTGAAACCTTCACGCAGCACGCCGCCGCTTGGCTCGACGACTACGCGCTCTTTCGCGCCATCAAGGATGCGCGCGGCGGCACGTCTTGGAACAAGTGGGAAGTGGAACTCGTGCGGCGTGAGCCGCATGCGCTCGCGGCGGCGCGCGAAGAGTTGCACGACATGGTCGAGGCGCAGAAGTTTTACCAGTATCTCTTCTTCAAACAATGGTCTGCGCTCAAGGCTTACTGCAACGAGCGGCAGATCAAGATCGTCGGCGACATTCCCATCTTCGTCGCGCATGATTCGGCGGACGTGTGGACGCACCCCTCGCTCTTCAAACTCGACGACATGGGCAACCCGCGCGTCGTCGCCGGTGTGCCGCCCGACTATTTCAGCGCGACCGGACAATACTGGGGCAACCCTCTGTACGAGTGGGACAGGATGCGCGAAGAGGGTTTCCGCTGGTGGATCGAGCGCGTCAGCACGACGCTCCATCAAGTTGACATCCTCCGAATAGACCATTTCCGGGGCTTCGCCGCCTGCTGGGAGATACCCGGCGGCGATAAGACCGCCGAGCGCGGGCGTTGGGTCAACGCACCCGGCAGAGAACTCTTCACGGCCATCAAGAACGCGCTCGGCGAACCGCCCATCATCGCCGAAGACCTCGGCGTCATCACGCCCGACGTGGAAGCCCTGCGCGACGATTTCGGTTTTCCCGGCATGCGCATCTTGCAGTTTGCCTTCGGCGGCGACCCGCGCAACGTTGACCTGCCGCACAACTACGTCCGCAACGTCGTCGTCTATACCGGCACGCACGACAACGACACGACCGTCGGCTGGTTCAAATCCGCAGCGGGCGCGGGCTCGACGCGCAGCGCCGAACAGATCACGCGCGAGCGTCGGTTCTGTCTCGACTATCTCGACAGCGACGGCGAGGAGATACATTGGGACTTCATCCGCGCCGTGCTCGCCTCGGTCGCCAACACGGCCATCGTCCCCCTGCAAGATGTGCTCGGCCTCGGCAACGAAGCGCGCATGAATCTCCCCAACAGCACCTCCGGCAACTGGGACTGGCGCTACCGCGACGGCGCGCTCACCGCCGAGATACGCGAACGACTGAAACGATTGACCACGCTCTACGGCAGGGAACAGGGAATCGAAGCGAAGACGCAAAAGTCGGAAGATTAAGAATTAACATGATAGACAGGATAAACAGGATAGATAAATCGAAAGGGTAAAAGGGAAGATGGGGAAACGTAAAAAAGGGAAGAACGCAACCGTCTTAAACCCCTTTCCCCGTTTCCCCTTTCCCCGTTTCCCCTTTGTATTTCTTTTGCATCGTCCTTGAGTTGATGAAAGAGAACATGAATCGAACGAACCTGTGCAGACGCTTCCTTCTGCTTCCGTTGCTCGTCGCCTGCGCCGCAAGTGTCTGCGCGGCGCAAGGGTCGCCCGAGGTCAACAAGGTCGAGCCGCCGAACTGGTGGGCGGGCCATTCGATCAATCCTGTGCGCGTGCTGCTGCGCGGGCGAAACTTGGGCGGCGCGCGCGTCGAGGCTGTCGGCGCGGGAATCCAGACGGGACTCCTGCGCGCGAACGCCGCTGGCACGTATCTGTTCGTAGATGTTTCGATTGACGCGAAGGCCGCGCCGGGGGTGCGTCGCCTGCGCGTCACGAGTGCTGCGGGAACGACCGAAGCGCCCTTTGAAATCTCCACGCCGCTCGCGCGTGCCGGACGCTTTCAGGGCTTCACGCCGGACGACGTGATCTATCTCATCATGCCCGACCGCTTCAGCGACGGCGACCCCTCGAACAACGACCCCGCCGTCTCGCGCGGGCTCTACAACCGCACGCAGGGACGCTACTATCACGGCGGCGATTTTCAAGGCATCATCAACCGCCTGCCCTACCTCAAAGAGTTGGGCGTCAACGTCATCTGGCTCAACCCGTGGTACGACAACGTCAATCATCTGAACGAGCGCGAGATGCCGGAAGGCAAGCCCATCACGGATTATCACGGCTACGGCGCGGTTGATTTCTACGGCGTCGAGGAACATTTCGGCGACATGGAGAAGCTCCGCGAGTTGATTGATAAGGCGCATCGTCTCGGCATCAAAGTGATGCAGGATCAGGTCGCCAATCACAGCGGGCCTTATCATCCGTGGGTCACGGATTCGCCGACGCCGACGTGGTACAACGGGACGCAGGCCAACCACATTGACGAGACGTGGCAGACGTGGACGCTGCAAGACCCGCGCGCCACCTATCAAATGCAACGCGCGACGCTCGAAGGTTGGTTCCTCAACATCCTCCCCGACCTCAACCAGAACGACGAGGAGACCTCGCGCTACATCATCCAGAACACGCTCTGGTGGATCGGCGCGACCGGCATTGACGCCATCCGGCAGGATACGCTCCCTTACGTTCAACGCAGTTTCTGGCACGACTGGATGTCGGCCATCAAACGCGAATACCCGCGCTTCAACGTCGTCGGCGAACTCTACGACGGCGACCCCGCGCTCGTCTCATTCTTTCAAGGCGGCGCACCGCGCTTCGACGGCATAGATTCCCGCATTGATTCCGAGTTCGACTTTCCGGTCTTCTACCCGCTGCGCCGCGCCTTCGCCGAAGGCCGTAGCATCAAGGAAATCCCGCAGATGCTCGCGCGCGACCATCTCTATCCGAACGCGGGCGCGCTCGTCGTCTTTCTCGGCAATCACGACATGCTGCGCTTCATGAACGAGAAGGGCGCGACCGCCACCGGACTCAAACTCGCGCAGACCTTCATCCTGACCACGCGCGGCACGCCGCAACTCTACTACGGCGACGAGATTGCCATCGCGGGCGGCGGCGACCCCGACAACCGCCGCGACTTCCCCGGCGGTTTTGCAGGCGACGCGCGCAACGCCTTCACGCGTCAGGGGCGCAACGCCGAACAGCAGGACGTGTTCGAGCACGTCCAACGTCTCATCCGCCTGCGCGCCGAACTCGAACCGCTCCGGCGCGGCGCGCTCGCGCATCTCTACGCCGCCGAACAGCAGTACGCCTACGCGCGCACCACCGCAGACGCGTCCGTCATCGTCGCCTTCAACAACGACACGAAGCCCGCCGCCTTCGAGTTCAACGTCGCGGCAGCAAACTTCGACGACGGCACGCGGCTCGACGACCGCCTCGATACCATCAAGACCGGCACGCCCGTCGAAAACGGGATGATCAAACTCAACATCCCCGCGCGCTCGGCCAGCATTCTCGCCGTGCGCGCAGAGCGCAAGCGTTAGTTATTCGAGATAGGCTTCGGTTGTTCGAGACGCGCGCCAGTCGTTCGAGATATGCGTTGCCAGTTGTTCGAGATTGAACCGGGCAAACAAGTCTATGTCGCTTCTCAATAAGCCATTCGACCGGCAGGTCGCGCTCGTCACGGGCGGCGGCACAGGCATCGGTCGCGCGTTCACGGAGGCGTTGGCGGCGGCGGGCGCGCGCGTCGTCATCGCTTCGCGCAGGAATGACGTGCTGCGGCAGACGGCGGACGAAATCAACGCAAGCGCGGGCGGCGAGCGCGTCTTCCCGTACGCCTTCGACATCCGCGAACGCGCGCAGGCGGATGCGCTCGTCCGCTACGTCGTCGAACGCTTCGGCGCGCTCGACGTGCTGGTCAACAATTCGGGGCTGGCCGTGCCGGAAGCGGTCGCGGAGATCACGGACGAGGGTTGGGAGAAGGTTTTGGAGACGAACCTGCGCGGCGCGATGTGGCTCGTGCGCGCCGCGCTTCCCGTTATGACGACGGAGGATTTCGGAGACATCGTCAACGTCTCCTCGCAGGCGGGCAAGCACGGCTACGCGGACGTGCCCGCCTACTGCGCCTCGAAGTTCGGCCTTTTAGGTTTCGCCGAAGCCCTGCGCGACGACGTGCGAAAATCGGGCGCGAACGTGCGCGTCTTCAATCTCTGCCCCGGCCTCGTGGACGTTGACCACACGGCGGCGGACGAAGAACCGCGCGCAGGCTCAATCCACGTCGCCAACATGGCGCGCACGCTCCTGTTCGCGCTCGCGCTCGACTGCAACGTCGTACTCGAAGACATCAGCCTGTACGCTCGTTGAGCGCACAGGCCGTGAATCGTGAATCGTAAATCGTGAATAGTAGTTGAGAGTTTAATACACGATGCTCGCTCAAAGAAGATTCACCTTTCACAACACACAAACTATTTACGATTCACGATTCACGATTTACTAACTAAGAGGAGTGAACATCCGATGGAGCAGAAACCCCGTTTGAGCTTCTGGCAAATCTGGAACATGAGTTTCGGATTTCTCGGCATCCAGTTCGGTTGGGGCTTGCAGATCGCGAACATGAGTCCGATCTACAGGTATCTGAACGCCGAGGAGAGTTCGCTTCCGTATCTCTGGCTGGCGGGGCCGATCACGGGCCTGCTCATCCAACCGATTGTCGGCGCGATGAGCGACCGCACTTGGAATCAACTCGGACGCCGCCGCCCGTATTTTCTCGTCGGCGCAATCTTCGCCAGCATCGCCCTCTTCTTTATGCCCGACTCGTCCGCCGTCTGGATGGCGGCGGGGATGCTCTGGATACTCGACGCCAGTATCAACATCACGATGGAACCGTTTCGCGCCTTCGTCGCCGACAAGTTGCCGGAAGAACAACGCACGACCGGCTTCGTGATGCAAAGTTTCTTTATCGGCATCGGCCAGACTTTAGCCAACGCGCTGCCATTTCTCTTCACGGCATTGGGCCTCGTCGGCGTGATGGCGAGCGGGATTCCGCTCTCGGTCGAGTACTCGTTCAAGATCGGCGCGGTCGTCTTTTTGCTGGCGGTGCTGTGGACGGTCTTCACGTCCAAAGAGTATCCGCCGGAAGACATGGAGGCGTTCGAGCGGATGAAGCGCGAGCGCAAAGGCGTGCTGGCGGGCTTCGGGGAAATCTTCCGCTCCGTCGCCGAGATGCCGACGACGATGAAGCAACTCGCCGTCGTGCAGTTCTTCACTTGGTTCGCGCTGCCGTGCATGTGGCAGTTCTTCGGGCTGGCGGTCGCGCGCCACGTCTTTCAGGCACGCGATACGAACTCGCCCAACTTTGCGGAGGGCACGGAATGGGGCGGGCTCTGTTTCGCCGTCTATAACATCGTCTGTTTCCTCGTCGCCTTCCTGCTGCCCGCGCTGGCGCGTGCGACGAGCCGCAAGACCGTCCACATCATCGCGCTCCTCTGCGGCGGGCTCGGCCTCATCTCCGTCTATTTCATCCAGAGCAAGTGGATGCTCTTTGCGAGCATGGCGGGCGTCGGCATCGCTTGGGCGTCAATCCTCTCGATGCCCTACGTCATCCTCTCGACCGCCATTCCGCCCGCGCGGATGGGCGTCTATATGGGCGTCTTCAATCTCTTCATCGTCATCCCGCAGGTCGTGATGTCGTTTCTCGTCCCGAACATCTTCGACAACATTCTCGGCGGCGACCCCGTCAACGTCGTCCTGCTCGGCGGCCTCAGCATGCTCGTCGCGGCGGTCGCCGTGATGATCGTCCGCGACGTATCGGGGCGCGTCCCCGCCGCCGACGTGATTCGCGGCGACTCGCGCGAACTCCTCACCGTGCAGGAATCCGCCCAACCCGTCCCGAGCACCGCGCTCTTTGACGACGAGGATACGCGCAAACGCGAACGATAACGCCGCGCGCGAAAGAGACGAACGTATCTTCGAGCTTGGAGCACAACGTTGACTGAGAACAAAAACTTTCGTGCGTTCTGCTGCGGCTTCCTGACGGGGTTGCTGGTCGTGGCGGGTGCGGGGCGGCGTCAGGTCGCGGCGCAGGAGGCGCGCGATGTGTCGAAGGATGCGGCACGGCAGTCGCGTGCGTGGGTGCGTGATGGGGTCGTCTATGAAATCTTTCCGCGCGTCTTCTCGGAGGCGGGGAATTTTAACGGCGTGACCTCGCAACTCGACCGCCTGCGCGACCTCGGCGTGACGATTCTCTGGCTGATGCCCGTCCACCCCACCGGGCAGGAGAAGAAGAAGGGAAGCATCGGCAGCCCCTATGCCGTGCGCGATTACTACGCGATCAATCCCGACTACGGGACGAAGGACGACCTCAAGCGGCTCGTCGCGGAAGCGCACCGTCGCGGCATGAAGGTGATTATTGACATCGTCGCCAATCATACGGCTTGGGACAGCGTGTTGATGCGGACACCCGCCTTCTACACGCGCGACGCGGGCGGCAAAATCCTCGCGCCCGACGCGGGCTGGACGGACGTGGCCGATCTCAACTACGACAACCCCGCCCTGCGCGAATACATGCTTGAGATGTTGAAGCATTGGCTGCGCGAGTTTGACTTGGATGGTTTTCGCTGCGATGTCTCATGGCTCGTGCCGACCGATTTCTGGGAACGCGCGCGCGCGGAGTTGGAGCGCATCAAGCCGGACATCATCATGCTGTCGGAATCGAATGAGCCGGAGCATCTCGTCAGGGCTTTCGATTTAAATTATGCGTGGCCCTTCTTTCATGCCGTCAACGATGTCGTGCGCGGCAAGGCTGCGGCGACGCACCTGCGCGCGACGTGGGAAGCGGAGCGAGCGCGTCACCCGCGCGGCGCGATGCAGTTGCGTTTCACGGATAATCACGACGAGCGTCGGGCCGTCGCGCGTCTCGGCGAGCGCGGTTCGATGGCCGCCGCCGCGCTCGTGCTGACGCTCGACGGCGTTCCGCTCGTCTACAACGGGATGGAGGTCGGCGACACGATGGAATCGGGCGACCCCGCGCTCTTCGAGAAGTTTCCCATCTTCTGGCCCATCGTCCGGCGCAACCCGCAGTTGCCCGTCTTCTATCGCCAGTTGATTGCCCTCAGGCGCGCGCATCCGGCGTTGCGTCAGGGCGACGTGCAATGGATACGCAATAGCGGCGAGTCGCACGTCGTCGCCTACACGCGGCGCGAGGGGCGTGAGGAATTTTTAATCGCCATCAACTTTTCAAACCAACCCTTCGTCGGCTTCGTCGAAGCGACAAACGCGCCCGCGCCCTTCGTCGAGGTCACGCCCGACCCCAACAGTCCCTCCGAAATAGAACCGAAAGAGCGGCCCGCAGCCCTCCCCGCCCTCTCGCTCGGCGCGTGGGAATGCCGAATTTTCCGAAGGCAAAAGTAAGCAAAAGAAAAGGGGAAAAGGTTAAAGGGGTAAAGGGGGAAAGGTCTCAGAATATAGAGCAGATGTTGTTTTAAGAAGCTATTTGGAAAATAAAACTTATGTTGTCCCGTAGGGACTGTTGATAATAGCCCAGCGATTTATCGCTGGGAATCATCAGAGAGAGTTTTGTGTGAGTCCCGTAGGGACGGTTGATGAAAGCATTCAGCCGTCCCTACGGGACTCACACTATGCCCGCTTATTCCCAGCGATAAATCGCTGGGCTACTCTCAATAGTCCCTACCGGGACTTTAAAAACAGCTTCTAAGAGCCTCTTTTATCCTTTGCCTCTTTACCCCTTTCGGCGTCTGCCCGTCACCGTTTGTTCCATCCCGACCAAACTCAGCGCGCGTGTGATTTCGTTGTTGCGCATGAACCAGCGCCAGACGTTGCCGGTGCGGAGATTTTCCGCGCTCAGGAGAATGATGCCGGTGTCTATGCCGATCACGTCGGGGCCGACCCAGCCGTTGTTCGGGTTGAAGGCGTTGACGAAACCGTAGCGCCCGTAGATGCGCGCGCCGAAGCGTTCGCGCATGACGCGGAGCGCGCGCAGGGTGATGTCGGGCGTGAACTGCAAGGAGCCGCCCGCCGCGCTCGGCACGACCGTGCCGTCAATCGCGGGGTCGCGCGGCGGCCCGCCCCAAGCGAGATAGCCCTTGATGCTGTCGGAAGCGGTGATGCCCCACACGTCCTCCGTGTAGGCGGGAAATTCTCCGGATAGACTGAGGCAGAAGGCGCGGTGAGCGCGCGTCGCGGCGACGGAGTTGGCGAAGTAGTCGGTGAACGGATACCAGCTTTCGCGCCGCCCGCGAAAGTCAACCCACGCGTGCGTGTATTGATGGATGAAGAGCGGGCCGCTGCTCAGGTATGTGTAGCCCGCGTAGTTGATGCGATGGCGAGTCCACGCCAGCCAAGCGCGCGGCGTGATGGCATGCGCGGGCGAACCGATGGCGAGCAGTTGGAGAATCAGGTGCTCGCTGTAGGTGTCCCAACGAACTTTGATGAAACCCTTTTCGGGTCGCCAGCCGTGCGAGAGAAGGGTCGGATGCCCGTCGAGCATCCAGCGAAAATCAACGCGCTCGTAAATCTGCGTCGCCAGACGGACGACCTCCGCGTCGTCTCGAAAATACTGTCGCGCCGTCAAAACACCCGCGAGCAGAAGCGCGGTGTCAATCGAAGAATACTCGCTCTGCCAGCGACGTTCGCCCGTCCGCCGATCCATCCAATGCAGAAACCAGCCGTGCTCGTGCGGCGCGCGCTCGAAGAGAAAACGCAACGTCGTGCGGACGCGCGCACGCGCTTCGGCACGCGCCAGCCAGCCGCGTTCGGCGGCGATGCAGAGGGCGGTTAAACCGAAGCCCGTGGATGCGATGCTGGCGACGTTGTAGTGGTTACGGCCCGCTTCGTAGGTCGTGCCGTCGGTGTGCGCGCGGTCGAGGACGAGTCCCGTCTGCGGGTCGGCCTGCTCGATGAAATACAGCGCGGAGCGGCGCGAGAGGTCTTCGAGAAACGCTTCGTCCTCCGCAGGCAGACGCGCCGCCGGGCTTGCCTCTGTTACTGCTTGCGACGACCCGCGCCGTAAATCGCGCGTCGGTGCTTCTTCCCGCCCGTGTCTTAACGAACGATCATCGCTCGCTGCTTCGTCGCCGTTCATGCGCCCGCCGCGCGCGAATGAAGACTGTCCTGACTGTTGTGTCAACGTGCAGGCGCAGAGGACGAGCAGCAGCGTTGCGCGCAAGTGACGGGTCAACGCGGAAGCAGTTTGTCTATCGGAGCGGCGGCGCATCTTCTAGTTTCCAACTACTTGGAAGTTGGCTTCGAGACCGCTCGCGGAATCCGTGCCGACGAAGACTCTGAACTCGCCGGGTTCGACGACGAAGCGCATCTCCCGATTGTAGAAGCCGAGATGTTCGGGTGAGAGCGTGAACTCGACGCGCCTGCGCTCGCCCGCGCCGAGCGTGACGCGCTCGAAGCCCTTCAACTCCTTCAAGGGACGCGTGACGCTCGAAGCCATGTCGCGGATGTAGAGTTGCACGACCTCGTCGCCCGCGCGTTTCCCCGTGTTCTCAATCTCGACGCTCGCCGTCAGACGCCCTTCGGGGCGGATGCTCTGCGCGCTCAGTTGCAGGTTGCCGAGACGAAACTGCGTGTAGCTCAGCCCGAAGCCGAAGGGATAGAGCGGCGTGACGGGCACGTCGAGGTACTTGGACGTGTATTTGTTGTTGGGGTCGGGCGGGCGTCCGGTGTTCTTGCGGTTGTAGTAGATGGGAATCTGCCCCGTGCTACGCGGGAAGGTGACGGGGAGTTTGCCGCCCGGATTCACGTCGCCGAAGAGCACGTCGGCGATGGCGTGTCCGGCCTGCGTGCCCGCGAACCACGTCTCCAAAATGGCGCGCGAGTTCTCGGCCAGCCAGTTGATAGTGAGCGGGCGACCGTTCATCAGGACGACCACGTAGGGCTTGCCCGTCGCGTGAATCGCTTTGACTAACTCGAGTTGGCGACCGGGCAGATCGAGCGAGCTACGCACCGCCGCCTCGCCGCTCATGTCCTTATGTTCGCCGACGACGACCACAACTGCGTCCGCGCCCCGCGCCGCGCGCACGGCTTCGTCGAATCCGTCCGCGCTCTCGCAGGGGATGTCGGCGCAGCCCTTCGCTTGAACTATCTTCGCCTGCGGCCCCGTCTTCGCTTTGATGCCTTCGACGACCGTGACGGCATCGGTCGCGCGCCCGTCGCCCGACCAAGAGCCGAGCATGTTCTCTTTATCGTCCGCGAGCGGGCCGACGACCGCGATTGAACGCAGACTTTTGGCGAGCGGCAGCGTCTCGCGTTCGTTCTTCAAGAGCACCATCGAGCGCGCGGCGATTTCGCGTGCGGCGGCGACGTGCTCGGCGTTGAAGACGACCGACTGCTCGCGCGCCTCGCCGGCGTAGGGGCGTTCGAAGAGTCCGAGCCGGAACTTGATGCGCAGGATACGGCGGACGGCTTCGTTGATTCGATTGAGCGAGACTTCGCGGCCCGCGAGCATCTGCGCGCCGTGCTTGTTGAAGAGACGGCTGACCATCTCCATCTCGACGCCCGCGTTCAAGGCTTCGCGCGCCGCGTCGCGCTCGGTCGCCGCCAGACCGTGATTCATCAACTCGCGCACCGATTCATAGTCGCTGACGACGAAGCCGTCGAACTTCCACTCGTCGCGCAGGACGCGCGTCAGCGTGAAGGGATTGGCGGAAGTCGGGACGCCGTTCAGGTCGTTGAACGCGCTCATGAATGTGCCGACGCCCGCGTCAACCGCCGCTTTGAAGGGCGGAAAATAGATGCTGCGGAGCGTCGTCTCGGAAACGTCGGTCGTATTGTAATCGCGTCCGGCTTCCGCTGCGCCGTAGGCCACCCAATGCTTGGCGCAGGCGACGACGCGGTCGGGCGCGCTGTAGTCGCGCCCCTGAAATCCGCGCACGCGCGCGCGCGCCAGAGCCGCGCCGAGAAAAGGGTCTTCGCCCGCGCCTTCGGCGATGCGTCCCCAGCGCGGGTCGCGCGCGATGTCAACCATCGGCGCAAACGTCCAATGAACTCCGGCGGCGCGCGATTCGGCAGCCGCCACCGCCGCCGCGCGCTCGACCGCCGCCACGTCCCAACTGCTCGCCTCGCCGAGCGGGATAGGGAAGATGGTGCGGTAGCCGTGAATCACGTCGAAGCCGTAGATGAGCGGAATCTTCAGGCGCGACTGTTCGACGGCGAGCCGCTGCAACTCGTTGGTCGCGCGCGCGCCGCGCACGTTCAAGGTCGAGCCGAGCAAGCCCTTGCGGACGAGTTCCGGGTGCTCGTCTTTGTATCTGCCGTCGGCGTGCCCGTCGAGTTGTTGGAGTTGGCCGAGTTTCTCTTCGAGCGTCATCCGCGCAAGCAACGCATCAATTCTTCTCTCGACGTTGCCTTGCGGCGACGACGGCTGCGACGCCGCGACGGGCATCAGCGCGGCGACGACGACGACGGCGACGAGCAAGTTTTTTAAACGCGAAGGCTTCATCAGAAAACCCCTCTCAAGAAGGCAAAAGTGAAAAGGAAAAAGGCAAAAGGAAGAAGGGACAGGAAAGGGTGAGCCGGACTCTTGTTTCCCCACCTTTACCTTTTGCCTTTTTCCCTCTGCCTTCTTCTTTCCTCTCCTTCGTCTCTTAAAAACTGAAACGCGCCTGTAGCTCGATGACGCGCCCGGCGAGCGCGCCCGTCGCCCGACCGAAGACGGGGTTGCCGATGTCCACGTTCGGCGTCACGCCGCGAAAGGGTTCGAGGTTGAGCGTGTTGAAGGCGTTGAAGAAGTTGGCGCGCAGTTGCAGGTTGGCCGCTTCGCCGAGCCAGAGAATGTTCGGCAGCGCGGTCGCTTTGACGAGGCTCAGGTCTATGACGAAGTAGCGCGGGCCGCGAAAGACGTTGCGACCGATTCCGGCGGGGCCGCGCGTGACGGTGTCGAAATAGTCGGGGCCGCCGCGCGGGTGTGCGGCGTCGCGCGG
Source organism: Pyrinomonadaceae bacterium (assembly GCA_035537095.1). Taxonomy (GTDB): domain Bacteria; phylum Acidobacteriota; class Blastocatellia; order Pyrinomonadales; family Pyrinomonadaceae; genus DASWNP01. The sequence goes on from DATLMV010000161.1 coordinate 14,399, forward strand.
GAAGATGCCGTTGATGAAGTCCTGATTCGACGGATTTTGCAGGACGCCGCCGAAGTAGCGCGTCGGGCGGTCGGGGCGGAAGCCGTCGCCGTTCAGGTCAGTCTCCTCGGGGCCGAAGACCTGCGGCGTGAAGGGAAAGCCCGTGTGCGCCGTCAGGATGCCGTTGATCTGGAAACCGCCGAAGACTTTGCCGAGCGCGTCCGTGCGGTTGCGGAACAGCGGCAAGTCCCAGATGCCGGAGACGGTCACGCGATGGCGCACGTCGTAATCGGAGGGCCCGCGTTCGAGGTCGGGGCGGCTCGGGTCGGTCTGCTGCGCGCCGATCTCGAAGGAGGTCGTGTCAATGCTCTTGCTCCAAGTGTAGATGCCGTCGAGTTGGAAGCCGTCGGCAAACTGGCGGGTCAGCCGCAGGTTCATCGCGTTGTAGTTGGCGTTGACATCCGAGAGCGGGAAGAAGATGCGGTCGAAGGCGGGATTGCCCGTGCGTCGCGGCGTGACGGGGTTGCCGTTCACGTCGCGCGTCTGGATGCGGTCGCGCACGTTGTCGAAGGTGTCGCCGGGGAAGAAGCGGTTGAGGTCAACGGTGCGCGTCAGCTTGTGGCTGCTGCTGCCCTGATAACCGATTGAACCGACGAGACGATAGAAAGGAAACTGGTATTGCGTCTCTAAAGAATAACTGTAGACGTACGCGTTGCGCAGGTTCGGGAGCGCGCCGAAGACCTCGACGGCGACGCCGCGCGGCGCGCCCGTCGCGGGGTCAATCCCGACGGCGAGCGCGGGGTTGGCCGGATAACCGAAGGGCGTGTTGTCCGTGCCGAAGGTGTAGAAGATGCGCGAGCCTGCGCCCTGATTGCCCGCGTCGCCGCAGCACAGACCGGCGCGCGCGAAGAAGGGCGGGTTGCCGCGCACGTTCGAGATGATGTCGTTGAAGAGACGGTTGTAGTTGATGCCGAAGCCGCCGCGCACGACGAGACGGTCTTGGAATCGCATCGGACTCCAAGCGAAGCCGAGACGCGGCGCGAAGTTGTTGCGGTCGGGCGCGTAGAGTTCGTCGGTCACTTCGACGCGCCCGTCCGTCAGACCGTTCGGGCCGAAGATGTAGTTGCTGGTGCGCCCCTCCTTTTCGGAGAGCGGCGAGAAGTATTCGTAGCGCAGCCCGAGATTGAGCGAGAGGTTGGGCCGGAACTTCCAATCGTCCTGCGCGAAGAAGGCATAGTTGCTGCTGCGGAAGTAGCGTTGGCCGTTGGGGAGCGCGCCCGTGCGCGGGTCGAAATCTATAGACTCGAACTGCGGCGCGTCGTTGGCGAAGTTAAGAAAACTTGAGAACTGAAAGAGCGGGCGCGCGCCGCCTTGCAGGTTGTTGTTGTCCTGTTCCTTACGAACTATCGCGCCGAAGGCGAGCGCATGATTACCCGAAGTGACGCGCAGCGTGTCGCTGAACTCGTATGTGTTCTGCGCGAAGATGCCGGGGGTCGTGCCGCCGCGCTCCGCGCCGATGTTCATGCAGCAGCGGACGGGCGTGTCGAAGTCGAAGATGTTGAAGAAGGGGATGCCGAAGTTCGTGCCTTCGGACGACTCGACCTGATTGAAGGCGAAGCGCGTGAAGTTGAAACGCGCCTCGTTCAACATGTTGGAGGAAAGGACGCGCGTCCAAGTGGCGGTCGCCGCCGAGTTGAGCGGCTTGGTGGCGAGGTCGCCGAGCGGGCGACCGTTGGTGCTGCCCGCCAGATCGTTGCGGCGCGTGAAGTACGTGCTGACGGCGAACTGGTCGTTGCCGCGACTGTAATCTATCCGCGAGTTGAGTTGATTGGCGCGCGTCGTGTTCGGGACGAAGAGGTTGACGAATTGAATGTCGGGGATGCCGTCGAGCCCGCCGCCCGCTTGATTGCTGCCGTTGATGACGGGGTCGAAGCCGTAATAGAAGCCGGTCGGGCGCGCGAGGTTGAGCGAGCCGATATCGAGTCCGCCGGGAAGTTGCTGGCAGACCGAGCCCGGAGGAAGTCCCGGACACGCCGTCGGCACGACGGCTTGGATGCGCGGCGCAATCCCTTCTGTGCCGAACAGTCGCGCGGCCAGACTGTTGGGACGCACTTGCTGGATGTACTGCCGGAACTCCGGCGTCTCGACGACGACGTTGTTGCGAAAACTGGTCTCGTTATTTCTCAAGCCTTCGTAGGAGAGGAAGAAGAAGAGTTTGTCGCGGATGATGCGACCGCCGAGGCTGCCGCCGAACTGGCGGAAGCGTTGCTGGACGCGCTGCGGCGTCGGGAACTTATTGAAGGCGTTCAAGGCGGGGTCGTTGTATTTGTAGAAGAGGCTGCCGTGGAAAGTGTTCGTGCCGTTCTGCGAGACGACCTGCACCTGCGCGCCGGAGTTGCGCCCGTCTTCCGCCGAGTAGGTGCTGGCCTTGACGCGCACCTCCTTGACCGATTCCTGATTCGGCGTCACCACCGCCGCGCCGCCCTTGCCGAGACTGTTCACGCTGACACCGTCAATCTGGTAATTGTTGGCCGAGACGCGCTGCCCGTTGGCCGTGACCTGCACCTGATTCTCGGTCTGAAAAATCGAAGTGTTCGAGCCGCCCGGCCCGACCTGCGAGGGCAGGTTCGACGAAGTGCCGGACGAACTGCGCGCGGCATCGCCGAAGACGCCCGGCGTCAGGCGCACCAACTCGTACGGGTCGCGCCCGGCCTGCGGCAGACGCAACACTTCCTGCGTCGTGATGGCGCGCGTGATGTTGGCGTTCTCCGTCTCCAAAGCCTGTGCGGAGTTGCTCGTCACCGTCACCGACTCGGCCACTTCGCCCGTCGAGAGCACGACATCCGCGCCCTGCGTCTCCTCGGCGTTGACGACGAAGTTTTCCAGCACGCTCTTTTTGAAGCCGGTCTTCTCCGCGCTGATGTTGTAGCGGCCCGGCGCGAGCCCTGTGAAACGATAGAAGCCCTCCTCGTTGCTCGTCGTCGTCTGCGTGCGATTCGTTTCGTTATTGGTCAGCGTGACGGTCGCTTCCGGGATAACCGCGCCGGTCGCGTCCGTCACCGTCCCCTGCACGCCCGCTCTAAACTGCGCCTGCGCACCCACGGCGCAGAGCATTAAGACAAAGCCGCACAACGCTGTGCGAAATGAAACTGCGAGTATCTGACGCATGAACTGAAACCTCCCCCACACGGAAGTATCTCCTCCGCACGTTGCCGCCCCGCCGCTCGCGCCTGAAACCACTCCCGGCGCACGGACGCGGGACGGAAGAATTAACCGCAGGTGGCCCGACAGCCACGCAAGAATTTCATCAAACTCGGACGCAGGCGAGAAACCTCTCGACAACTTCCGCCGAAGCTCGGTGTGTGCTGCGAAATCGTCAGGTTGTCTGGAAAAGAAAGTTGTCTAGTTATCTGGAAAAGAGATAACACCGGAACCCGAAAATTTCAATCGAAACTTTCCAAAAGCCCCCGCGCTTCCCCACTCATCTCACGCCGCGCAATTCGAGCGCGCTCAAGTTAAGCGCAATGGTGTCAGAATGCGTTTATTATAGTACACGGAGCAGCATAACGCGCTATGTGAAGCGGTGAGACCGCATCGTGCAATAACAAATAACCTGAAGAGCCGATGTTATACTGTCGTTTATGGACTTTGAGTGGGATGAGGAAAAGGCCGCAGCTAATCTGCTGAAGCACGGAGTCTCGTTTGAAGAGGCAAAGACCGTCTTCGACGACCCGCTTTACGTTGATTTCTACGACCCAGACCATTCCGTTAATGAGCATCGCTATATTATCATCGGTGAGTCTCGGCAGAGACGTTTGTTGATTGTCTCTTACGCTGAGCCGGATGATGTAGTCCGGTTGGTCAGCGCCAGAGAAATGACCAGAAGTGAGCGAGAAACATATGAAGAAGGTTGAAACAGAGATCAACGACGAGCTTCGCCCGGAATATGATTTGCGAAGCCTGCGGGTGAGGAAGCTAGGCCAAGGGCGGCGAAGCTTTGGCGGAGTAGTCCGTTTGGAGCCGGACGTGGCGGAAGTGTTTCCGGATGCGGATGCGGTCAATGAGGCGCTACGTTTTCTGATAAGAGTCACCAGAGATAATCAACCTCTCGCTCATCCCAAAGGCGATGCCTGACAACTCCTTCAACCCGCGCACCCGGCAGCATGGCTCTCAAGATGCTTCCACTAGTGCAGGTTGAATAGCATCCGCTCGCTCCCGCTCGATTCCCACCTTGAACATCCGGCGAAAATGAGTTGTAAAGTGCGAAGTCGCTTTGCAACTTGCATGGCTTTGCGGTGTCGGCCATTCATAAAGCGTTTGGTTGGAAGTCAGGCTTCGGGTGTACGATGCCGTCCGGTATCTTGACGAATCCTGAACTCGGGGGGGGAAAGCGTTTGTGATGTCGGGTAGAGCGAGACGCGTTCTTGTCTATACCGTCGCGCTCTTGGTCGCGCCGCTGCCGGTCATGCCTTTTGTTAAGGGCACGCGCGCGTATGCCGTTGCGATTGCGGTGTGCGGCGCTGTTTTGGCGCTGTCGAGTTTCTACGTCGCGCGGGGTGAGATGAAGTTGGAGGCCCGCTCGCTCTTGGGCACTAAACTGCTCGTCGCGTCGCTCATCACGCTTCTGTTCGGGGCGGCGATGTTCGTCGGCGCAATCGTCTATTTGAATATGACTTGATCTCTTCGTGATGCCGCGCGCCGTAACAGTGCCGGGTAAAAATCTACATCCGCCCGCAGATTTCGATGGAATTATTCGACGCGCCTTTGATAAGCTACGGGCCGGTCAAACAGTCTATACTTCCGTTGATTCAAAAACAGAGCAGGCGTGAGACGCCGGAGGCCGGAGTGCGACGCGCGAAGGCGTCGAAACCGCACCGGAACTCAAAGGGCCGCGAAGCGTGCGCTTGTCGCCTGTGAGTAACTTTCCTTTGAAGGAGTCGAACTGATGCGAAACGCGAAAACGTGGATGTCTGTCATGCTGGCCGCCGTGATGTTGTCGGCCCTCGTCGCGGGCGGATGTGTCACCCCGAACGAGCAGGGCGCGGCGGGCAACGGCGGCAATAACAACAACAACGCGGCGAGGGGAACCAAAACGGGGCCGATCCGCATCGGTTTCTCGATGGACACGCTGAAGGAGGAACGCTGGCAGCGCGATAAGGAACTGGTCGAGGCGCGCGCCAGAGAGAAGGGTGCGGAAATCTTCATCGAGGTCGCCAACGGCGACGACTCGCGCCAGATCAATCAGGTGGACACGCTCTTGACGAAGGGCGTTGACGTGCTCATCGTCGCGCCGCACAACGGCGACGTGGCCGCTTCGATTGTCGAGAAGGCTCACCGCCAGAACGTCCCCGTCATCAGCTACGACCGTCTCATCAAGAACTCCGACGTTGACCTCTACGTCTCGCATCAGGTGGAGAAGATCGGCGAGATGCAGGGCCGCTACGCCCTCGAACGCGCGCCCAAAGGCAACTACGTCCTCATCGGCGGCTCGCAGACCGACAACAACGCGCTCCTGCTTCGTAAAGGACAGATGAACATCCTCAAGCCCGCCGTTGACAGCGGCGCAGTCAAGATTATCTCCGACCAGTACGCGCGCGAGTGGCTGGCGAGCGAGGCGTTGCGCATCACGGAGGACTCGCTCACTAAGACCGGCAACGACATTCAAGCCATCGTCGCTTCCAACGACGGGACGGCGGGCGGCGCAATCTCCGCGCTTCCGCCCGCGCTCGCCGGTAGGGTGGTCGTCACGGGTCAGGACGCCGCGCTCGACGCCTTGCAGCGCATCGCCGAAGGCAAGCAGACCATGACCATCTACAAGCCCATCAAGCCGCTCGCCGACAGCGCCGTGGACGCCGCCATCCAACTCGCGCGCGGCGAACGACCGAACGCGCCCGACAAGGTCAACAACGGCAAGCTCGACGTGCCCTCCATCCTTCAGGAGCCCGTCAGCGTTGACAAGAACAACATCATGCAGACCGTCATCAAGGACGGCTATCACAAGCTCGAAGACGTTTACAAGAACGTCCCCAAAGAACAATGGCCGAAACAGTAGTCAGAAAGTCCAACGTCGAAAGTCCAAAGTCAGGGCGTCATTAATTTGAGTTTGCGACTTCCGGCATTGTCTTTTCAGACTTGCGACTTCTTCTGACTTTGGACGTTGGACTTGTGACTTTGGACTAAAACCGAGACGTTAATGAAAAACACGGACGCCCCTCCACTTTTGGAGATGCGCGAGATCACGAAGACCTTTCCGGGCGTGCGCGCGCTCGACGGCGTGACGTTCGATCTCTACGCGGGAGAGTTTCACGCGCTCGTCGGCGAGAACGGCGCGGGCAAGTCAACCTTGATGAAGGTGCTCGGCGGCGTCTATCCGTACCCGCAGTATGGCGGCGAGATACGGCTCGCGGGCGAGGTGCGACGCTTCGGCGGCGTGCGCGATGCGGAGCAGGCCGGGATCGCGGTCATCTATCAGGAACTCTCGCTCATCAAGGAACTGACCATCGGCGAGAATATCTTTCTCGGGCGCGAGCCGCGCCGCTTCGGCATCATCCGCTGGGAAGAACTCTACAGCCGCGCGCAAGAACTGCTCGACGAACTGCATCTCCCGCTCGACCCGCGCACGCCCGTCGGGCAACTCGGCATCGGCCAGCAGCAACTCGTCGAAATCGCCAAAGCCCTCTCGCAGCGGGCGCGCATCCTCGTCCTCGACGAACCGACCGCCGCGCTCACCGATGCCGAGGTCGAAACCCTCTTTCGCATCCTCGACAAACTGCGCGCGCGCTCGGTCGGGATGATTTACATCTCGCACAAGCTCGACGAAGTTTTCCGCATGAGCGACCGCATCACCGTCCTGCGCGACGGGCGGACGGTCGGGACTGAGCCTGCAAAGCAACTGACGGAAGCGGGCGTCATCTCGCGGATGGTCGGGCGCGAAGTCGGCGACATCTTCCCCGTCGCCGACCACGCGCACGGAGAGGTTATCTTCGAGGCGCGCAACATGTCGGTCGAAGACCCGAACCTCGCGGGCAAGATGCTCGTCCGTGATGTCAGCTTCGCCGTCCGGCGCGGGGAAGTTCTGGGCGTCGCGGGGCTGATGGGAGCGGGCCGGAGCGATCTGCTGATGGCGATTTTCGGCGCGCACGCCGGACGCGTCACGGGCGAAATATTCATCGAGGGCCGGAGCGTGCGCATCACGCGCCCGTCCGATGCGATTGCGCAGGGCATCGGTTTTGTGACGGAGGACAGAAAGCGTTTCGGCCTGATTCTCGAACAGACGATTCTCAACAACATGACGCTCGCCGGTCTGGCGCGTCTCTCGGGCCGCTTCATCACGGACACGGACGCCGAAGCGGCGGCGGGCGAGCAGGCGGCGCGCGACCTCCGCGTCAAAGCCAACTCCGTCTTCACGGTTGCCGGAACTCTCTCGGGCGGTAATCAACAGAAGGTCGTGCTCGCCAAGTGGCTGCTGACGAACCCGCGCGTCCTCTTTCTCGACGAACCGACGCGCGGCATAGATGTCGGCGCGAAGCAGGAAATCTACGCGCAGATCAATAAGCTCGCGCAGGCCGGACTCGCCATCGTCCTCGTCTCATCGGAACTGCCCGAAGTGCTCGGCCTCTCCGACCGCGTCGTCGTCCTCCACGAAGGACAACTGACCGGAGAATTCAAACGCACCGAAGCCACCCCCGAAGCCGTCATGGCCTGCGCCACCGGCCACGCGCGCCGCAGCGCCGCCTGACGCGCTTTTGCTTTTCCAACTCTTGCGCTGACAAGTTTAGACCCCGAAACGGAGGCCACTATGAGCCAGTTTTTAAACAATTCGACCGCCGCCGACGACGTGTTGACGGAGGCGACGGCCACCGGCGCGACATCTCCCGGTAACGCCGCTTCCGGCCTTTACTACACAGGCGTCTTCATTCTCGCGCTGGCGCTCGGCGTCGGCATCGGCGTGCTGCTCGTCAACTACTCTCCCTTCGACCGTCACACGTTGATGCTCGTCGGCGTGATGTTGATTGGCGGCGCGCTCGGCGGCGGCGTCAACTATTTCTTCGCGCGCGCCGACGACCCGTCGAAAGCCAGCGCGGTGAGCAGCATCTTCGTCGGCCTCGTCGCCGCGCTGCTCGTGCCGCTCCTCCTCCGCATGCTCTCCAGCGACCTGCTCACAAACAGCCGCACCGACCCCTTCGCCGTGCTCGTCTTTCTCGGGTTCTGCCTGCTCGCCGCCATCGCATCCAGAGCCTTTATCACCACGCTGACCGACCGCCTGCTCCAACAGGTGAGGGAGGTCGGGGAGAAAGCCGAGGCGGCGGTGGCGACGGCCACGCAAGCCGATAACAAGGCCGAGCAAGCTCAGACGGATGTCGCCGAAGTGAAATCCGATGTCGCGCCGATTGTCGAGAATGCGACCGAGGTTGACCCCGAAGATGACGCCGAACCACAAGAGGAGGCCGCACCTCAAGCGGGCGGGATGCGAAGTCGCGGATTCACGCGCTCCGTCAATCCGCTCGGCGAGAACGAGCGGCGCGTGCTCGACGCTCTCCACGACGCGACGGTCGTCCTGCGCAGCTTCAGCGGTCTCCAGAGAGATAGCGGACTCGACGCCGGAGAGTTGCAGGCGACGCTCGACAGGCTGAGGGCTCTGGGAATGGTCGGCAGTTCGACGCGCGTCGGAGGGGCAGCCCGCTGGTATATCAAGACGGCGGGGCGCAAAGCCTTGCGCGGCTAGATGTCGTCGGTGTCGCTTGCGGGCCGGAGAGATGTTTTATCAACGCCACTTGAACGAGGTTAAGCGATGAGCCAACAGCGTCCGACGAACGAGCCTCCGATTGACAGGCCGCTGGTGACGGCGGACGTTGCGCCGCCCGGTGCGTCGGCAGCGGCGACGGAGGGCGCGCAGCAGTTGCGCATCGGTCGCTTCCGCCTGCGGGCCGACTCTCTGCGCGCCTATACGATGCTCTTTGCGCTCGTCCTCATCTGGCTCTTTTTTCAATGGGCGACCATTGACGAGCGTCATCCTTACGGGCTCTTTCTCGGCGCGGTCAACTTCTCGAAGCTGCTGCAACAGATGGCGGTGACGGGCGTGCTGGCCGTCGGGATGCTGATGATCATCGTGGCCGGACAGATTGATCTTTCGGTCGGTTCGGTTGTCGGGCTCGTCGGCGGCATCTCGGCGATGTCGCAAGGGTGGGGACTCGTGCCATCGCTCGCGGCGGCCATCGTCATCGGTCTCGTCATCGGTCTGATTCAAGGGAGCCTCGTCGCCTACGCCAACATCCCGGCCTTCATCGTCACGCTCGGGGGCTTGCTCGCATGGCGCGGCGTGATACTCGGCCTGACGAAGGGCAGCACGATCCCCGTCGAGTTGCCGTTCTACAAATCGCTCGGCAGAGACTACGTCGCGCCCGTCGTCGGCATCGCGCTCGGCGCGCTCGCGGTCGCCGCGATTGCGTGGCTCAATATCCGACGCAACCGCGCGCGCCAGCGACACAAGCTGTCGGTCGCCGGAATGGGGACGACCCTCGCGCGCATCATCCTGCCCGCCGTGCTCATCGCCGCTTTCGTCTACCTGATGAACTCGCAGGGAGGCGTGCCGATTCCCGTCATCGTCTTCATCGGCGTGGCGGTCGCCGGAGCGTTCCTGACGCAGAACACGACCTTCGGGCGATACCTCTACGCCATCGGCGGCAACCCCGACGCCGCGCGTCTCTCCGGCATCTCCCTGCGAAAGTATATCGTGCTGGCCTTCTGCGCGATGGGAACGCTCGCGGGCATCGCCTCTCTGCTCCACACGGCGCGCGTCGGCTCGGCTTCGCCGGACGCGGGGAGCCTGATGGAGTTGGACGCGATTGCGGCGTGCGTCATCGGCGGGACGAGTTTGATGGGCGGTCGCGGGACGGTCTTCGGCGCGTGCGTCGGCGCGCTCATCATGGCGAGTCTGGACAACGGGATGTCGCTCTTGAACGTGCAGAGCTACACGCAATCCATCATCAAGGGCGCGGTGCTCGTCGCCGCCGTCGCCTTCGACATGCTCGGACGACGGCGCGGTTGATGAGCGACAGAACCGATCTCATAAACATCAACCGCGACTCAAAAGCCGCATAAACATTGAGGTAAAACTCGTCAGCCGGTTGTTCATGAGACGGCTTGAAGTTTCAGACGTTTTATTCAACGCTCCCGGTAGATGCTTCGAGTCTCAAGTTGTGTGTCGTCTAAAAACTCTTAACTTGAGACTCGATTTTTTTTGATGAGAGAGATGATGAGAAATTCTCCTTTGCGTTCGCTGCCGGTCGCGTGCCTGTTGACGGTCGTTGCGGCGTGCGCCGTGTTCGGGCAGGCGAAGGGCAAAACCCTCGCGCCGGGTGCGCCGGGGAAGGACGCGCAATGGGAGAGCGCGGGGAAGACGGGGGTCGGCACGTCGAACACTTTGGAGTCCAAAGTTTGGTTCACGCTGCGCGACGGCGTCTTGACGGAGATTTACTATCCGACGGTTGACATAGCGAACGTGCGCCTGTTGGAGTTCGTCGTCGTCAGCGGGAGCGGCGCGACGCGGCGCGTCGAGACGGAGCGCGCCGATGCGACGCACCGGACGGAAGTGATTGACGCGCGCTCGCTCTCGTTTCGACAGGTCAACACGGCCCGGAGCGGCGCGTGGACTCTGACCAAGACCTACACGACCGACCCCGCGCGTCACACCGTTCTCGTCAACGTCAGCTTCGAGAGCCGCGCGCGAGAGGCGCACGCGCTCTACGTCTATTACGACCCCTCGCTCAACAACAGCGGGATGCACGACGCGGGCTGGACGGAGCAGGGCGCGCTTCTTGCCTCCGATGCCGACAAAGCCTCCGCGCTCGTCGCCAGCACGGGCTTCGCGCAACTGACCAGCGGATATTTCGGAAGCGAGAGCGACGGCCTCCCGGAGTTGCGCGCGCGCGGAACTCTCTCGAAACTCTACCCGCGCGCGGCGGACGGAAACGTCGTGCAGTTGGCGCGCGTCTCCATGCCTGCGAAGGGCGCGCAGTCTTCCTCCACGTTCACGCTCGCGCTCGGTTTCGGCAGGGAGCCGCAGGAGGCTCTGCGCAACGCGCGCGAATCTCTCTCGAAGGGCTTCGCCGCGCTGCGTGAGAGTTATGAGGCGGGCTGGCACGAGTACATCGGGACATTGCGGCGCGTCGCGTCGAAGTATCAGGCGCAGTACGACATGGCTGCGCTCGTCTTGAAGGCGCATGAGGACAAAACTTTTCGCGGGGCGATGATCGCTTCCTTGAGCGTGCCGTGGGGCGGCGGCGCGAACGCCAACGAGCCGAACGTCGGCGGTTATCATCTCGTCTGGTCGCGCGACCTCTATCAAGTGGCGACCGCCTTCTACGCTCTCGGCGACAAGGCGAGCGCCGACCGCGCGCTCAATTATCTGTTCACCGTGCAGCAGAAAGCGGACGGGAGTTTCCCGCAAAACTCTTGGCTCGACGGTCGGCCCTTCTGGGGGTCGTTGCAGTTGGATGAAGTCGCCTATCCGCTGATTCTCGCATACCAACTCGGACGCACCGACAACCAGACGTGGACGAAGCACGTCCGCCCCGCCGCCGATTTTATTATCAAGCACGGCCCCTACACGCCGCAGGAGCGTTGGGAGGAGGAGTCGGGGTATTCGCCCTCGACCATCGCCGCCGAGATTGCCGGTCTCGTCTGCGCCGCCGAGATTGCGCGCCGCAACGACGACTCCGGGGCAGCCGCCATCTATCTCGCCGCCGCCGACGATTGGACGCGCAACGTCGAACGCTGGACGGCGACGACCACCGGCACATACGGCGACAAGAACTATTATCTGCGCGTCACCGAGAACAACAACCCGAACGACGGCGAGCCGCGCGAACTCAACAACGGCGCGGGCACGCTCGACGAGCGGCGGATTGTTGACGCCGGTTTCCTCGAACTCGTCCGGCTCGGCGTCAAAAGCCCGCACGACCCGCTCGTCGCCAAGTCGGTCG
>DATLMV010000162.1:0-18488 GCA_035537095.1 Pyrinomonadaceae bacterium
GAAAAGATTTCAACTCAGACTCTTCCATTGTTTCGCTCACGGTATAAGAACAGGGTACAAGGGGAAACGGTTAAAGGGGGAAACGGTTTGAGACGATTGTTTCTTCCCTTTTCCCGTTTCCCCATTTACCCTTTTAACCCTTTCATTTTTCATCCTGTTGATTCATTTCTGAGCCTCGCGCGCGGCGCGGCGGCGCAGTTCTTTGAGGCTGTTCTCGGCGAGACGACGCGCGTCGCCGGTCGGCTGTTGTCGCAGATAGTTTTCAAACTCCGCGATGGCGTCGCCGGTGCGCCCCATCTTGTCGTAGAGCAGACCGAGATTGAAATGCGCGTCCGCGAAATCGCCGCCGCGTTCGTCAATCGCCGCGCGGAAGGCCGACTCCGCGCCCGCGTGATCCTTCTGCCGCGCCAGCGCGACGCCGAGACCGAACTGTGCATCGGCATCGCGCCCGCCGTTCTGTTCGATGGCCTTGCGTAAAGCTTCTGCCGCCTCCGCGTCGCGCTCGCGTTTGAGATGAATGATGCCGATCTGGAAATAGGCGTCGGGGTATGTGCCGTCGTGATTGCCGATGGCGTCGGTGTAGGCGCGGATGGCCTCCTCGTTGTCGCCCTGTAGTTGCAGCGCGTAGCCGAGATTGTATTGCGCCGAAGGATAGTTGCCGCCCTTCTTTTTGATGGCTTCACGAAACTCCTGCGCGGCGGCGGCAAACTGTGCCTTCATCATCAGCGCGCGCCCGAGACGATTGTGCGCCGAAGGAAAATCGGGTTGCAGTTCGAGCGCGCTCCGGTAGTCGCGGATGGCGTCGTCGTAGTTGCGCGACGAAAAATAGTATGCGCCGCGTTCGTAGAACTCCGCCGCCGAACGCGGTTCGGTGTTGCGCAGGGTGGCGCGCGGCGCGCGGTCAACCGCCGACAGGTTGCGCCCGACCGCTTCTTCGTCGTCGGACGCAGATGCGCCCGCCTGCGTCCCGCTCGAATCGCGCAACGCCATCCACGCGACGAGCGCGACCAGACCGGCGAGCAACAACCCCGCGACGCCGAGCACGAGCGGTTGCCGGAGCCACGCTTGCCTTGAAGTCTGCCCCGCCTCGCGCGCGCCCACAGGGATACGCAGACGCCGCGCGGCCCTCTCGCTGGCGGAACTTGAGACGACTTGTGAAGAAACGTCGGGCGCGTCAGACGCGTCTGATGAAGAACGCGCTTCCGCAGATGATGAAGGCTGCGACGAAGATGCTGGAGACGATGGAGACGAAGCAGCAGACGGCGACGAAGCAGGAGATGACGATGAAGTGGCGGGGCGTTGGCCCGTCTGGACGACCTGTGATTCCGCCGTGTCGGGCGCGATTGCGGCCTGTGTCGGGTCGGGCGCGGCGCGATTCTGTCGCAGGCGTTCGATGTCAATGATGAGTCGTCCCGAAGGCGTCTCGGTTCCGGCGTCGCGCAAGGTTTCAAGCGTGGGCGCGCTGAAGCCCGCCGCGTGTTCGAGGCCGAGATGCTGTGCGACGGCGTACAACTCGCGGCGGAACGCGCCCGCGTCCGGCGGACGATTCGCGGGCTTCTTCTCCAACGCGTGCAAGACCACCTCTTCGAGCGCGGGGGGGATGTTCGCTTTGAGCTCGCGCGGCGGTCGCGGCGGTTCCGAAGAATGTTTGAGGGCGACGGCGAGCGGCGTTGCGCCGTTGAAGGGCGTCTCGCCCGTCAGCATCTCGTAGAGAATCACGCCGAGCGAATAGACATCGGAGGCGGGCGCGAGCGTCGCGCCGTCGCATTGCTCGGGCGACATGTAACGCGGCGTGCCGATCATCACGCCCGCTTCGGTGAGCGTGAGGGCATGGCCCCCGTCGGTCGCATCGGTCGCAAGTTTGGCGATGCCGAAGTCGAGCACCTTGACGATGTGCGGCGCGTGCGGTCGCTGCACGACGAAGATGTTGCCGGGTTTCAAATCACGATGGATGATTCCGGCTTCGTGCGCGGCGGCGACCGCGGCGGCGGCCTGCAACATCAGCGAGATGGCGTGCGCCGGGTCGAGCGGGGCTTCGCGCGCGAGCACGTCGCGGAGGCTCCGGCCTTCGAGCAACTCCATGACGATGTAAACGAGATTCTCCGGCGTTTGTCCGAAGTCCGTGACGGCGACCGCGTTCGTGTGACGCAGACGACCGGCGGCGCGCGCCTCACGCCGCAGACGCTCGCGCGCCCCCTCATCCTCCACCAGACGCGAGTTCAAGACCTTGACGGCGACGGGCCGCTCGATCAACAGGTGCATCGCGCGATAGACCGTCCCCATCCCGCCCTCGCCCAGACGCTCGTCCAGACGATACTTGCCGTCGAGCACGCGCCCGATCAAAGGGTCGAGCGGAATCGCAGATGCCTGCGTCGAATCGGCGCGCAGCGGCGTCCCGTCGAGCGCGCACTCCCGCACGTCCGAATCATACTGCCGCCCGCATTTTGGACACTCAAGCATAGAGGCTCGTAAATCGTGAATCGTAAATCGTGAATAGATAACTGCCATTAAGCGCGTTTTCTATTCACGATTTACGATTCACGATTTACTACATAATAACATCTTTCAGTCGTCGCCCGCGACGGCGGCGCGTTCCGTGGGGGCGAGTTCCTTTTCGGGTTCATCCTTGACGGAGGTTTCGTCGCGCATGCGGTTTTCGTAGGCGGCGCGGACGAAGGAGGTGAAGATCGGGTGCGGGGCGAGGGGTTTCGATTTGTACTCGGGATGAAACTGGCAGCCGAGAAACCAAGGGTGCACGTCGCGCGGGAGTTCCACCATCTCGACGAAACGATTGTCCGGCGACATGCCGCTGAAGATGAGGCCCGCGCGTTCGAGCGTCTCCCTGAATTCGGGGTTGAACTCGTAGCGATGACGATGCCGCTCGCCGATCTCCGCCGCCCCGCCGTAAACTTCGCGCGCCAGACTCCCCGCACTCAGCAGGCACGGCCACGCGCCGAGGCGCATCGTGCCGCCCATCTCTTCGACGCCGACGAGGTCGCGCAGTTTGAAGATGACCGGATAGGGCGTCGCCGCATCGAACTCGGTCGAGTCCGCGCCTGAAAGACCGCACATCGCGCGCGCGTATTCGATGGTCGCCGTCTGCATGCCGAGACAGATGCCGAAGTAGGGCGTGCGCGATTTGCGCGCGTAGCCGATGGCGCGAATCATTCCGGCGATGCCGCGCTTGCCGAAGCCGCCGGGGACGAGGATGGCGTCGAAGTCGCGGAGGCGTTCCTCATAGTCTTCGTCCATCAAACCTTCCGACTCGACCCAACGCACGTCAACCCTCAGGTTGTTCGCCACGCCGCCGTGCGTCAACGCCTCGCGCAGAGACTTGTATGAGTCTTCGAGTTCGACGTACTTGCCGACGATGCCGATGCTGACCGCGCCGAGCGCGGGTTCGCGGACGGTAGCGACCAGTTCGCGCCAGCGCGTGAGGTCGCTCGTCTTGGAGCGTTCCTGCAAGTCGAGCGCGTTGACGATGAGGTCGTCCAAGCCCTGTTCGTGGAAGGCGAGCGGCACGTCGTAAATCGTGTCAACGTCCTGCGCGGCGATGACGGCCTGCTCCTTGACGTTGCAAAAGAGCGCGATCTTCGAGCGCAGGTCGCGCGAGAGCGGGCGCTCCGAGCGGCACAGGAGGATGTCAACGGCGATGCCGATTTCGCGCAGGTCGCGGACGGAATGCTGCGTCGGTTTGGTCTTGAGTTCCCCGGCGGCGGCGATGTATGGGACGAGCGTCAGATGAACGAAAATCGCGCCGCGCCCGCCGCCTCTGTCCTCCTCGTTGCCCATCTGGCGAATCGCTTCGAGGAAGGGCAAACTCTCGATGTCGCCGACCGTGCCGCCGATCTCGACGATGACCACGTCGGGCGCGTCCTTCTCGGCGGCGGCGCGGACAGCCGCTTTGATTTCGTCCGTGATGTGTGGAATCACCTGAATCGTCTTGCCGAGATAATCGCCGCGCCGCTCCTTTTCGATAACGGAGAGATAGATGCGGCCCGTCGTCCAGTTGTTACCTTTGGTCAGGCGCGCGTTGGTGAAGCGTTCGTAGTGGCCGAGGTCGAGGTCTGTCTCCGCGCCGTCGTCGGTGACGAAGACTTCGCCGTGCTGGAACGGCGACATCGTGCCGGGGTCAACGTTGATGTACGGGTCTAACTTGATGAGCGTGACGCTCAAGCCACGCGCTTCGAGCAGGCAGCCGATGGACGAGGCCGCCAAGCCCTTGCCGAGACTCGACACCACGCCGCCCGTCACGAAAATATATTTAGGCATCTTCTTCCTCTTGGTTAATTGGATGAGCAGTCGCTTCGTCAACCGTCGGATGAGCAGTCGTTTTATTAACGTCTTCCTCTTCGTCGTCGCCTTCGCCGACCTCTTCTTTGATGTCGTAATGGCCCGCGCGCAAATCTTTGATCACCTCGATGGCCTCCGCCGCCTTCGGGTTCATCAACTTTTGCAGCGCATGCAGTCCCGCCGCCGCGCCCGCACGCGTCGAGCCGCGCCCTTCGTCCGCGCGCCGCTCAAACTCGTCGGGCGTCACGTCGTACGGCCTGTTGAGCAGAGAGATTCCGTAGAGCCCGCCCAAGATGAGGGCGACGATCACTCCGAGTCCAATCCAGTCGCTCATAAGCTTAGTCCAAAGTCGAAAGTCGAAAGTCGGAAGTCCAAATCATTAATACGAAAACCGGAGCCATAAAGTCTCAAGGCCATTCTGTGCTTTGACTTTGGACATTGGACTTTCAGACTTTGGACTGCTTCCGACTTTCAAACAGCGCGCGCACGCGTTCGAGGTCTTCCGGCGTGTCCACGCCGACGGAGGGCGCGGCGGCCCCGACGACGCGAATCGTCGCGCCGCGTTCGAGCATCCGTAGCTGTTCCAGAGATTCCGTGCGTTCCAAAAACGTCTGCGGCCATTTCGCGTATTCTAGCAAAAAGGCGCGGCGGTAAACATAAAGTCCCGTGTGTTTGCGAAAGAGCGAGAGCAGAGACGGGTCGGCGTTGAGCGCGTCGGCGAGCGTGCCGTGCTCTCTTACAGCCTCGCGCGGGTACGGAACCGGCGAGCGCGAAAAATAGAGCGCGCGTCCCGTCTCGTCCGTCAGGACTTTGACGACATCCGCGCTCAAAACATCCGCTGCCGACTCTATCGCCTCGCTCGTCGTCGAGACGACTGCCGCCGCGTCGTCCTGCAAAGCCCGGACGGCGCGTTCAATCGTCTCGGGGGAGATCAAAGGCTCGTCGCCCTGCACGTTGACGATGAGTCCGGCCTCCGCTGCGTCGAGGGCGGCGGCAACTTCCGCCAGACGGTCGCTCCCACTCGCGTGATGCGCGGCGGTCATCACGGCCTCGAACCCCGCGTCGTTGACGGCATCGAGGATGCGCCGGTCGTCGGTCGCGACGATCACGCGCGAGACGTTGCGCGCACGCGCGGCGCGTTCGGCGACATGCAGAATCAACGCTTGCCCGTCAATCGGCAGAAGGGGTTTCCCCGGCAGGCGGGTCGAATTGTAGCGTGCGGGAATGATTGCGACGGCTTTCGAAGGCGCGGGCGAGTCCGTGTGGTTCACGGGAGCACAACATATCTTGCGACCCGCCCGCGTGTCAATAAAACTGTGACGAGTGACAAGTGACGAGTGACGAGCAAGAGAAGGAGTCCAACGTCCAAAGTCTAAATCTCAAGACAAGTCTCTTGACTTCGGAGTTTCGCCTTTGGACGTTGGACTTTCAAACTTTTGACTTCTTCCGGCCCGTCACTCGTCGCTTGTCACTCGTCACTTCTTTAAGCTACCATGCGGCATTCTTTACAAACGGGCGCACACGTCATCAGGTCGGAGCGTTGATGCGCGTGCAGCCGAGCGAAAATATTGATGCCTCTGGGGATTGTTGAAAATATCGTCGAGCTTGTGGGCCGCACGCCGCTGCTTCACCTGAAACGCTTTGCGCGCCCGCCTCTGGCGGACATCTATGCCAAACTGGAATACATGAATCCGGGCGGCTCCGTGAAGGACAGGGCCGCGCTCGGCATGATTTTGGATGCGGAACGTCGCGGCGCGCTCAAAGCGGGCGCGACCATCATCGAGCCGACGGCGGGCAACACCGGCATCGGCCTCGCGCTCGTCGGCGTCGCGCGCGGCTACCGCGTCATCCTCTGCGTGCCCGAAGGCTACTCGCGCGAGAAGATGAAGTTGATGGAGGCGCTCGGCGGCGAAATCGAGTACGTGCCCCACGACGCGGGGATGGCGGGCGCAATCGAGCGCGCCGAGGAGTTGGCGCAAAACATCGAGGACAGCTTTATCCCGCAGCAGTTTGAGAATCCGGCGAACCCCGATTTTCACGAAGAGACGACCGCGCAGGAGATTATCGAGCAGATGCAAGGACAGATTGACGCCGTCGTCATCGGCGCGGGCACGTCCGGAACCTTCACGGGCACGGCGCGCGCCGTCAAGCGACTCAACCCGCAGGCGCTCTGCGTGCTCGTCGAACCCGAAGGCTCGATCTTCGGCGGCGGCGAGCCGCACCCGCATCGTCTCGAAGGCATCGGGCAGTTGCAGTTCATCCCGCGCAATTTCGACGCGAGCGTGGCCGACGAGGTCATCACCATCTCCGAACCGGAGGCTTTCTCGACCGTCCGCCGTCTCGCCGAAACCGAAGGCGTGCTCGGCGGTTGTTCGACCGGAGCGGCGGCGGCGGCGGCACGTCGCGTCGCCGAACGTCTCGGCGCGGGCCAGCGCATCGTCACGGTCTTCCCCGACGGCGCGGAACGCTACATGAGTCAGGGCATTTTCGACGAGTGAATCGTCAATCGTAAATCGTGAATAGATAAAAGCATTCACCACTCTACGATTTACCATTTACCATTCACGATTTACTATCTACCAATTATGGGATTTTCCACGACAGCCATTCATGCCGGTAACGAACCCGACCCGACGACGGGCGCGGTGAGCGTGCCGATTTATCAGACTTCCACTTACGCGCAGGAGAGTCTCGGCCATCACAAGGGCTTCGAGTACGCGCGCACGCACAACCCGACGCGCGCCGCGCTCGAACGCAACATCGCCGCGCTCGAAGGCGCGCGCTTCGGCTACGCCTTCGCCTCCGGCATGGCGGCGATAGATGCCACGCTCCGGCTCGTCAAAGCGGGTGAGCACGTCATCGTCTCCGACAACACATACGGCGGCACGTTTCGTCTCTTCTCGCGCATCCTCGCCAACTACAACGTCGAGTTCTCTTACGTTGACACCTCCGACGCCGCCAACGTCGAGGCCGCGCTCAAAGAGAACACGCGGATGGTCTTTCTTGAGACGCCGACCAATCCCGTGATGATTATCTCCGACCTCCAAGCCGTCTCCGATGTCGCGCACCGCGCGGGCGCGCGCGTCGTCTGCGATAACACCTTTATGTCGCCCTACCTGCAACGCCCGCTTGAGTTCGGCGTTGACATCGTCGTTCACTCGACGACTAAATACTTGAACGGACACTCGGACGGCGTCGGCGGGATGGTCGTCTTGAACGACGAAAAGGACGCCGAGTGGCTGGCCTTCGTGCAGAACGGCGCGGGCGCGATTCTTTCGCCGTTCGATTCGTGGCTCGTCCTGCGCGGCACGAAGACGCTCGCGCTCCGCATGGAACAGCACGACCGGACGGGACGCGCCGTCGCGGCCTTTCT
Organism: Pyrinomonadaceae bacterium; assembly: GCA_035537095.1. Lineage (GTDB taxonomy): Bacteria > Acidobacteriota > Blastocatellia > Pyrinomonadales > Pyrinomonadaceae > DASWNP01. The sequence continues at coordinate 7,667 of DATLMV010000162.1, forward strand.
CGAAGAGCATCCGAAGGTCAAAAAGATTTACTATCCCGGCTCGCTCTCGCATCGCCAGCATGATTTGGCGAAGCGACAGCAGAAGGGTTTCGGCGGGATGGTGGCCTTCGATGTCGGTTCGCTTGAGGCGGCGCGCGCCGTGCTCGACCACGTCGAGCTTTGCACGCTGGCCGAAAGCCTCGGCGGCGTGGAAACTCTGATCTCGCATCCTTTGACGATGACGCACGCTTCCGTCCTGCCCGAGACGCGCGAACGCCTCGGCATCACCGAAGGCTTGGTGCGCATCTCCGTCGGCCTCGAAGACGTTGACGACATCATCGCCGATTTAGACCAAGCGTTGAATAAAATCCAGTAAATCTTGAATCGTAAATGGTAAATAGATAAAAACCGTTCTCGCTCTTTACCATTCGCCATTTACCATTTACTATTCACCAACTTATGCTCGTAGAGCTTGACGCGAAAACAAATGTTGGCCGCATCCGGTCGGGCAACGAAGACAACTTTCTGGTGCTCGATTTGTCCTCCGCGAAGTCTTGGGTGGGGATTGGCGAATCGGAGTCGGCGGAAGAACTTCGCCGCATCGAACTCGGAGAGCGCGGGCTGGTGCTGGTCGTCTCGGACGGCATGGGCGGCGCGCTCGCGGGCGACGTGGCGAGCCGGATGGCGGTCGAAACCGTGCGCGACATGCTCACCGGCGACGACGGCGAGGAGGGCGAAGGCGTCTGCGGCCCCGGCACGCCGCTCATCGAATGCCTCCGCAACGCCACCGACTACGCCAACTTCGCCATCCATCGCAAGAGTCAGGAAGACCCGCGCTGCGCCGGGATGGGTGCGACGCTGACCGCCGCCGCCGTCAGCGGCGACACGCTCGACTTTCTACAGGTCGGCGACAGCCGCGCCTACATGATTCGCGAAACCGAAATCAAGCTCGCCACCAAAGACCAATCGCTCGTCCAACAACTCGTGGATGTCGGCCAGATCAGCGAGGAAGAGGCCGAGACGCACATGTTTCGCAACGTCATCCTGCAAGCCCTCGGCGCGCAGTCCGATCTCGCGCCCGTGACGGGCCGCGTCCGCATTCATCAGGGCGACCTGCTCTTTCTCTGTAGCGACGGCCTCTCCGGAAAACTCCGCGCCGAAGACATCCTCGACATCATCGCGCGCGCCGGAGACGACCTCTCCGCCGCCTGCGATTCCCTCATCAACGAAGCCAACCGTCGCGGCGGCGAAGACAACATCACAGTCATCCTCGCGCGCTTCACCGGCGACGAACTCACCAAACCCGACTCCGGCCACATCCAAATCGAAATGCCTCTCTTAGATGAAGAACGCACCATGCATTTCGAGGACGAAGACACCACCGAGAATCCTTAAATCGCGTTTCCGCCCGAGCCATAGCGAGCGAATATCCGGAGCATCTTTTGTTTTAAGCCTCCGTGCCTCAAACGCTGTCCGCCCGGTTGCGGACTCTCTACTCGCGTCGGCGCACGCACCTGATTTTCTTTATGATTCGTCTGCGCCGTCGGAGAGTTCTCGCGCGCGCCAGTCGGGGACGGCGTTGACGCGGCGGACGTAGATGGACGCGCCCTTGAGGCTTTCGACGACGACGCGGTCTCCGGCTTCGAGCGGGTCTTCGCCCTCAGCCGGGTAGGCCGTCCACGTCGAGCCGTAGACCTTGACCGCGCCCTCTTGCAGCGCGCCCCGGCTTGAGATGACGACCGTCCCGATTTTGCCGGGTAGAGAATCAACGCCCGTCTTGAGTCCGCCTTCGCGGTCGCGGTGCAGAAAGTATGTGGAGAAGATGGTGCGCGAGAGCGCGGTCAGCGCAATCGAGGTGAAGAGGAAGATGAGAAACTGAAACGGCACGCCCAGCCCGACGGCGGCGGCCAGCGCGGCGGCCAGCGCGCCGACGCCGAACCACAGCAGCACGAAACCCGGCGTGAAGACTTCGGCGATGACGAGAATCACGCCGAGCACAGTCCAGAGTATCCAAACTAAGTTAGTCATCAAGAGTATTTTCTTCGACTCGAACCAAAGATTTCCGGCGCATCATCCGGGCTGCGCGACGCTTCATCCCTTGAGCATGTTCTTCAAGACGAACCAGACGTTGGCGGGCCGCTCGGCCAGACGGCGCATAAAATACGGATACCAATGCGCGCCATACGGCACATAGACGCGCATCCGGTAGCCGTCGCGCGCGAGTTGCAGTTGGAGGTCGCGCCGGACGCCGTAGAGCATCTGAAACTCGAAGGCGTCTTTGCCGATGCCCTCGCGAGCGACGTGCGCGAGCGTGGCGTCAATCATCTTCGGGTCGTGCGTGGCGATGCCGTGATAGACGCCGCTCGACAAGAGCGCGCGCATGACGCGGACATAATTTTCGTCAACATCCTTTTTATCCGGGAAAGCCACTTCGGGCGGCTCGTTGTATGCGCCCTTGCAGATGCGTATCCGCGCCGGAATCTTGAGCAACTCCTGCACGTCGTCCCATGTGCGGCGCAGGTAGGATTGCATGACGATGCCGACATCGTTTAAACCGAACTCGGCGCGCAGGCGTTTGAAGATGTCAATCGTCACTTGCGTGACGTTCGAGCCTTCCATGTCTATCCGGACGAAGTTTCCGCGCCGCGCCGCTTCTTCGACAATCTGGCGGGCGTTGCGGTAGGTCAACTCGGGGTCAATGCCGAGCCCGAACTGCGTCAGCTTGATGGAGACGTTCGAGCGGATGCCGGTTTCGTCAATGCGCCCGAGAATCGTCCGGTACTCGCGCACTTCGGCCTCGGTTTCGGCCACCTGCGTCACGTCTTCGTTGAGATGGTCGAAAGAGGCTGTGCAGTCGTGCGCGTTGAGTTCGCGGATGGCGGCAATCGTCTCCTCGATGTTCTCGCCCGCGACGAAGCGCGAGGTCATCTTCTTGAACAGACTGAAGCGCGTGGCGAAGTCTTTCAGCCCCTCGTGGCGCGACAGGTAGAGCAGCGTGTTTCTCGTGACCATCGGTTAGTTTGTCCTGACAGGTTTCGCAATCGGACGCCGGAACATTTTACATCAAGTCGCCGGAGCCGCCCTGTGGTATGCTTGGCGGCGTTCGTTGATTCCTCGCTGGAATAATCATCCTAAGTTTTAGTTTCAAACCGATCACAGAAGCCCCGCGTCGCACCCGGCGAGGCCGCGAGCGCATCCTGACAGACGCGCGTCAGGCATCGCGGCTTGCGCGGGTCGCTACCCTTGAGCGACGGCGGCGCGCGGCGAAAGCGTCCGGGTGATTCGTCGCACAGCAAGTCAGAGCATGCGCTGGAAACTACTTCTCATCACGCCGTTCGTCGCCGCCATCGCGGGCGCGGGCGCGAGTCTCGGACTCATCTACTGGCGCGGCGTCGAACCCGCGAGCCTCGTCGCCGCGCCCGGGCTTTTGGCGCTCGCCGCGCTCGCCCTGCCCGTCGGCGTCATGACCTACGCGACCATCTTCGTCTATCGCCACACCGCGCGCCGACGCGTGCTGCAAGCGACGGCGACCGCGCTCCTCTCCATCGTCCTCACGCTCGCCTCGCTCTATCTCGGCTCGCTCTACTTCTTCGCCCGCCCCACTCCCGCCGAACCCCGCCCGCCCTTTCAGAACGCAGGATGAAAGTGAGTTGTCAGACGTTTCCGGTCAGACATTGAGAGAAGAAAAACACGCGGGGAACAAAAACACGGTTCGTCTGTCCCGACATTTAACATCTAACCTCGGGCGTCTATCCTTTCGAGTCCGATCTCTTTTTGGACGGGGCGCAGGGCTTCGATGACGAAGCGGATATGTTCTTCGAGCGGGACGCCGAGTTCGGCGACGCCCTGATGGATGTCGTCTCGATTGACGCTGCGCGCGAAGGCTTTGTCTTTGAGTTTCTTCTTGACGGAGGAGACTTCCAGATCGTCGAGACTGCGCGAGGGGCGGACGAGCGCGCAGGCGACGAGAAAGCCGCAGAGTTCGTCGGTGGCAAAGAGCGCGCGGGCCATCTCCGTGTCGCGCGGAACATTCGTGTATGTCGCGTGGCCCATGATGGCGCGGATGATGCGCTCGGGATAGCCGCGCCCGCAGAGAATCGTCGCGCCCTTGTAAGGGTGTTCTTCGGCGGTGGGAAACATCTCGTAGTCGAAGTCGTGGAGGAGTCCGGTCAGGGCCCACTCGTCGGGGTCGGCGTCGGGGCCGCCGTAGCGCGGGGCGCAGGCGCGCATCGCCGTCTCGACCGCGACGGCGTGCTGCCGCAGGCTTTTGCCTTTCGTGTACTCGCAGAGCAGTTCCCATGCATCCCGACGCTCAGGCATGTGCGAATCCCCTTCTCTCAAGGCGCGGATGAAATTGTCGCAGGCGCACACGAAGTTTCTCACGTCCGTCAAATGAAAGGCAAAGGGCGGAAAGAAAAAGGCAGAGGGCGAAAGGTAAAAGGCAAAAGGAGAAGATGAAGCAGTGAGCCGGTTTTTCTTGAGCGGGTTTTCCTTTTGCCTTTTACCTTTCGCCCTTTGCACTTTTGCCTTCCTTTGCCCCGCTTGCCGCTCGCTCGATGCATCAACTAGAATGTGTTGTTAATCGTTGCCGGGCTCGCGCCATCCAAGATGAAACCTCTTCTTTATGCTGCGCTCGCCGCCTACGTCGTGGCGGCAATTCATTCGATACTGGCGTTCGTCAACAAGCGTCGCGTGGTCGAGCGCATCTCTTTCGTCGCGCTCGGCACGGGCTTCGTCGCGCACACGGGCGCGATCATCGCCGACTGGGCGGGCGACGGTCATTACCCGATGTTTCATCTGCACGAGACCACTTCGTTTCTCGCGTGGACGATTGTCGTCGCCTACGGCGTCGCGCTCTATCGCTATCGCACGCAGGCGCTCGGGGTCTTCGTGATGCCGCTGGCCGCCGCGCTCGTCGTGCTCTCGACGCTCGTCCGCGACGGCTCGCGGCTCGCGGAGAATCGCGTTCTGGATAGCGGAGCGGCGTGGCTTTTCCCGATTCATACGACGCTGCTCGTCTTCGCCTACGCCGCGTTCTTTCTCGCCTTCGCCGCGAGCGTTATGTATCTCTTGCAGGAGCGCGAACTGAAACTGAAAACTTTCGGCGCAATCTTTCATCGTCTGCCGTCGCTGACGACCGTTGACGACATCAGCACGAACGCCGCCAGCATCGGCTTCACGCTGCTCACGCTCGGCATCATCACGGGCGTCATCTGGTCTTCCAAAATCAAGGGGCGCATCTGGCACAACGACCCCGTAGAAATCTTCGCGCTCCTGACGTGGGTGCTTTACCTGACGCTCATTCACTACCGCGCGCAATGGCGCGGGCGCAAAGCGGCGTGGCTCGGCATCGCGGGCTTCGCCCTCGTCGTCTGCACCTTTCTCGGCGCGCTCCTGTTGGGCGGCTTTCACGTCAAGGGATGAGCGTGCAGCTATCAACTAAAAAGGTCGCGTTAATTGACGAACAAACGGGTTCACAGCGAAACGGGTTCACGTCCGGCTCCGATTCTTCATCCGGCGCATGGGATGAAAGCTGAACGCCGCTCACTTTAACTTATGGCAATCGTTCTCGTCGGACTCAATCACAAATCAGCGCCGGTGGAGGTGCGCGAGCAACTCGCCTTCTCGGACGACGTGTGCGCGTCGAGTTTGCAGGCGTTGGTTGACGGTGAATTGATTCGGGAGGGCTTGATTGTTTCGACATGTAATCGCGTCGAGATTCTGGCGACGACGGCCAACGGCCACAGCGCGGAGGCAGCAGAGCGCGTCCGCGCGTTCCTCAGCGAGATGCGCGCCATCCCGCAGGATGTGTTCAAAGGGCATCTCTACACGCACGCGGACGATGCCGCCGTCAGGCACGTTTTCCGCGTCTCGTCGTCGCTCGATTCGATGGTCGTCGGCGAGCCGCAGGTGCTCAATCAGGTGCGGCGCGCATACACGCTCGCCGTCTCGGCGGGCACGGCGGGGCGCGTCCTGCACCGGCTCATGCATCACGCGCTGCACGTCGCCAAACGCGTCCGCACCGAGACGGGGATTGCGGCCTCCGCCGTCTCCATCAGTTTCACGGCGGTCGAACTCGGGCGCAAAATCTTCGGCTCGCTCAAGGGCGTGACGGTGCTCGTCGTCGGCGCGGGCGAGATGGCCGAACTCTCCGCGCAGCATCTCTCGAACGCGGGCGCGGCGCGCATCCTCGTCGCCAACCGGACGCACAGCGCGGGCGTCGAACTCGCGCAGAAGTTCGGCGGCGAAGCCGTGGACTACGAACGCCTGACCGAACATCTCTCAGCCGCCGACATCGTCATCTGTTCGACGGGCGCGGGCCGCTACATCATCACGCCCGAGATGGCGCAGAAGGCGCGCGGCGCGCGGCGCAATCAACCCGCCTTCTTTATAGATATCAGCGTGCCGCGCAACGTTGACCCGGCGGTCGGCAATCTAGACAACCTCTTCGTCTTCGACGTGGACGACCTCGAAGCCGTCATCGCGTCCAACATCCGCGAGCGCGAGCGCGAGTCCGAGCGCGCCGAGTTGATCGTCGAGGACGAGGTCGAACAGTTTCAACAGGCTCTCCGCAATCTCGACATCGGCCCGACCGTCGGCGCGCTGCGCGACAAGCTGCACGCGATGGCGCAGGACGAGTTTCGTCGGCAACGCGCGCGCCTCGGCCCGCTCACGCCCGAACAGGAAGAGGCCGTCAAAGCGTTGCTCGCCTCGACCGTCAACAAAATCTCCCATCCCGTCATCCATCGCATGCGCCGCTCCTACGACACCGGCGAAGAGGAGAACGTGCGCGCATGGCGCGAGATTTTCAAACTCGACGACGCGGAAGCGGAAGAAAATTAACAGGGATGGACAGGATAAACAGGATGAAAGAAATGATGAATGATGAATGATGAACTGAAAGAACTGAAGACCTTTATTCTTAAAGTTCGTCATTCATCATTCATCATTCCGCGTTCATCGTTTAATTTATCCTGTCTATCCCTGTTAATTAAGGTCATGCGTGCGAACGTGACCGCGAGCATGACTTATGGCACATCCGCGAGCACGCATCCGGATGTGAGAATCTATCGGGACTTTTCGTTCTCGTGTGCGACGCGTGTTTGACGCGCGGTTTCCGACATCAATCTTCAACATCCGGCAAACGCTTTTTATGCAACGTCAATTCATCATCGGCTCGCGCGGCTCGAAACTCGCCCTGTGGCAGGCGGAATGGGTGCGCGCGCGTTTGCTGTCGCTTGAGCCTCCGGCGGAAGTTCGCATCGAAGTGATCAAGACTTCGGGCGACGTGCTGCGCGACGTGCCTTTGTCGGTGATCGGCGGCAAGGGCGTCTTCACGAAGGAGTTGGAGGAGACGCTGCTCGACGGGCGGATTGACATCGCCGTGCATTCTTTGAAAGACCTCCCGACCGTCCTTCCCGAAAGGCTCACAATCGCCGCCGTCACCGTGCGCGAAGATGCGCGCGATGCGCTCGTGCTGCGTGCGGGCGAGCGCGAGTCTTACGCTTCCTTACGCGACCTGCCGCGCGGCGCGTGTATTGGCACGTCTTCGCTCCGTCGCATGGCGCAACTCAGATGGATGCGCCCTGATCTGCGTGTCAAGGACGTGCGCGGCAACGTGGACACGCGCCTGCGCAAGCTCGACGCGGGCGAGTACGATGCTTTGATACTCGCGTCGGCGGGCCTGCGTCGTCTCGGTCTGGCGGAGCGAATCAGCACGGCGATTACCGTCGGAGAGATGCTGCCCGCCGTCGGTCAGGGCGCGCTCGGCATCGAAACTCGCGCCGACGACGCGGAGACGAACCGCCTCGTCAACATGTTGGACGATGCGCCGACGCGCGCCGCCTGCACGGCTGAACGCGCGCTCCTGCGTGCGCTCGGCGGCGGCTGTCAGGTTCCCATCGCCGCGCACGGCACGGTCAATAGCAACACGCTCCGTCTCGAAGCTCTGGTCGCCGCGCTCTCCGGCGCGCGCGTGATTCGCGGCGCGCTCGAAGGCGACATCGCGGAGGCCGAAGGCACCGGCGCGAAACTCGCCGCCGTGCTCGACGAACAGGGCGCGGCGTCGCTGCTCGAAGGCTTGACGACTTGAACACGCGCGGAACTCAAAGTTGACAGCTTAAACAGACGTGCGGAATTCAAAGTTGACGGACTCGTGCGATGTCGTCGCTTGCGGATAACGAAAAGATGAAAAAGTTATCTTCTATGTCTCTCGCGCTGTTGCTGTGCGCCGCCGGGTTCGTCGCCTGTCGCGGCGACGAAGGCATCAAGGTCAAGCTCTTGGAGAGAGGTGCGCCGCTCGCGGGAGCGGAGGTCGTCTTGATGTTCGAGAATCCTCCGGGCGGCTCGCTGCGCCGGAGGACTGGCGCGGAGGGGCGCGTCGAGATTCACGCGCAATACAAGGGCTTGCGCGTGATGGTCGGCGTCGAATGCGACGCGCAGAACGCTTGCGCGCGTGTCTCCGGCGCGCAGCGTTTGGAGGGCGCGGAGACGACGATCAACGTCGAGGGCGGTCTGAATCTGAATCAATGAGCGACGGCGAGTTAACAACTGCAAACGAAACGACGGGCGTCGAAGCTTCGCCGCGCGTGAAAGAACAGACGCTCGCGGGGCGCACCGTTCTGATTACGCGTGCACGCGCACAGGCGGATGAGTTTGCCGCCGCGCTCGAAGCGTACGGCGCGCGCGTCGTCGTCTGCCCGACCATCGAAATCGTCGCGCCCGAATCCTATGCCGCGCTCGACGACGCGCTCGACAACCTGTTCGGTTACGACTGGCTCATCTTCACGAGCGCGAACGGCGTCGAATATTTTCTGCGACGGATGGAAGCGCGCGGGCGCGACGTGAGCGAGTTGGACGAGTTGCGTGTGTGCGCGATTGGCGCGGCGACCGCCGAACGTCTGCGCGAGGCGCGTGTGCATGTGGATGTCGTGCCGGAACAGTTCAAGGCGGAGGGCGTCTTCGCCGCGCTCGAAAGCTTCGTCGGCGGGCGCGATGGTTTCCGGCAGCAGAATTTTCTGATTCCGCGCGCGGCGGTGGCGCGCGATTATCTACCTCGCGCGCTCGAAGAGGCGGGGGCGCGCGTTGATGTTGTCGCTGCCTACCGCACGGTGCGCCCGCGCACGACGGACAGGGCGCGCGTCGAGGCGCTGCTCGTCGGCGGCGCGGTGGATTGCGTCACGTTCACTAGTTCTTCGACCGTCATAAACTTCGCGCAACTGTTCGACGCCAGCGACCTGAGCGCGATTCTCAAAGGCGTCAGGGTCGCGTGCATCGGCGACATCACATCGGAGACCGCCGCCCGCTACGGACTGCACACGGATATTCTCCCGAACGAATACACCGTCCCCGCGCTCGCACGCGCCATCGCCGATTTCTACGCCAACGACGCCCTCTGATGCTCTCCGAACGCATGCACGCTCCGACACGCACGACGACGCTGCCCGCCACCCGCGCCAACGACCTCGCCTTCCTCGTCGTCACCATCGCGGCATACATCTCGGCGCTCGTCTCCATCCCCGACAAATATTCGCTCGGGCAGTTTACCTCCCTCCAAATCGGCATCGTGCTGGCGGCGAGCGCGTGCTATCTCCTTCTCGGAATCTACGGCTTCGCCTACTGCCGGAGGCGTCGCTCGACCGCTCTCTCGCTGCTCTATTTCGTCGTGCAGATAGTTCTCTCCGGCGTCGTGATGTTCTGGCTGTTCGATAGTTTTATCACGCTGATGCTGCTGCCGCTCGCCGGACAGAGCGTGCTGCTGCTCACGCGCCGTCAGGTGCTCGTCGTCTGCGCGCTCATCATGCTGGTCGTCATCATGCCCTTCACTTGGCACGTCGGTTTGACGATGCGCGTGCGCGTCGGCGGCGGCGGCGTCGGGCCGGGTTACGTGCAACCGGCCTGGCTCGTCGCTCTGCGTTTCTGGTTGATCTACCTACCGGGGCTCGTCTTCGTCGTCGTCTTCACGCAGATCGCGCTCAACGAACGCAGGGGGCGTGCCGAGGTGGAGCGGCTGGCGGTTGAACTGCGCGAGGCGAACGAGCGTCTGCGCGAGTATGCGGCGCAGGTCGAGGAGTTGGCGACGACGAAGGAGCGCAATCGCCTCGCGCGCGAGATTCACGACAGCCTCGGACATTACCTGACGGTCGTCAATGTGCAGATCGAAGCCTCGCGCGCCGTGCTCGACAGCGACCGCGCGCGTGCGCTCGAAGGGATGCGGAAGGCGCAGTTGTTGACGCAGGAGGGGCTGGCGGAGGTGCGTCGCTCGGTCGCCGCGCTGCGGGCCGCGCCGACCGGGGCGAAGCCTCTGTTTGAAGTCATCTCCGCGCTCGTCGAAGAGAGCCGCGCGGCGGGCACGCCGACCGCGCTCGACATCCAAGGCACGCCGCGCACGCTCACACCGCAGGCCGAACTGACGCTCTATCGCGCCGCGCAAGAAGGCTTGACCAACGTTCGCAAGCACGCGCGTGCGACCCGCGCACGTCTCGCTTTGCAATACGACGAGCGAAAGGTGCGTCTGATTCTGGAGGACGACGGCGCGGGCGGCGGGCCGGTCAAAGAAGGCTTCGGGCTGCTCGGCGTCCGCGAGCGCGCGCAACTTTTGGGCGGCACAGTCCGCGTCCGCTCCCGCGCGGGGCAGGGCTTCCGGCTCGAAATCGAACTGCCGGAATAAAAGCAAAATCAAACAGGATGGACAGGATAAAGCAACTGAAAGGGGAGACGGTAAAAAGGTGAAATGGGTAAAGGAAGAAAACAGTCGGGCTGCGACCTTTCCCCTTCCCCCTTTCACCTTTCACCTTCTCTTTTTTCCTGTCCATCCCTGTTAATTTCTTTCACGGTTTTATTC
>DATLMV010000163.1:0-12451 GCA_035537095.1 Pyrinomonadaceae bacterium
CAGACCGCGCCCGGCAAGCGTCCGCCGCACGGGTTGAGAATGAGAGAGAACATGGACAGAACAAGATTCGATAAACGGAAGCTCGCCGAAGTGAAACTGTCAAGCACAACCGTCCCGCCGAAGATTTTACGGTGCATGAAGGGGAAGCTTTCTTCGCTGTCGGGCGTGGCGGTCGCGCTGTTGTGCGTCGCTTTTGTTTGCGGGAGCGCGGCGGCGCAGCGTCGCGTGAGTTATACGAATCCCGCGCTCGCGGGCGACTATCCAGACCCTTCGGTGATTCGCGTCGGCGCGGACTACTGGGCGACGGCGACGACATCGGAATGGGCTCCCGAGTTTCCTCTGCTGCACTCGCGCGACCTCGTCAACTGGCAAGTGGTCGGCGCGGTCTTTCAGAAACGTCCGTCGTGGTCGGTCGGAAGTTACTGGGCTCCCGAAATCTCGCAGTATCGCGGGCGCATATACATCTATTACGTGGCGCGCAAACAGGGCGGGCCGCTCTGCGTCGCCGTCGCCACCGCGCGCCGCCCGCAGGGGCCGTACACGGATCACGGCCCGCTCGTCTGTCAGGAAGTCGGCTCGATTGACGGCTATCCGGTGACGGACGAGAACGGTCGTCGCTACCTGCTCTGGAAGGAGGACGGCAACAGCGTCAGCAAGCCGACGCCCATCTGGGCGCAACCTCTATCAGCGGACGGCACGCGCCTCGTCGGCGAGCGGCGCGAGATTATGCGCAACACGCAAGCGTGGGAGAAGCACGCGACGCTGCCTTACGGCGACCTCGTCGAAGGCCCGGCGGTCGTGCGGCGCAACGGTTGGTTCTACATGTTCTACTCCGGCAACTTTTGCTGCGCGCGTGAATGCAACTACGCGGTCGGCGTCGCGCGCTCGCGCAAACTGCTCGGCCCGTGGGAGAAGCACCCGTCGAATCCGATCATGGCGGGCAATGAAAACTGGAAGTGTCCGGGCCACGGCAGCATCGTGACGGATGAGCGCGGGCGCGACTTCTTTCTCTATCACGCCTTTCACCCGAAAGACTTCGTCTACGTCGGGCGACAGGCTCTGCTCGACGAAGTGAAGTGGGGGCGCGACGGCTGGCCCTCCATCAACGAGGGTCGGGGCCCCAGCGAGCGTGCCGACGCCCCGAACGTGCGCGCGCGTGAGCGCAACGCCGAGTACGAGTTCTTCGACGATTTCCAAGTGCCGACGCTCAACGCCGGTTGGCAATGGCCGCAGGCGAACGAACCTGTCAAGACCGTTGACACGACGCGGCAGGGCTGGCTCGTCCTCGCGCCTCTCGGCACGCAGGCCGCCAACCCCATCGGCGCGGTGCTCGCGCGCACGACGACGACGGGCGACTATGTTGCGACCGCTCTCGTCGAGACGCGCAACATGTTGCGCGGGACGCTTGCGGGGCTCTCCGCCTACGGCGACGGCGAGAACGCTCTCGGCGCGGCGGCGGGCGACGGCAAAGTCGTCCTCTGGCGGCGCGAGAAGAACGAGCAGCGCATCCTGACGAGCGTTGATGCGCCAGCGTCGGGCAATGTCTACCTGCGGATGAGCGCACGCGACGGCCATCTCTATCGCTTCGCGTTGAGCCGCGACGGGCGCAACTGGAACGACGTGGGCGAGGAGTTGGACGGCGCGTATCTGCCGCCGTGGGACAGGGGCGTGCGCGTCGCGCTGACGGCGGGCGGCGCACGCGGCGCGGTCGGCAGATTCGGATGGCTGCGCATCGAACCTTCGCGTTAAACTGACGACACGACCCGGTAAGCGTTGCAGGCACAGAGATAAAATTTATAGATCGAAGTTCTCGTCTTCTATCTTTCGTTGTCGTCTCTTGTCCCTGCGGCGGATGTTGATTTGCAACACGTTCTCAAAACAGTTTGGAGAAAAGAATCATGAAATCTTTTGTCGGCGGAGGAAGGCGGCGCGCGGCGGGCCTGTGGTTGGCGGTCGCGTTCGCGTTGACGGCGTTCGCGGCGGGCTGCACGAAGCAGGACGGCGCGGGGACGAACGAGGGCGGCGCGGCGGGTTCGCAGCAGCAGGCTGGCGCAGGCGTGAAGGAGGGCAAGCGCACCGTCGGCTTCTCGCAGATGAGCAGCGACAACCCTTGGCGCATCGCCGAGAGCCGGAGCATGGAGGACGAAGCGAAGAAGCGCAACGACCGTTTCGAGTTGGTCTTGACGAACGCGCAGGGGCAGACCTCCAAGCAGGTGAGCGACGTTGAAGATTTGGTGGCGCGCGGCGTTGACGCCATCTTCCTCGCGCCGCAGGAGTTTCAGGGACTCGAACCCGCTTTGCAGGCGGCGAAGGAAGCGAAGATTCCCGTCTTCCTGATTGACCGCGAAGCGGCGGGCACGGCGGGCGAAGACTACGTCGCCTTCCTCGGCTCAAACTTCGTCGAGCAGGGCAAACGCGCGGGCGAGTGGTTGGCGAAAGCGTCGAACGGTAAAGCAGGGATCGTCGAGTTGACGGGGACGGCGGGCGCGTCCGTCGCGCGCGACCGCCAGAAGGGTTTCATGGATGCCATCGCCGCCCACCCGGAAATGAAAGTCATCGCCTCGCAGACCGGCAACTTCACGCGCGCCGAAGGTCAACGCGTGATGGAGAACATCATTCAAGCGAAGGGCAACGAGATCACCGCCGTCTATGCGCACAACGACGAGATGGCAATCGGCGCGATTCAAGCCTTGAAGGCTGCGGGCAGAAAACCGGGAACGGACGTGCTGATTATCTCGATTGACGGCGAAAAGGATGCGCTCAAAGCGATCATGGCGGGCGAACTCAACGCCTCCGTCGAGTCCAACCCGCGCTTCGGCCCGCTCGCCTTCGACACGCTTGAGAAGTTCATGCGCGGCGAAAAAATCGAACCCAAAATCATTCTCACCGACCGCTTCTTCGACAAGAGCAACGCCGCGCAGTTCGTTGACGAAGCCTACTGAGCGTCCAAAGTCCAAAGTCCAAAGTCAAGAACCAAAACCGGCTCGCTTTTCGACTTTGGACTTTCGACACCGGACTTTCAGCTTCGACATTGACGTTAGACATCGGCCTTTCAGACTTAACTTCGACTTTGGACGTTGGACTTCTTTCCCGACTTTGGACGTTGGACTTTCAGACTTTGGACTTCTTTATGGACGAACCATTGCTGCGGATGCAGGGCATCACGAAGGTCTTCTCGGGCGTGACGGCGCTCGGGGGCGTTGACGTTGATTTGCAGCGCGGGGAAGTGCACGCGCTCGTCGGCGAGAACGGCGCGGGCAAGTCAACGCTGATCAAGATTATGACGGGCGCGTATCAACGCGACGGCGGGCGGATGTGGTTGGAGGGGCGCGAGGTCGAGTTTCGCACGCCGGAAGACGCGCAGGATGCGGGCGTCGTCGCCGTCTATCAGGAGGTCAACCTGCTGGCGTTTCGCACGGTGGCCGAGAACATCTATCTGGGCCGCGAGCCGCGACGCTTCGGCGTGATGATTGACTGGAAGCGGATGAATACGGAAGCGGGCGCGCTCTTGAGTCGTCTCGGGTTGGAGATTGACCCGCGCGTCACGCTCGGCAGTCTCAACATCGCGCTCCGGCAGATGGTCGCCATCGCGCGCGGCGTCTCGCTCGGCGCGAAGGTCGTCGTCTTGGACGAGCCGACCAGTTCTCTGACCGAGCGCGAAGTCTCGATTCTCTACGACGTGATTCGTCGTCTCAAAGCGGAAGGCACGGCGGTCGTCTATATCAGCCATCGCTTCGACGAGTTGTACGAAGTCTGCGACCGCGTCACCGTCCTGCGCGACGGCAAACTGGTCGGCACGCATGAACTGAAGAACCTCGAACGCATTGACCTCATCTGCCTGATGCTCGGCAAGCAGCGCGAGGAGTTGCAGCGCAAGGGCGCGACCGCCTTCGGCGACAAGCCGCAGCCGGACGCGCCGAAGGAAGTGACGCCGCTTTTGCGCGCCGAAAACTTGACGCGCGGGCGGCGTCTGAATCAGGTGACGATGAGCGCGGGACGCGGGGAGATTGTCGGGATGGCGGGCCTGCTCGGTTCGGGGCGGACGGAGACGGCGCGCGCCATCTTCGGCGCAGACCGCATCGAGGAGGGCGAAATTTATCTGGAAGGCCGCGAACTGAAACTCCGCTCGCCCGGCGATGCGATTGACGCCGGTCTCGCCTTCCTCTCCGAAGACCGCAAGGCCGAAGGCATCATCCCCGAACTCTCCGTCCGCGAAAATCTGACGCTCGCCGCCCTGCCCGCGCTCTCGAAGATGGGCATCGTTTCGCGCGCGCGGCAGGACGAGATCGTCAAAGAGTTTATGAAACGCCTGCGCATCAAGGCGTCGAGCGGCGAGCAGAAGATACGCGAGCTTTCCGGCGGCAACCAGCAGAAAGTCCTGCTCGCGCGCTGGCTCTGCAAGAACCCGAAGTTTCTCATCCTCGACGAGCCGACGCGTGGCATAGACATCGGTGCGAAGGGCGAGATACAGGAACTCGTCAACGAACTCGCCGAAGCGGGCTTGGGCGTGCTGATGATCTCCTCGGAGTTGGAAGAGTTGGTCGAGGGCTGCTCGCGCGTCGTCGTCATGCGCGACGGCCAGCGCGTCGCCGAACTGCGCGGCAAGGAAATCTCGCAGGACTCGATCATTCACGCGATGGCCGAAGACACGCCCGAGACTTTAGCGGCAACGAGCGGCGACGGGCAATCGAAACAGGATGGACAGGATAAACAGGATAAAAATCTGAAAGGTTAAAAAGGAAAGGGAAAGCAACTGTCTTCAACCCTTTCACTCTTTAATCATTTTCCCTTTACCCCGTTATCTGTTTTCATCCTGTTCATCCTGTCTATCCTGTTAAATAATCATAAAGGTGAGGCGCGAAACATGAGTGCGAGTGAAACGGTGCGCGGGGACGCGGGGAGCGTGTGGGCGCGTCTGGCGGCGATTGGCCCGACGTACGGCGCGCTGATTGCGCTCGTGCTGCTGGTCATCGGCAACATGATCTTCACGCCGAACTTCGCCAGCCCGAACAATCTCTGGAACATCCTGCTGCAAGTCTCGCCGACGATGCTGGTGGCCGTCGGGATGACGCTCGTGATTGCGACGGGCGGCATTGATCTCTCGGTCGGCTCTTTGATGGCGATTGCCTCGGCGCTCGTCGCCACGTCGCTCGGCAGGGGCGTCGCGGTCGCGGTCGCGCTCGCGCTGCTGGCGACGCTCGCCGCTGGCGCATTCGGCGGCGCAGTCATCACGGGCTTTCGTATCCAACCCATCATCGTCACGCTCGCGCTGCTCATCGCGGGGCGTGGCGTGGCGCAGGTGATGAGCGAGGGCGGGCAGTTGATTCCGTTCAGCAACCCGGCGTTCGAGTGGTTGGGGAAGGGCTACGTCGGGCCGGTTCCGGTGCAGGTGTTGGTGATGGTTTTGGTCGTCGTCGCCGCCATCCTCCTGATGCGGATGACGACGTTCGGTCGCTACGTGCTGGCCGTCGGTGGCAACGAAGCGGCGGCGCGTCTGGCGGGCGTCAAAGTTCACCGGACGAAGATTGCCGTCTATGCTCTGAGCGGTTTGCTGGCCGGAATCGCGGGGCTCATCGAGACGGCGCGGCTCGGCGCGAGCGACGCGGCGAAGGTCGGACTCAACATCGAACTCGACGCGATTGCCGCCGTCGTCGTCGGCGGCACGCCCTTGACGGGCGGGCGCGCGACCATCACCGGCACGCTCATCGGCGCGCTCATCATGCAGGTCATCACGACGAGCTTCAACATGAATCTCATCCCGTTCTCGTGGTCGCTCGTCCTCAAGGCGGCCATCATCCTGTTCGCCGTCTATATCCAACGACCGAAGGTCGCATAAACACAGCAACACGAGTCCGGATACGGAAAGATATGACGAAGGAAAAAGTAAAAAGGCCAAAGGTAAAAATGGAAAACCGAAAGACGCACAACGTCTCTTGCGCTTTCGCCGCTTCCCCTTTGCCTTTTTCCTTTTACCTTTTGCCCTCCTTGCGGGTGCTTGTCGTCGCCGTCGTCGTCGCGCTCGGCGTCGTCGCCACCGGCGCGCAAGGGAGGCAGACTGTCGCCAACGGGAAGCGTTACCCGCGCCTCGTGATTCGCAACGCGACGGTGGTTGACGGCAACGGGACGCCCGCTTCGGGGCCGAAGGACATCGTGATTGAGGGCGGAACGATTGTCGAGATCGTGTCGCTCGACCCCGTCGCGGTCAAACGCGGCGACGCGAAGCGTCCGGCGGGCGACGCGGAGATTGACGCCACGGGCAAGTATGTCCTGCCCGGTCTGATCAACGCGCACGGGCACGTGCAGGAAGAACGCGGGGGCGTCGCGCAGCCGCTCGAATACGAACTCAAGCTCTGGCTCGCCTGCGGCATCACGACCGTCCGCGACGTGTCGAGCGAAACCAAGCGCACGCTCGCGCTGAGAGAGCAGAGCAATCGCGGCGAGATTGCCGCGCCGCGTCTCTTCGTCTATGCGCGCTACGATTACCACCCCTCGCCGCGCACGCCCGCAGAGGCGCGCGACCGCGTGCACGAGTTGAAGGCGTTGGGCGTTGACGGTCTCAAACTCTTCGGCATGGATCGAGACTTGATGACGCGGGTCATGGCCGAGGCTCAATCGCTGCAACTGCGCGTTGCGCATCACGTCGGCGTCGCGGAGACGAACGCTTGGGACGACATCCGTTTAGGCACGACGAGCATCGAGCATTGGTACGGTATCCCAGACGCCGCGATTGACGGCGGCGTGCAGAATTTCCCGCCCGCATACAACTACAACGACGAGATAGACCGCTTCCGTTATGCGGGCCGCCTCTGGCGCGAGGCCAACCCGGAACGTTTGATGAAGGTCTTAGACGGGATGGCGGAAGCGCGCGTCGCTTGGGTTCCGACGCTCGACATCTACGAGGCCAGCCGCGACCTTCAACGCGCGCAGACGCAACCGTGGTTCGCAGACTACCTGCATCCCGTCCTCGAAGATTACTTCCGCCCCGACCCCGCCAATCACGGCTCCTATTTTTTAGGCTGGACTTCGAGCGACGAGGTTTTCTGGAAAGAGAACTATCGCATCTGGATGTCGGCGTTGCGCGAGTTCGAGCGGCGCGGCGGCATCATCGGCGTCGGCGAAGACGCCGGTTTCATCTACCAGATGTACGGCTTCGGGCTCATCCGCGAACTCGAACTCCATCAGGAGGCGGGCTTTCACCCGCTCAAAGTCATCCAGCACGCGACCGCGAACAACGCGCGGATTCTCGGGCAGGAGAACAAACTCGGGCGCGTCCGCGCGGGCTATGCCGCCGACCTGATTATCGTCAACGGCAACCCGCTCGAAAATCTCAAACTGCTCTACCCGACCGGCGTTGACGTGGTGCGCGACGGCAAGACCATCCACACGGGCGGCATCGAATGGACGATCAAAGACGGCTACACCTATCACGGCCCGACGCTCATGGCCGAAGTCAAACAGATGGTCGCGCGTGCGCGCGCCGAACGCAAAAACAGGGCGGTGACGAAGTGAAAGCGACGAAGTGAGAACCGTTTGCAAATTCGCCGGTAGAAGCGCGGGAAAGATCAGACGTGTTTGAGAGAGCCTGCTTTTTATCTGCTTCCGCTTTCTCTCGTGTCGGCGTCGGCTGGTCTTCGGGTCTGTAAGTTGACGAGATGAAACGTGTCGAGAATTTAAGACGAACTCTGCGCGCGGGCTGCGTCGCCGCGCTGCTCGTCGTCGCCTGTTGGTTGCCGGACGCGTCGGCGCAGGAGCAGCAGCGACCGTCGGCGCAGCCGGAGCAAACGTCGGCGGCGGCGACCTACAGCAATCCGGTCATCGCGGGCGATTATCCTGACCCGTCGGTGATTCGCTTCGGCGACGAGTTCTGGGCGACGACCACTTCCGGCGGCTGGGCTCCGCATTTTCCTCTGCTGCGTTCGCGCGATCTCGTCAACTGGGAAGTCGCGGGCGCGGTGCTGGCGGTCAAGCCGGAGTGGGCGGAGAGGGATTTTTGGGCTCCCGAGATTACGGAGGACAAGGGGCGGATTTTCGTCTATTACACGGCGCGCAAGCGGGGCGGGCCGCTGTGCGTCGCGGTGGCGGGCGCGGCGCAACCTTTGGGGCCGTACACGGATCACGGGCCGCTCGTCTGTCAGGAAGTCGGCTCGATTGACGCGTTCGTGACGCGCGACGAGCAGGGCAAGCTCTTTCTCATCTGGAAGGAGGACGGCAACAGCCGCAACCTGCCGACCGTCATCTGGGCGCAGCAACTCTCGGAGGAGGGGACGAAACTCGTCGGCAAACGCAAAGAGATTCTCCGCAACCGCGCGCCGTGGGAGCGGCACGTCGTCGAAGGCTCTTACATCATGCGGCGCGGCGATTGGTTCTATCATTTCTATTCGGGCAACGCCTGCTGCGGTCGCAGTTGTAACTACGCGCTCGGCGTCGCGCGCTCGCGCAAACTGCTCGGCCCGTGGGAGCGCAATCCCGCCAACCCGATTCTCAAGGCGAACGAGAGTTGGCAATGTCCGGGGCACGGCAGCATCGTCCGTGCGCGCGACGGGCGGACGTTCCTGCTCTATCACGCTTACCGACAGCGCGCCGACGCGATGAACATCGGGCGCGAGTCGCTGCTCGACGAGGTGCGCTGGAACGCCGACGGCTGGCCCTCCATCAACGAGGGACGCGGGCCGAGCAGCAACGCGCCCGCGCCCGAAGGCGTCGCCGAGCGTCCCGCGCCGACCGAGTTTTTCGACGGCTTCAACTCTCCGCAGTTGGCGGCGGGCTGGCAATGGCCGATGTCGAATCAACAGACGGCGCGCGTCGAGGTTGCGCCCGCAGGGCATCTCCTTTTGACCTGCGCGGCGACCGCCACGCGCGCCGACGATGCCGCCTGCGCCGTCGTCGCGCGCCCTTCGATTTCCGGCAGCTACACGGCGACGACGGCGATTGACCTCCGGCAGTTGACGGGCGCGGCGCGCGCAGGGCTGTCGGCCTACGGTTGGGCGGACGCGGCGGTTGGCATCACGGTCGGCGGCGGGAAAGTTTTCGTCTGGCGGCGCGAAGACGAGCGGCGCGAAACGGTAGCCGTCGCGGATGCGCCGAACTCGCCCGCCGTCTTCCTGCGCCTGACGGCGACCGAAGGACAACGCTATCGCTTCGCCTACAGCGCGAACGGGCGCGACTGGAAAGAGTTGGGCGCGGGCGTCGAGGGCAGCTACATCGAAGGCGCGCGCGTCGCGCTTCATGCGGGCGGCGCAAGCGGCGCGACCGCGCGCTTCGACTGGATAAAAATTTCAACGACAAACGCGGAACAGCAGCAGCAACAACAACAGCAGCGACGCGCAGGCGCGGAGAGACGACGACGCGGCGAACAGGCGGCGACTTTATCTCGCCGCATCGGGGCGTTGTTGCTGTCGGACGCCGTTGCGTTTTGGGAGGAGACGAGATGAGTCAGGCCGGAGCGGCGGTTGAAGATGCGCGGACGGTGCGGAGGCGCGTGGCGCTGGCGCAGTTTACTTCGTTGTTCCAAAGGCAGGGCGCGCTCGTCGCGCTGGTGCTGGTCTGCGTCTTCGCCGCGCTGCGCTACCCGCGTTTCCTGACGGAGGATAACCTGCTCAACGTGCTGCGCCAGAACAGCATGCTCGGCCTCGTCGCGCTCGGGATGACGTTTGTTATCCTGACGGGCGGGATTGACCTGTCGGTCGGGTCGCTGCTGGCGGTGGCGGGCGTGCTGGCCGCGAACCTCGCGGGCTACGGGCTGTTTCCCGCGATGCTGGCGGCGGTCGCCTTCACCGCTCTGCT
Organism: Pyrinomonadaceae bacterium; assembly: GCA_035537095.1. Lineage (GTDB taxonomy): Bacteria > Acidobacteriota > Blastocatellia > Pyrinomonadales > Pyrinomonadaceae > DASWNP01. The sequence goes on from DATLMV010000163.1 coordinate 9,784, forward strand.
CGGTTTCATCAACGGGCTCGTCATCTCGAAGGCGCGCATTCAACCCTTCATCGTGACGCTGGCGATGATGATTGCGGCGCGCGGCCTCGCGCTCGCCTACACGGGCGAACAGTCCGTGCGCGTGGCCTCGCTCTCGAAGGGTTTCACCGAACTCGGTCGCGGGCGGCTCGATCTCTTCGGCGTCTCGCTGCCGATTCCGATTCTGGTTCTGCTGGCGGCCTTCGTCGTCGGCTGGCTCGTCCTCAATCACACGCGCTTCGGTCGCCACGTCTATTCAATCGGCGACAACGAGGAGGCCGCGCGGCTGATGGGCTTGAACGTCGGTCGCGTGACGCTCGGCGTCTATGCCTTGAGCGGCGCGCTGGCGGGGCTGGCCGGTGTGATTCTGGCTTCGCGTCTGGGCGCGGGCCAGCCCGTCGCGGGTCTGGGTTGGGAGTTGGACGCGATTGCGTCGGTCGTCGTCGGCGGCACGCTTCTCACGGGCGGGCAGGGCGGCGTCGGTTCCACGCTCGTCGGCGTGCTGCTGCTCGGCGTCATCTTCAATCTCTTCAACCTCGAAGGTTGGATCAGCCCTTGGTGGCAGTCGGTCTTGCGCGGCATCATCCTGCTCGCCGTCGTCATCGTGCAGAACCGCCTGAGCGCGCGCAAGTGAGTTTCGACGACAGAGGGAACGAACGCTTGATAGAGGAGACGTTATTGAGAAATTATGCGACGCTATGCCGACGGGGAGATTGAAGAGTTTACGCAAACGGTGCTCGCGGACGGCTTCTGCGTGCTGCCCGAACATTTCTCGACGCAGAAGCTCGACGCGTGGCGCGAGGCGTTCGCGCCGCTGTTGGAGACGCACATCGCGCGCGAGGGCCACTTGCAGAATCGCGGCCCCGCCCGTTATTACGTGACGCTTCCTTTCCGCGCGCCGTGGGCCGAGCCGGAGTTCTTCGAGGACGACGACGTGCTGGCGGTTGTCTCGGGGCTCGTCGGCGAGGACGCGACGATGGTGCAGCTTGCGACCGACACGCCGCTCGAAGGCTCCGACTATCAAGACGTGCATCGAGACGCGCTCCCGCTCTTTCCCGAAACCGGGCGCGAGACGCCGCCCTTCCAACTCGCCGTCAACTTTCCGCTCGTCTCCGTCACGCCGGAGAACGGGCCGTTCGAGGTCGCGCGCGAAACGCACTTGATGTCGAAAGAGGAAGGCTTGCGGCGCATCGCGGCGGGCGAGATAAGACTCGAACCCATCATGCTGCGTCTCGGCGACGTGATGATCCGCGACGTGCGCGGCCTGCATCGAGGGACGCCGAACCGGACGACCGAGCCGCGCCCGATGGTCGTCATCGGCTACAGCCGACGCTGGCTGCTGCGACCGGAAGTCTCCATCCGCGTGCCGCGCGCCGCGCTCGACACGCTCTCCGAACGCGCACGTTTTCTCCTGCGCTTCAACCCCGTCGTCGAATCGCTCGAAGACGTTCCCGACAGGGAAGTCTATCAGTCGTTCGCTTACTGATAACGGCTTAACCGAAACCGGCACGCTCACGCGCGCGCATGAAGGACGAGATGGAGAAGATTTCGTATCTCAACCAGCCGAACTGTTACCGCCTGTCAAACGAGACGGTGGAAGCCGTCGTCACGACCGACATCGGCCCGCGCGTCATTCGATATGCTTTCCGCGACGGCGAAAACATTCTCGGCGAAGTGCCCGACGCGTCTATCGAGACGCCGCTCGGCGAATGGAAGCCGTGGGGCGGTCATCGTCTCTGGGCCGCGCCCGAAGCGTCGCCGCGCAGCTACGTGCCGGACAACACTCCCGTCGAGTTCGCAGCGCAGGGCGAGCGCGCGATAGTGCTGCGCCAGCCGACGGAGTCGCCGACGGGCATCCAAAAGGAGTTGAGCATCACGCTCGCGGACGAGGGAAGCGGCGTGCGCGTCGTGCACCGGATTACCAACCGCAACCTTTGGAGCATCACGCTCGCGCCGTGGGCCTTGACGATTATGCAGGGCGGCGGCGAAGCCATCTTTCCGCAGGAACCGTTTCGCTCGTGGGATGAATGCCTGACGCCCGCGCGCCCGCTCGTCCTCTGGCACTACACCGACTTGAGCGACCCGCGCTGGACTATCGGCCCCAAGTTTATCCGCCTGCGGACGGACGACGCGCTCGCCGCCCCGCAGAAGATCGGCATCGCCAACAAACAGGGTTGGGCCGCGTACCTGCGCGGCGGCACGCTCTACGTCAAACGCTTCGGATACCTCGAAGGCGCGAGCTATCCCGACTACGGCTCCAACGCCGAAACCTACACCGCCGGTTCCTTCATCGAGATTGAATCGCTCGCCCCTCTGCGGCAACTTGAGCCGGACGAATCCGTCGAGCATGAGGAACGTTGGTATCTTTTTCGCGACATCCTCCCGGCGGACGCGAGCGAGTCCGCGCTCGACGAAATGCTCCGCCCCGTCCTCTCGCAAACCCGATAACCCTGCACAAATCCGGGAGTACTTCGCCAGATTTTCGCACCAAAACGAGTACGTTTGCGTACAGACACATGCGTCGCGCATGGCTTATTGTGTCTCACATCAGCCATGAAATAGGTCGTCATTGATAATGCGGCGCGTTGACGAGCAGCATGCAAAGCAATGTGACGCGGAACGAGCAAGGGGGGGGAGGAAGGGTGAGTTT
>DATLMV010000164.1:0-2591 GCA_035537095.1 Pyrinomonadaceae bacterium
GCGACCGCATCTTCGAGCCGTTCTTCACGACCAAAGGGCCGCAAGGCTCCGGCCTCGGCCTCGCCGTCAGCTACGGCATCATTCACCGCCACGGCGGAACCATCGAGGTCGAGAGCGAAGAGAATCAGGGCACGACCTTCCGCCTCTGCTTTCCGCAACTGCGCTTCAGTTCGCCGCCCGTCACCACCACGCTCAAGCGCACGTCGCTGCCCGTGCGGCGCGTGCTCGTCGTGGACGACGAAGAGGTGGTGCGTGAAGTTCTGGTCGAGATGCTGACGGCGCTGCAACAGCAGGCCATCGCCGTCGGCAGCGGCACGGCGGCGCTCGTCGCGCTCGCCGCCGACACCTTCGACCTCATGATCACAGACCTCTCGATGCCCGGCATGGACGGCCTCACGCTCGCCGCCGAAGCGCGCCGCCGCAAGCCGCAGATGCTCATCGCCATCGCCACCGGCTACGGACAGACCATCCCCGGCGGCACGCCCGACCCCGCGCTCGTTGACATCATCGTCAACAAACCCTTCCACATCTCCGACCTCGAAACCGCCCTCCTCGCCCTCTACGCCGGAGTGGAAAATCACCAGTAGGGCGGACGATGGACGATAGACGATGGACGATGGACAAGAACCTTCCGTTTATCGTCGAGAAAACTTCCGACAGTAGTCAGTAAGACTTCCGACGAACGTCGAGAAAAACTTCCGGCCATCGTCTATCGTCCGCCCCGTCCATCGTCCGCCTCGTCCGTCGTCTACCTCGTCTACCGCCCATCGTCCGCCCTATGTTAATGTGTCACGCATTCAAGACACATCTTTAAGCGCGCGGGGCTCTCTTTCGTCTCCGGCGCATCCTGAGAAACGGGGAAGTTCAAAGTCCGGCATGGAGAATACGAGAGACGACGATTTGAGCGTCGAGCATGATGGCGGGGCTGCGGCGCAAGCAGAGGGCGAGGGCGGCGAGGGGTCGCGCAAGGGGGCGGCGTTTGGTGAATGGGTGCGCGCGCGCGGCCTCTACCTGCTCGGCGGGCTGGCGTTGATCGCGTCGGTCTTCGGTTGGCTACAGTTCTCCACCGGCTCGATCTGCTGCGGCGACTACGACGGTTATTATCACGTCAAATGGAGCCGGATGCTCTGGGAAGGGATGCGTTCGGGCCAGTTTCCGCCGCTCTTCACCGTGCTCCCGCTGACGACTCTCAACCCGCAGGACTACGTTGACCATCATTTCCTCTTTCACGTCCTGCAAATTCCCTTCACGTGGTTTCGCGACACGACCCTCGGCGCGAAGGTCGGCACGCTCATCTTCTCGACGCTCGCCGTCTTCTCCTGCTACTGGCTCGTCGTCCGCTATCGCCTCCGCTATCCGCTGATGTGGCTGCTCGCGCTGCTCGCCTGCTCCGCGCCGTTTCTCTACCGGATGAACATGGCGAAGGCGATGAGCGTCTCCATCGTGCTCCTGATTGCGGGCATCTACCTGCTCTTCGAGCGACGCTACCGGCTGCTCGCGCCGCTCGCGTTTCTCTTCGCGCTCACCTACGACATGTTCGTGCTGCTCTGCGTGGCGGCGTTCGTCTGGGCGTTCGTCGTCTGGTGGAACGAGCGGCGCATCGAGTGGCAGCCGGTCGCGCTCGCCGTCGCCGGTTCAATCGCGGGCTTCATCATCAACCCATACTTCCCGCGCAACATCCGCCTGTTCGTCGAGCATTTGATGATGAAGGTGACGACCGGAGGATTCTCGACCGAGGTCGGCGGCGAGTGGTATCCGTATAACAGTTGGGAATTTTTGATGAACTGCTTCGCGGCCTTCATCGCCACGCTCGCCGGTTACATCGCCTTCAACAACAGCGACCGACGCAACAGCCGCGCGTTCTTCTTTCTCATCTTCTCCACCATCCTGCTCGTCGCCAACGCGAAGTGGAAACGCTTCTCCGAATACTGGCCGCCCTTCGCCATCCTCTTCGCCGCCTTCAGCCTACAAAACCTGCTCTCGGGCGCGCGCTCCGCAGCCGCTCAACTGCCCGACGAAGTGCTCGACGAGTTGCAGCCGTACTTCGACCGCCATGAGCATCCGGCGACGATTGCGCGCGAGCGCGGCGAGCGTTGGCGCGAGTATGCGCTGGTGGGAGTGGTCGTGTTGTATCTGTGTTTCCAAACGGCGGGCAACTTCACCGTGACGGCGCGCGACATCGAGGGCAGCGCCGCGCCCAATCACTACAAGGCCGCGACCGACTGGCTGCACGCCAACGTCCCCAAAGGCGAGATGATCTTCAACACCGACTGGGACGACTTCCCGCGTCTCTTCTATTTCGCGTCCGAGTACACGTACGTTTCGGGTCTCGACCCGACATACCTGCACGACAAGAACCCGAAGCTCTCCGAACTCTACAAGCGCATCACGGTCGGCGACGAAGACGACCCCGGCCCCATCATCCGCCAGAGCTTCGGCGCGCGCTACGTCTTCTCCGACAACGAGCACGAAGACTTCTACAATAAGGCTCTGGATAGCGGATGGTTCGACGAAGTTTATGTTGACGACGACGCCACCATCCTCCGCATCCGCGACACCAAAGGCGAGCCGCCGCCCATCCCCGAAGACGA
>DATLMV010000165.1:0-13933 GCA_035537095.1 Pyrinomonadaceae bacterium
GATTTCCGTCTCCAACTCGGGCGGCGGATAGTCGAATTCGAGAGCGATGAAACGCTGGCGCGTAGACTGTTTCAAGTCTTTCAGGATTGACTGGTAGCCGGGATTGTACGAGACGACGAGCATGAAATCCTGCGGCGCATCCAGGACCGTGCCGCGTTTTTCTATCGGCAGGCGGCGGCGGTCGTCGGTCAAAGGATGAATGATGACGATGGTGTCCTTGCGCGCTTCGACCACTTCGTCGAGATAACAGATAGCACCGTTGCGCACGGCCTTCGTCAGCGGCCCGTCGTGCCAGACGGTCTCTTCGCCTTCGAGCAGGAAACGCCCGACCAGATCGGTTGCCGACAAATCTTCGTGGCAGGCGACCGTTATCAAAGGACGCTTAAGCCGCCACGCCATGTGCTCGACAAAGCGCGTCTTGCCGCTGCCCGTCGGGCCTTTGAGCATCACCGGCAGCCGCGCCGCATACGCCGCCTCGAACAGTTCCAGTTCACGCGCGACCGCCAGATAATAAGGCTCTTCGACGGCCCTGTATTCTTCGATTGCTAGTTCCATGATGACAAGTTAACTCAGGTCAGTACCGCTGATAAAATCCCGAAAACCAGCGCTGCATCTTATCACTCTCGCGCTCGAACGTGCAGCAGAGCGGCGCTTGCTGGCGGTCGGAGAGAATTGAGTAGCCGTCCGCCATCCATTATAATGCTCGCCGGAAAGGGACTCGGACCAATGCTTAAATATATTCGTGGCCGCACCACCTGATAACTTGACGCCGCAGCCTTCCGTCAGCTTATCGAGCCGTACAGGCGACGGGATAGTGGTGGACATAGGGACCGGCGACGGTCGCTTTGTGTACCAGTCTGCACGCGCGAATCCGACGAAGTTCTTCATCGGGATAGACGCGCAGGCGAAGGCTCTGGAGAAGATTTCGGAGAAGATTTATCGCAAACCGGCGAAGGGCGGCCTACCTAACGTGCTGTTCGTGCAGGCCGCAATCGAAAGTCTTCCGCCGGAGTTGGACGGCGTTGCCGACGAGATTCACATACACTTTCCGTGGGGCAGTTTGTTGCGCGCCGTCCTTAGCGCTGACCCGCTCGCGCTCGGCAATCTGCGACGCATATGTGCGCCCGGTTGCTTGTTGGAAATCGTCATCGGCCTCGACCCCACGCGTGACCGCGCAGAGATAGAGCGCCTGCGCTTGCCGCAGCTTTCCAACGCCTACCTCGCAGAAATTCTTCCCGAAAAATATCGCGCCGCCGGTTTCGACGTGCTGGAAAAGGGCGTGCTGGCGGCCTCCGATTGGGCCGGGCTTCAAACCTCATGGGCGCGCAGGCTTCAGGGAAACACGATGCGCGAGGTCGTTTATCTCGTAGCACGCGCCGCCGCCCCAGACCCTTCTCAGCTTGCGACCAACCCGCCGGGGCTGTAAAACTATCAAAGCGTAGTTATGAAGATAGCAATGGCAATGAGCGGCGGCGTGGATTCAAGCGCGGCAGCCGTCATCTTAAAAGAACAGGGCCACGAACTCGTCGGCTTTACGATGCAGTTGTGGAACCAACGGCGCGGGCTGAACGTGGACGAGAACGGCGAAGCGCTGCCGTCGCGTTGTTGCTCGCTCGACGACGTGTACGACGCGCGGCGTGTGGCCGAAGAGTTGGGCTTTCCCTTTTACGTCCTTAACCTCGAACGCGATTTCGAGCGCGACGTGGTGCAGCCTTTCGTCACGAGCTACCTTAATGGTGAAACGCCGATTCCGTGCGTCGCGTGCAACAGCCGCCTGAAGTTTGCCTCGCTCGACAGGCTCGCGCAGAGCCTCGGCTGCGACAAGGTGGCGACGGGCCATTACGCGCGCGTTCGCTATGACGAGGCGGCGCAGCGTTACAGGCTTCTGCGCGGGCAAGACGAGCGCAAAGACCAGTCGTATTTCCTCTGGGAGTTGACGCAAGGACAACTCGCGCACGCGTTGTTTCCGCTCGGCGAGATGTCGAAAGCGGAGGTGCGCGAGGTCGCGCGGCAGAGCGGTCTGGCGGTGGCGGAGAAGGCCGAGTCGCAGGAGATTTGCTTCGTGCCCGACGGCAACTACGCGGGCTTCATCGAACGCTATCTCGATGCCGAAGGCACGGCGGACAGGACGCCGGACGCGGGCGAAATCGTCAGCACGAGCGGCGAAGTCTTGGGCACGCATCAGGGCATCCATCGCTACACGGTCGGGCAGCGGCGCGGCATCGGCGTCTCGCGTGCGCTGCCGCTCTACGTGGTGCGGGTTGATGCGGCGGAGAATCGCGTCGTCGTCGGCGAGAGCGACGAGTTGTTGTGCGCGGAGTTGACGGCGGCGCGCGCGAACTGGATTGCGTTTGACGAACTCGACGCGCCCGTGCGCGCAGAGGTGCGCATCCGCTATCGTCACACGGCGGCGCAGGCGACCATCACGCCGCTCCCGCAGGGCCGCGTCCGCGTCGTCTTCGACGAACCGCAACGCGCCATCACGCCCGGTCAGGCCACCGTCTTTTATCGCGGCGACGAAGTGCTCGGCGGCGGCTGGATTGTGCGTAGATAGCGGGCCGCAAGCGTCGAGCGGTCGGCAGCAAAAACAGAAGATGCTCCTGTTTTGTCTGCTCGCTGTTTGCCGCCGACTACTCGCTCCGTCTAAACCTTTTACCCGTTTCAGACGTAATCACAGGGCCACTTGCGGCGCGGCGTCGCGCTCGCGGGTGGGAGTAAATTTTTGAAAGTATAGAAGAAGCGTAAGCAAGTTATGGCAATGTCAAAAAGAAGAAAGACTGTGCTGATTATCGGCGGCATCCTCGTCGGGCTGGTGCTCGTCGTGATGCTCGGCATCGCTCTGTTGATTATGTCGGTGCGCGATTCGCAGCCGGACGTGGACGACAACAGCGTGCTCGTGCTCAAGGTCGAGGGGGTGATTCCCGATTACGTCAACGAAGACCCCTTCGCCAGTCGTTTCTTCGGCGCGCCTTCGCAGTCTTTGACGGGCCTCATCGGTCAACTGAAAAAAGCGAAGAAGGATAAACGCATCACCGCCGTCTTGCTCGACGTTGATTTCGTCAGCATGGGTTGGGCGAAGGCGGAGGAGTTGCGCGAGGGGATTGTTGATTTCAAAACGTCGGGCAAGCCCATCCACGCTTACATGGAATACGGGGCGGACATGGAATTTTACATCGCCGCCGCGTGCGATAAGGTTTACGTCGCACCCGTCGGCGATCTCTTCATCAACGGGCTGGCCGCCGAGGTGATGTTCTTTCGCGGCTCGCTCGACAAGCTCGGCGTCTTCCCCGACTTCTATCAGATCGGCAAATACAAGAACGCGCCCGACCAGTTCACGCGCAAGGAGATGTCGCCCGAACACCGCGAGGCGATGAACTCTCTGCTGGACGAAATTTTCAACCGCTACGTGGAGCAGGTCGCGCGCGACCGCCGCAAGTCGCCCGACGAGATGCGCGCCCTGATTGACAACGCACCGCTCAGCGCGAAGGAGTCGCAGGAGGCGGGACTGATTGACGGCGCGAAATACCGCGACGAAGTGGAGAACGAACTGAAGAAGCGTCTGAACTATAAAGAAGATGACAAGCTTCGTCTCGTCAAGAGCAGCGAATACGCCCGCGTCACCGCCGAATCGCTTGGCATCAATCAGGGCGAGCGCATCGCGGTCATCTACGCCTCCGGCCCGATTGGTTCCGGTCAGTCCAACAGCGGCCCGTTCGGCGAGGAGACCATCGGGTCGGACACCGTCTCGAAGGCCATCAAGGACGCGAGCGAAGACAAGAGCATCAAGGCCATCGTCCTGCGCGTGGACAGCCCCGGCGGGACGAACTACGGCTCCGACATCATCTGGCACGCCGTCGAAGCGGCGAAGCGGAAGAAGCCGGTCGTCGCTTCGATGAGCGACGTGGCGGCCTCCGGCGGTTATTACATCTCGACCAACGCCAGTCGCATTGTCGCCGAGCCCTCGACCATCACCGGCTCCATCGGCATCTATGCGGGCAAGCAGGTCATCAAGGGTTTCTACGATTGGATCGGCATCTCAAGCGAGTATCTGATGCGCGGCAAGAACGCCGGAATGTTCCGCGAGACCGAACCGTTCACGGATGAGGAACGCGCTAAATTTCAGTCAATGATCAAGAGCGCCTACTACGACGAGTTTCTGCCGAAGGTCGCGCAGGGACGCGGGCGCGACGTGGGATATATAGACTCGATCGCGCAGGGGCGCGTCTGGTCGGGCGGGCAGGCGAAAGAGCGAGGGCTGGTTGACGAGTTCGGCGGGTTGGAGCGGGCCGTCGAGGTCGCCAAAGAACTCGCCAAAATCCCGCGCGAGAAGGACGTGCGCCGCGTTATCTTCCCCGCCCCGCGCACCTTCTTTCAGGAAATCTTCGGCGGCGGCGACGACTCCGGAGCCAGCCTCAAAACGCGACAACAACGACGCGCCGCCTTGAGCGCGCTCCCCGAAGACATGCGCCGCGCCCTGCGCTACGCCTCCTACTTCGAGCAGGTCAAACGCGGCGAGATGATGCTGATGATGCCTTACGAGATAAGCGTCAAGTGAACTGCGAATAGTCAGCAGTCAGCAGTAAAAACAGAAGCGGCAAACTCTAATTGAGCTTGCCGCTTTTTTGCTGCCAATCAACTCGTAAATCGTGAATCGTGAATCGTAAATAGATAAAACCTGCTCTTTCTATTCACGATTTACGATTCACGATTCACGATTTACTGCTCTCTATCTTTTCCAGCCCGCCCATGTATGGACGCAAAGCTTCGGGGATGAGAATGGAGCCGTTGGGCTGCTGGTAGTTTTCGAGCAGGGCGACCCACGTGCGACCGATGGCGAGACCCGAGCCGTTCAAGGTGTGAACGTATTCGGGCTTCGCGCCGCCCGCGCGACGGAAGCGTATCTGCGCGCGTCGCGCCTGAAAGGCTTCGTAGTTCGAGCAGGAAGAGATTTCGCGGAAGGTGTTTTGCGAGGGCAGCCAGACTTCGAGGTCGTAGGTCTTGGCCGAGCCGAAACCGATGTCGCCGGTCGAGAGCGTCATGACGCGGTAGTGGAGGCCGAGACGCTGCAAGATGGTTTCGGCGTTGCGCGTCAGCGATTCGAGTTCCGCATAAGAATCTTCGGGCAGGGTTAACTTGACGAGTTCAACTTTCTCGAACTGGTGCTGGCGGATGACGCCGCGCGTGTCGCGCCCGTAAGAGCCCGCCTCGGAACGAAAGCAGGGCGTGTGCGAAACGAACTTTAAGGGCAGTTGCGCGGCGTCGAGTATCTCGTCGCGGTAGATGTTGGTGATGGGCACTTCCGCCGTCGGGATGAGATAGAGGCCGCGTTCGTCCGTCAGCTTGAAGAGGTCGTCTTCAAACTTCGGGAGTTGCGCCGTGCCGTAGAGCGACGCGCCGTTGACGATGTAGGGCGGCAGCGTCTCCGTGTAGCCGTGCTCGTTGGTGTGGATGTCGAGCATGAACTGGACGAGCCCGCGCGCGAGCCGCGCGCCCGCGCCGTAGAGGATGGAGAAACGCGAGGTCGCGATTTTCGTCGCGCGCTCCAAGTCGAGAATGCCGAGCGACGTGCCGAGGTCAACGTGATCCTGCGGCTCGAAATCAAACTGCGGTCGCGTGCCCCAACGCCGCACCTCGACGTTGTCCGCATCGCTCGCGCCGACGGGGACGCTCTCGCTCTGAATGTTCGGGATCGTCGAGAGCAGTTCGCTCATGCGCGTTTCGGCGTCGGCGCGCGCGCGGTCGAGTTCCGCGATGCGCTCCTTCAACTCGCCGACTTCACGTCGCCGCGTCTCGGCTTCGTCGCGTCGCCCGTCCTTCATCAACGCACCGATTTCGCGGCTCGAAGTGTTGCGCTCGGCGTTGAGTTTGTCCGATTCGGCGATGACGCGGCGGCGTTCGGCGTCCAACTGCGCGAAGTCGTCTAAAGCGGAGGTGGGGAAGTTGCGCGCTTCGAGCGCGGCGCGCACGGCTTCGAGATTTTCGCGGACGAAGTTCAAATCAAGCATTTGCCGCAGTCCTTCAACGTATGGTCTAATGTGCTACATCTTTTCGCCTGTCTGTGAACGAAAAATTGAAGCTATCCGACGCCGCGCGAGACTGTCAAGCAAGGAGTCGGACGCGCGTTCGAGTCTGCAAAATCATCAAGAGGGGAACTAGCATTCAGTATGGCTCAGAAGATTCGCAAGGCGGTTTTTCCGGCGGCTGGTTTGGGGACGCGTTTTCTCCCGGCGACGAAGGCGTCGCCGAAGGAGATGCTGCCGCTGGTTGATAAGCCTCTGATTCAGTATGTCGTCGAGGAGGCGGTCGCCTCCGGCATCGAGTCAATCATCGTCGTCACGGGGCGCGGCAAGAGCGCGATTGAAGACCACTTCGACATCTCGTTTGAACTCGAACAACTGCTCCGCGAGCGCGGCAAGGACAAGATACTCGAAGAGGCGCGCGGCGTCTCCGAGTTGGCGCGCATCAGCTACGTGCGGCAGAAGGAGGCTCTGGGTCTGGGTCACGCGATTCTTCAGGCGCGCGATTTCGTCGGCGACGAACCCTTCGCCGTGATGCTCGCCGACGACATCGTTGACGCCGAGACGCCCGCGCTCAAGCAGATGTTGCGCGTCTATGAGGAGTTCGACGCGCCCGTCTTGGGCACGATGCAGGTCGCGGGCGAAGCCATCTCGCGCTTCGGCGTGATTGACGCCGAAGAGGTCGGCGAGGGCGTCTATAAAATCAAAGACATGGTCGAGAAACCGCCCTTCGCCGAAGCCCCCTCCGACCTCGCCATCATCGGACGCTACATTCTGACGCCCGACATCTTCGACGAAATCGAACGCACGGGGCGCGGCGCGGGCGGTGAGATACAGATCACCGACGCCATGCGCACGCTCCTCAAACGCCGTCCCTTCTACGCCGTCCGCTTCGAGGGCACGCGCCACGACGCCGGAGACAAACTCGGCTTCCTGATCGCCACCGTCGAGTTCGCACTCAAGCGCCCCGACCTCGCGCCGCAGTTCAAGGAATATCTACGCTCGTTGAAATTAGATTCGTAAATCGTGAATCGTCAATCGTAAATAGAAGGCGTGATTAACCACGTATCTATTCACGATTGACGATTCACGATTTACGAGCTTTGGAGGCACGCTTTGACAGAGAGTGAGAAAACTTTCGCCGGACGGGTGGCGATTGTGACGGGGGCGACGCGGGGCATCGGGCGCGCGATTGCTTTGGAGTTGGCGCGTCGCGGGGCGTCGGTCGCGTTCAACTACGCGAAGAGCGCGGAGGCTGCCGAGACGCTGCGCGTCGAGATTGAAGCGACGGGCGCGCGTGTGCTGGCGTCTCAATGCGACGTGGCGCGGACGGATGCGGCGGCGGAGATGGTCAAGCAAGTGAAAGAGAATTTCGGGCGGATAGATTTCGTCGTCAACAACGCCGGAATCAACCGCGACCAACTCATCCTGCGTATGAAAGAGGACGACTGGGACGCTGTTGTTGACACGAATCTGAAAGGCCCTTGGAACTTCGCGCGCGCCGCGCTGCGCCACATGGTCAGGCAGGAGGAGGGCGGTTCGATTCTGAACATCTCTTCAATCAGCGGCGTGGTCGGGATGGCCGGACAGTCGAACTACTCGGCGTCGAAGGCCGGGCTGTTCGGTCTGACGAAGGCGCTGGCGAAGGAGGTGGCGAGCCGCAAGGTGACGGTCAACGCGCTCGCGCTCGGGCTGGTGTCAACCGACATGTCGGGCGCGCTCGACGAAAACTATCAGGCCAAACTGCTCGAACAGATACCGCTCAAACGCTTCGCCGAAGCCGTCGAGATTGCGCGCATCGCATGTTTCCTGCTCTCCGACGACGCGCGCTACATCACCGGTCAAGTGATACAGGTTGACGGCGGCCTCGCCATGTAGGCGGGAGAAGTGGGGAAGGGAAAACGATGAGCCATCACATCCAGACGAGATTCACCGCTGTTGTCGTGTTTCCTCTCGTGCTGTTGCTGTTCGTGCAGGGCGGTTCGTGTCGCAGCAGTAGCGGCGGCGCAAGCGGTCGCAACAATAACAACGCCGCGAATAGTCGCAACACTAACAACGCCGACGCCGCGAGCGTCAACGCCGTCAGGACGAGTCCGAGTCCGACGCAGACGAAGGAGACGCCGAACGTGAAAGAAGTGGGAGCGGGCGGTACTGTACCGGCGGGAGAATGGGGCGGCGCGCACGTCGGGCTGACGGTGACGGCGAGCGGCGGCAGGATTGAGTTCGACTGCGCGCACGGCTCGATAGACGGCAAGCTCTCGCTCGACGCGGAGGGACGCTTCAGCGTGGCGGGCAGCTTCGTCAAAGAGCGCGGCGGGCCGGTGCGGATAGATGAGAAGCCCGACTCAAGTCCGGCGCGCTATAGCGGGCGCGTCGAAGGCAAAAAGATGACGCTCACGCTCGTGCTCACCGACTCCGGCGAAGACCTCGGCACTTTCACCCTGACGCGCGGCGAGTCGCCCCACCTGACCAAATGCTTGTAGGGCGCGCGCACCTCGCTGCGAGTCGTCACACGCGTGCCCGCACGGAAAAACTCTGAACTCAATCGCCGCGCGCCGTCTCTCTTGAAACGGCGCGCGCTCTCGTTCGAGCATCCGTCCGTCCGCCTTGTCCTCGCATTTACCATTGACACGGGCGTCAAGAACGGTGTACTGTGCGCGCCCTACACGTTCGATGGCAAGAGGACTCCGGGTTCTAAGGGAAGTCAACTAGCCTTAAATCTCAACCGTTCGTTCCAAACAGAAAGCACCGGGAAGTCTCTTTATCACACCTCTGATATCTGTGTGCAGGCACGCATGCGGCGAGGCTGTGAGTAAAAATTCGACTCCCTCTTTCCCGATAAACTATCGGCAATAGTAGAAGCTCCAAAAATTCTTCACTCGCGCTGACCGGAGCTTCAAGTCAGTAAGACCTCTAACCTCGCCGTCCGCACCGAGCAAGACGCGCAATCGCACGCCCCCGCGAGAAGCGTCCGCCGTTCAAAGTGTGTGGTCGTTCTGGTTCACTTGGAAAAGTCGTTTCCCCTATGATGCTCCCCGACTGCTGCCCTGCCGCTTCGCAACCCATCTTTGTGTGCGAACACATCACGGCCCAAAGTCCGTCTGGTGACATCTCCGCCTGCTCAACCGTCATCCCTAGCCTACACCGTACAAACCCCCGGAGGATTGAGTTATGAAGAAGTATATCGTGGCCCTGATCGTAGGGTTTGCGCTCGTCGCATCGTTGGTCGTTCTGCCCACCGGATACGCGCAGCGCAACCGGCGCATCAGAGTCTCCCCCAACGAAGAGAAGAGTCCCGCGAAGAACGCGAAGACGAAGACGCCGAACACGCGCAGCCAGCAGCAGAAGAGCCTGCCCGCGCCGCGCATGTTGCGTGCCGCCAGAGCACAGGAAGAGGCCGCGCCCGCGCCCGTCTCCGCGCAGGCCGTGGCCTTCGCCGTGACCGCGCCGCTCGCCGAACTCGAACCCGACAAAGGGCCGGGCACAGACGTTGTTGACCCCGACAAAGTCAGCGTCCACGATAACGACCAACTCCGCACGCCCGTCGCGGGCGCACCCATCACGCCCGATGCGATGATTCAGACCGATGCGCCGAGCGGGCCGACCGCCCTCTCGCCCGCGCCCTCGACCAGCTTCGACGGTATCAGCAACGCCGACAACGCCAATCCGGCCTTCGGCGGTTTGGGGCGCGTGCTGCCGCCCGACACCAACGGCGATGTCGGCCCTACTCATTACGTGCAGACCGTCAACACGCTCGTCCGCATCTACCTGAAGAACGGCACGCCCGCCGGAAACCCGTTCCTGATGAGCACGCTCTTTACCGCGCTCCCCGCCGGTAACGCCTGCCGCACCTCCGACGACGGCGACCCCATCGTGCTCTACGACGAGTTGGCCGACCGCTGGATGATCAGCCAGTTCGCCACCATCGCCAACCCAAACAATCATCAATGCATCGCCGTCTCGAAGACCGGCGACCCGACCGGACAATACTTCGTCTATGACTTTCAGATGCCGAACAACAAGTTCAACGACTACCCGCACTTCGGCATCTACCCCGACGCGTATTACATGACCGACAACCAGTTCAATCAGGCGGGCACGGCCTTCCAAGGCGGCGGCGTCTTCGCCTTCAACCGCCGGAAGATGCTCGTCGGCGACCCGACCGCCAACTTCATCTACTTCGACCTCGCCACCAACGACGGCGGCATGCTGCCCGCCGACGCCGACGGCCTCGTGCCGCCGCCGCCGGGCGCTCCCGGCTACTTCGCGCAGTTCACCGCCACCGAGTTCGGCGACGCGTCCGACGCGCTGCGCATCTTCCAGTTTCACGCCGACTACGCGACGCCCGCCAACTCGACCTTCACACAACTCGGCGTCATCCCCGTCGCGGCCTTCGACCCGCGCGCTCCCAATAGCCGCAACGTCATCGAACAGCCCTCGCCCGGCGTCGCTCTGGATGTCATCGCCGACCGTTTGATGAACCGCTTGCAGTATCGCAACTTCGGCACGCACGAATCGCTCGTCGTCGCCCACAGCGTCAACGTCGGGCTGACGCCGACGACCGCCGCCGGGCATCAGGGCGCAGTCCGCTATTACGAGTTGCGCCGTTCGCTCCCGTCCGGCGCGTTCACCGTCCCCGAACAGGCGACCTTCGCGCCCGACACGCACAACCGCTTCATGCCGAGCGCGGCGATGGACAATCAAGGCAACCTCGCCGTCGGCTATAGCGTTTCCAGCACGACCGTCCGTCCGTCCGTCCGCTACGCCGGACGCCTCGCCGGAGACCCCGCCAACAGTCTCGCACAGGGCGAGACGACACTCGTCGCCGGGACGGGCGTGCAGACGCACACCTCCGGTCGTTGGGGCGACTACAGTTCGATGAACCTCGACCCGACAGACGATTGCACTTTCTGGTTCACCACCGAGTACTACACGGCGGCCAGTCAGGCGTCGAGCGCCGCCGGTTGGCTGACGCGCATCGGCAGTTTCAAATTCCCCACGTGCACCGCGCCCGCGCAGGGCACGCTCACGGGCATCATCAAAAACTGCAACACGGGCCTGCCCGTCGCGGGCGCGCTCGTGCAGGTCTCCGACGGCCACTCGCGCGTCACCGACGCCAACGGCAACTACTCCGTCAACCTCCCGCCGGGCACTTACACCGTCACCGCGAGCGGCGCGGGTCTCGGCTCGCCCGCGCCCGTGAGCGTGACGATCAACAACGGCGGCGCGGCGACGGCTGATCTCTGCCTCGCCGGAATCCCCGTCTTGCAGACGGCGGGCAGCGTCGTCACGGCTGAGAGTTGCAGCCCCACCGACAGCGCGCTGAGCCCCGGCGAAACCGTCACGATGGGCTTCGCGCTCAAGAACACCGGCACGGGCGACACCGCGAATCTCGTCGCCACGCTGCTCCCGACCGGCGGCATCACGTCGCCCTCCGGCCCGCAGACCTACGGCGCGCTCGTCGCGGGCGGCCCCGCCGCCAGCCAGCCCTACACGTTCACCGTTGACCCGTCCGCCGCCTGCGGCGGCACGGTCGTCGCCACCTTCCAACTGCAAGACGGCCCGACCAATCTCGGCACGGTCAGTTATCCCTTGACCGTCGGCGCGCTCGGCGCGGTCGTGACCAACACCTATACGAGCGGCAACATCGCCACCGCGATTCCCGACGTGGCGACCGTGGACATTCCGATCACCGTCCCCAACACGGGCGCGATCAACGATGTCAACGTCAGGGTGCGTCTCAATCACACCTTCGACGGCGACCTCGTCCTCAAACTCGTCCACCCCGACGGAACCGCCGTCACGCTCTCGAACCGTCGCGGCTCGACGGGCCAGAACTACGGCACAGGCGCGAACGATTGCTCGGCGACGGCCTTCACCGTCTTCGACGATTCGGCAGCCGCCAACATCTCCGGCGGCATCGCGCCCTTCGCCAATTCCTTCAAACCCGAGTCGCCGCTCGCCGCCTTCAACGGCAAGGCGACCAACGGAGTCTGGAAACTGCGTATCAGCGACGAAGCCGCGCTCGATACGGGCACGGTCGGTTGCGTCCAACTGGAACTGACGCGGCAGAAGTTCACCTGCTGCGGCGCGGGCGGCCCGCCCCTTCTGGAAGCCGCGCCGCCTGCGGTTCTCGTCTCCGAGAGCGCGAGCCCCGCCAACGGCGCGCCCGACCCCGAAGAGACCGTGACGATGAACTTCCCCATCCGTAACATCGGCGACGGCCCGACGACCAATCTCGTCGCCACGTTGCTCCCGACCGGCGGCGTCAACGCCCCGCAGACGGATGCGCCGGGAACCTACACGCCTTCCGGCCCGCAGACCTACGGCGCGGTGCAACCGACGGGCGTGGCGGTCTCGAAACCGTTCACCTTCGTCGCGCGCGGCAACTGCGGCGACCTCATCACCGCGACGCTCCAACTGCAAGACGGCGCGGCCAATCTCGGCACGCTGACCTACAGCATCCGTCTCGGTTCGACCGTGACGAACACGGCCTCGTTCGGCAACACCGCACAGATCAACGTCCCCGCCAACCAGCCGACAACCTCGACCGGCGCGGCGGGCCCGTATCCTTCGACCATCAACGTCTCGGGCGTCAGCGGGACGGTCTCGAAAGTCACCGTCCAACTCTTCGGCATGCACCACACCTTCCCCGACGACCTCGACCTGCTTCTGGTCGGGCCGCAGGGACAGAAGATGATGTTGATGTCGGACGCGGGCGGAACCGGCGACCTCGTCGCCACCAACCTGACGTTTGACGATACGGCTGCGGCCTCGCTGCCGGATTCGGCCACGATTCTCGCGGGCACGTTCAAGCCGACCAACTTCGGCACGGGCGATACCTTCCCGACGACGGGGATACCCGGCCCGCCGCCGCCCGTCGGCCCCTATCCCGACCCGCAACTGCTCTCGGTCTTCAACGGCACGAACCCGAACGGCACTTGGAGGCTCTACGTGACCGACGATGTCGGCGGCGACTTCGGCAGGATCGCGGGCGGATGGCGGTTGAGCTTCACCACCGCCGCTCCGGCTTGCGTCAACCAAGCGTGCACGCTCAACGTTCCGGCCAGCATCGTGCAGGGCAGCGACCCCGGCCAGTTCGGCGCAATCGTCAACTACCCTGCGCCGACCACGAGCGGCAACTGCGGCGTCCTGACGACCAGTCACGCCTCCGGCTCGTTCTTCCCCGTCGGCACGACCAACGTCACCGCCACCTGCACGCGCGGCGACAACACGACGACCGACGGCACTTTCACCGTCACCGTCAACGACACGGAGACGCCCGTCATCAGTTGCCCCGGTAATATCACCGTCGGCAACGATGCCAACGCGTGCTCGGCGGTCGTCAACGTCGGCACGCCTTCGGCCTCCGACAACGACCCGCAGTTCACAACCGGCGGCACGCGCAGCGACAGCCAGCCGTTGAACGCGCCCTATCCGATAGGCACGACGACTATCACTTGGACGGCCACCGACAGGGCGGGCAACTCGGCTTCGTGTCAGCAGACCGTCACGGTCAACGACACGCAGTCGCCTTCCGTCGGCGCAGCCACGGCGACGCCTTCGTCCATGTGGCCGCCGAATCATCAGATGGTCAACGTCACGGTTAACTACACGACGGGCGACAACTGCCCCGGCTCCAACTGTGTGTTGTCCGTGACGAGCAATGAACCCGTCAACGGTCTGGGCGATGGCGACACCGCTCCCGACTGGGTAATCATTGACGACCATCACGTCCAACTGCGTGCCGAGCGTTCGGGCAAAGGCTCCGGACGCATCTACACCATCAAGGTGACTTGCACCGATGCTGCCGGAAACGCGACGGTCAAAACCACGACCGTCAACGTCCCGCACAGCAAGTAGCAAGCACTACAGCGTTAAAAACGAGCGCGTCCGCCGTCGAAACTTGATGTTTC
>DATLMV010000166.1:0-6492 GCA_035537095.1 Pyrinomonadaceae bacterium
CCCCACTCGTCGAAACGCTCGCCGGTCGAGAGCGACGAGTGGAAGATGGCGACGCTGTCGCCGAAGTGCGTCCGCAGGCGGCGCGAGAAGACGGGCGTCAGCGCAATCTCCGGCACGAGCATCATCGCCGAGCGACCCTGCCGGAGCGCGTGTCGCATCGCGCGGATGTAGATTTCCGTCTTGCCGCTCCCCGTCACGCCGTGCAGCAGGAAGGCCGCGTAAGCGTGCGCGTCTTCCGCCGCTTCGATTTGGCGGAGCGCGTCGGCCTGCGCTTCCGTGAGCGTCAGGTCGTCCTTTTCCGGCAGCACGGCGTCGGCCAGAGGGTCGCGCCTGACCTCGCGGACGAAGACCTCCAACGTGCGCCGACGTTCCAGCGTTTGAATAGTTGACGCGCTCGTCGCCGCCTCTTCGAGCAACTCGGCGTAGAACATCTCGCCGCCGCGCGCGATGAGCGTCTCGACGATGCGACGCTGCGCGGGCGTGAGCGGGCGCGCGGGTTTGTCGCCCGCGTGCGCTTCAGCGGTAGGGGCGGGCGGAAGCAGGCGGACGGCCTTGCGACGCTTGGCGCGTGCGAGCGCGGTGCGCGCGCGATGCGTGAGCGTGATCCAACCGGCGCGCTCCAACTCGCGTGCGACCGAAGCGGCGCGCGCCTGCCCGATCTCCTGCGCGACGACGCGCAGAGTCGTTTCGCCCTCGGCGGCGACCAGACGCAGGGCGCGCGCCTTCGCCGTCGCCGCGCGACCGATGGGAAGACGCGCGAGTTCGTCGCGTCCTTCGGAGGTGATGTTGAGAAGCTGCTCGACGGTCGCATTGAGTCCGGCGGGCAGCGCGCCCTTCAGGACTTCGCCCCAAGGCGTCGCGTAGTAGTCGCTGATCCAGCGCGTCATCTCCAACACTTCGGGCGTCAACAGCGGCTCGGCGTCGAGCAGTTCCTCGGCGTCCTTGATCTCCGACTCTTCGATCTCCACGCCCGCGTCGAGTTCGCTGTGGAGCGCGACGATGTAGCCCGTCTGAAACTTGCGGCCCAGAGGCACGAGCAGACGCGACCCGACCTGCGCTTCCTCGCGCAGCGCGAGCGGCAGGCGATACGTGAAGGTGCGCGCCACGCGCAGGGCAAAAGCGACCTCCGCGTAGAGCGGCGGTGCGGCTGATTCCAGAGAGGCGGCTGTGTGATTTGGTGAAATAACGGGATGCTGCACGGCGAGTAAAGTTACTCTGAAAGAGCGAAAAGAGAAAGCCGGAAGAGAGGCCGTCGAGGCTCAAACAGAGACGGGCCGCGCCGCAAGGCGGAAAGTCGCTCCCCGGCGCGTGAAATGTTTTTACGCTTATATTCATTAGGGGATGAGTGCTACATTGTCGGGCCTTACCTGAACGTGTGCTAGCGCCGCCGAACGAAAAATTGCTTCATTCATTCAATCCACAGGCGGGCCAGCATTTTAAAAGGAGAAACCAGATGGATAAAGCCGGGAGAATGGAGATAGAGCAAGCACAGGGGGTCGCCCTCAGGTGCGTCCGTCGAGTTGGAAGTACAAACGCGCAACTGATGAGCGTGCTGAAGAAGGTTGGGATACGCGACGACGACGCGGTTGACAGCCTGCGCGCCACCATCGTCCACGATGACATCGGCGTTAAACAGGAAGGCTACAAGATAAAGACCGCGCAACTGGCTTCCCTCAATCCCGACATGACGGTTGACGATGTCGCCGACGTGATTCAACGCAAGGCCGAACCCCGGGCGAAAAGACTCAAACCCAAACCCAAATCCAAGTCGTAGATGGAGACGAACCCCAGATGATAAAAGAACATAACATGCTTGTGCCCGCACGGTGCGCGGCAACGCTGATCCTCGTTCTATGTTCTGCCCTGGCCGTCGGCGCGCAGGGCAAGGTGACGGTCAAGAACGTTGATGTGCGAAAAGTGAGCGAGGCGACAGCGACAGCCCCCGCCAGATGGGTCATCCGCGTCAAATTCAGCAAGACTCTGGACGCCGGAGACGTGGCCGCCGCCTTGATGCCGCAAAACTATTCGATTCTCGACACCGCCAGCAAGAGGTATGTGCCCGTCTGTGGTGAACCGGACTGCGCGCCGCAGTTGGCCGCACCCACGAACACGGGTCGGGACGAACCCGCAAACACCGTCAAGTTTCAAGTCGCAGACAATCTGAACGTGCTGACTAAAGATCAGTATTACGTTCTCGTTTCCAACCTCACGTTCGGGGGCACGCCGCTCGGCAAGAATCTTTTAGCATCGCTGCCCGTCAAAGACGGGACGGCGACAACTGGCGGCGAAGAGGCGGACAAGTACGACGCCGCCAAAGACCGCGACGATGCCAACTACTACTTCACGGGCGAAGTCACGCGTGCGAGCGGGACGGACTTTAACGGCTCGGCGGACTTGAAAGTGAAACAGCCCTTCTTCACCGATTGGTGGGGCACGTCTCATTCGGTCGGCCCGTTTTTTGAACTCAAGGCCAGCACCGACCCGAAGGCCGACCCCGACAGTCTGGAATTCGGCGTAGATTGGAAGTCGAGAGTCGGGCGCGCGCGAGGGCCTTTGCAGGGTGTCTTCTGGATTAACAAAGGCAAGGTCGAAGCCGAGCGCGACTTCGACAATGCCAACTTGGTTTGGGACACCACCCTTCGATTTGCCTTGAAGCCCTTACAGAACAAGCATGCGATTTTCTACATGCGGCCATACTTCGGCTTCGAGTTGGGCAAAAACATCAGGAGTCCGTTGGCCGAGGCCGAGGGCAAAGGCTTGGCGCGCGGGATTGGAGGCACGAGTCTCAACCTGTTCTTCCCGTTCGACGAGGAGGAGAAGAGAGGCATCAGCTTGGAAGCGATTTATGAACGCCGTTGGCTGCTCAAGCGTGAGGTCAGCTTTGAGGAGGCGGACGACAAAACCCTGCGCGCCGTGACCTTCGGTACGAATCCGCGTGATTGGGCCGAGGCTAAGTTGAACTTCAAGTTCACCAAATTCTTCGGCACATACATCGGCTACGAATACGGGGAACAACCGCCTTCATTCAAATTAGTTGACCACAAGATGAAGATGGGGCTGATCTTCAGCGCCAAGAGAAAGAAGGAAGAATAGAAGTCAAACGCCGGAGGCTTGAGGGGAGGGACGCGCTTAAACTCCTCAAGCCTTCAACCGTAGTCCGTCAAGGCACTTCGGTTGAGAAACATGGCTTCTAGAGTGAAGCTAAAATGTCGCGCACCTTTTTCATGTCTTCCCAGACTTCGCGTTTCTTCGAGGGGTCGCGCAGGAGGTAGGCGGGATTGAAGGTGGGCATCAGTTGAATGCCGCGATAGTCTTGGAATTCGCCGCGCATCTGCGAGATGGGTTTTTTGGTTTGGAGCAGGGCGCGCATGGGCGTGTTGCCGAAGGCGATACAGACGCGCGGGCGGACGACGGCGAGTTCGCGGTGCAGGTAGGGGACGAAGAAGGCGAGCACTTCGGGCGTGATTTCGTCGCCGGTGCAGATCATCTTGACGGTGTTGGAGAGATAACAGTCGGCGCGTTTGAGACCGATGGCGGCGAGGATGCGTTCGAGCATCTGTCCGGCGGGGCCCATGAATGGGCGGCCCGATTCGATGTCGGGCGCGCCGGGCGATTCGCCGACGACCGCCACCCTCTGCCCCGCCGACCCCTCGCCGAAAATGAAGATGCGCTCCTTATACTGCGGCAGACTCTTCGCGCGCTGCAAAAGCTCGGCGTTCACCTCCTCCAAAGTCTCGCTCGACTCGGCGGGCGCGCGTTCGTCAAAGAGAGATTCCTGCATCACGGCAAGTCCAAAGTTGAAAATCAAAAGTTCAAAGAGATAAAGAGTTCGAAGTTTAAAGTCTGAGTGTCCAAAGTCGGAACGGATGTTTCGATTGATAACAAGGGTCGGGTAAGTTCAGGCTTTGGACTTCGGACTTTCGCCTTTCGACTTGGAGAGATAATCGCGCACCTTCTTCATATCGTCCCACGTTTCGCGCTTCTTCGAGGGGTCGCGCAGGAGATAGGCGGGGTGAAAGGTGGGCATCACCTTGATGCCGCGATAGTCTTGGAAATTGCCGCGCAGTTTCGTGATGCCCTCTTTGGTGTCGAGCAGGTTTTTCATCGCGGTGTTGCCGAGCACGACGATGACCTCGGGACGCACGACGGCGATTTCGCGCAGCAGGAAACCTTTGCAGGTCTTGGCCTCTTCGAGCGTCGGCGTGCGGTTCTGCGGCGGGCGGCAACGATTGACGTTGCCGATAAAAACGTCCTCGCGTTTGAGTCCGATGGCCTCGATGATCTTGTTGAGCAGTTGGCCCGCGCGACCGACGAAGGGACGCCCCGACGCGTCTTCGTCCGCGCCCGGCGCTTCGCCGACGAACATCAGGCGCGACTTGCGATTGCCCTCGCTATGGACGACGCGCGTCCGGCTCTGGCTGAGAGGACAGCGAATGCACTCGCCGATGTCGGCGTGGATGTCTTCGAGCGTCTCGTCGCGTTGCGGCAGGCTCGCTTCGTCCATCGGCGTGATTTCGCCGAAGAGTGTCTCCACCTGCGGCGGTTCGGGGGCGGCGCTGCGTTTGGTAGTTGTTCGTTTTGCCATCTCCGTCTGCTCTGTTGAAGATTGTGCGACGGCCCCGGCGCGCGGCTGTGAGGCGGTCGGCATTCTGGGAATAGGTTTGCGCTCGGGCGTCGCCGCTTCCGTCCGCGCGTGGCGCACGAGCGCGGGCGATTGCTGTGCGGACACACTCGCGCGTCTCTCCGTTGTTGCGGGCCGCGCCTCTGCGGGCGGCGCGACGCTTTCAATCAACGACTGACTCTCGATGCCTTCGACGCCGAGTTCGCGCAGGTAAGCGACGCTCTCCGCGACATCCCCCGTCAAGGTTCTCAGAAGGTTTTTCAACTCCGGCGTTTCGCTCATTGGGTTCGCCCGACATTATCGCACGATTCGCGCCGGAGTCGAACAATCTCGTCGAGGATGCGATGCGCCGCGTCGAGCTTCGAGAGCAGCGGCAACTCGGTCGCCGCTTCGCGGTCGCGCGTGATGAGCGTGACGATGTTCGTCCCGACATCGAAGCCCGCGCCCTCGCGCGAGATGTCGTTGGCGACGATGGCGTCGAGATTCTTCCGCAGCAACTTCTCACGCGCATGACCGAGCACGTCTTCCGTCTCGGCGGCGAAGCCGACCACCAGCAGCCCTTCGTGACGCGTGCGCGCGACTTCGGCCAGCACGTCCGGCGTCGGCTCCAAAGTGAGCGTCAGCGTCTGCGCCGACTTCTTCAACTTCTGCGCGGCGCGCGCGGCTGGCCGGTAGTCCGAGACGGCGGCGGCGGCGATAAACAGCGTGGCGCGCGCGACCTCGACCGACACCGCCGCGCGCATCTCCTCCGCTGACAGCGCGCGCACCACACGCACGCCTTCGGGCACGTCCGCGCTCGTCGCTCCGGCCACGACCGTCACTTCCGCGCCGCGCACGCGCGCCGCCTCCGCCAGCGCAAACCCCATCCGCCCCGACGAACGGTTAGACAAAAAACGCACGGGGTCAATCTCCTCACGCGTCGCGCCCGCCGTGATCAACACGCGCTCGCCCGAGAGGTCGCGCACGGCGACCGTGTTCGCATGCGATGGGTTGGCGTCGGATGATTGGCGCAGCATGTCGAGCGCGGCGGCGACGACGATGGGGGGGTCGCTCAGGCGTCCCGGCCCAATCGTGCCGCAGGCCATCTCGCCCGCATCCGGTTCGACGATGCGGACGCCGTCGGCGCGCAGTTGCCGCAGGTTGCGCTGCGTCGCAGGGTGATTCCACATCGTCGTGTTCATCGCCGGAGCGACGAGCACGGGCGCGTCGGAGGCGAGATAGGTGGTCGTCAGAAAATCGTCGGCGATGCCGTTCGCGAATTTGGCGATGATGTTGGCGGTGGCGGGCGCGACGACGAGCAGGTCAACGGTCTGCGAGAAGGTGATGTGTGCGATAGGGTCTGGATTGTCGGGCGCGTAATCGTCAACGACGACGTGCGCGCCGGAGAGCGCGCGGAAGGTGAGCGGCGTGATGAACTCGCACGCGCGCCGGGTCATGGCGACGCGCACCGTGCAGCCCGCGCGTTGCAGCCCGCGCAGGATTTCCGCAGCCTTGTAGGCCGCAATCCCGCCCGAGACGCCGAGCGCGACGCGCTTGCCTTTGAAACCTTGCTCCGTCAATTCGTTTGACATAAGCGGACGAAGGAGTTGCTTTTTTTATCCCGACAGTTCGACGGAAATGTAGCACCGCACGAACGCAGCACGCAAACAGCAGTCAGTCTCCCCCGCGCCTGACCTAACGCGCAACCGGCCCTCGTGTTGTGGTAAACTTTACGCCGGTTCTCCATTCAAGAGAACCTCGAAGGACTGAGTGTAAGGACGCGATGCGCGGCGGGGATGAGGGGTCACACGGGATGCGGAGGCACGAAAAAAAGTTGAACGGAGAAGGGAACGGACGGCTTCGCGCATGCTTGCTGCTGGCGGCGATGTGTG
>DATLMV010000167.1:0-2123 GCA_035537095.1 Pyrinomonadaceae bacterium
CTGGATCAAAACGGCAAGGAAGTGCCCGTCGTGATGGGCAGTTACGGCATCGGCGTCGAGCGCATCATGGCCGCCGCCATCGAACTCCATCACGACGCCGACGGCATCATCTGGCCGCGCGCCATCGCGCCCTTCGATGTCGTCGTCACCATCACCAACATGAAGCAGCAGGAGTTGCGCGACGCGGGCGAGCGTCTCTACGCAGACCTCAGGCGCGCGGGTCTCGACGTGTTGCTCGACGACCGCGACGAACGCGCCGGAGTCAAGTTTAAGGACGCAGACCTGATCGGCGTTCCCTACCGCATCACTGTCGGCAAGAAGGCCGCCGAGGGCGTCGTCGAACTCTTCGACCGCGCCGCCAAACAATCAACCGACGTGAATCTCACAGACGCCGTCGAGCGCGTCCAGCAACTCGCGCTCGCGGGTTTATAAAAAGATAAAAAAGAGGGGGAAAAGGGGAAGGGTTAAAGGGGAAAGGGAGAGCTAACTGCTTGCTCCCTTCTCCCTTTAACCTTTCCCTTTTTCCCTTTGAGTCTTCGTCCGGTTTATTTCATCAACTCGCTGACGAGCAGCGTGAGCGCGTTGTCTTGGAGGGTTTTGTTCTTTTGCAGTTCGCTGTGGAGGTCGCAGACGAAGGTGGCGTAGGCGATGGGGAGCGCGGAGTTGAAAAGGAGGCTGCGACGCTCGGGGCCGAGTTCTTCGCCGAGTAGTGATTGGCGCGTGACGCGCCCGTCGCCCGGCCCGTACATGGCGCGCGTCACGTCCGTGCGCGAGATGCGGCGTCCGTCCGGCGTGCGGAGGGGGCGCGGGCGCGTGAGCGTCAGCCATCTGCCGCGCCGCTCGTCGCGCAAGATGACGGGCGCGGCGAGCGTCTCTTCGCAGTCGCCGCCGAAGGCAAAGAGCGTGACGGGCGGAGGGTTGCTTGCGCGGTCGTTCGCGTCGAGTGCTTCGTGAAAGCGTCGTGCGCGCGCGAGGACGGCGACGAAGTATGCGTCGAGTTCTTCGAGCGTCGCGCCCTCGTGCGGCGGGTCTTCGGTGTCGGTCTTGCGCTGCACGAAGCGTTCGCGGAATCCGGCCTCGCTGATGGGCGACCAGCCGTAGAGCTTCCAGACGGCGGGGTCGTAGAGGTCGAGTTCGAGCGGTTGCAGGTGTTCATCTAAGAAGCGCGCGGCGTGGCGGTGCGGGAGCAGTTGAAAGATTGACGGGGCGGTCAGGGCGTCCTCGCGCGAGAGCTTGTTTAAGAGACGGACGCGACGGCGCAAGCCTTCCGTCACCGAATAGCCTTCGAGCAGCGTGGAGAAGGCTTCGGCGGAGCCTTCGTTGGGCGTGCCGATCATGAAGATTTTGTTGATGCCGCTTGCGCCCGCCCACGTCGGTCGGGTCGGCGCATCACCGGTCGGCAAATCCGTGTCGCCGTACATCGCGGCGTAGCGCGCGACGAGTCCGCCCATCGAATGCGCGAGGATATTGAAACGCAGGTCGGGGCGATTGAGCCTGCGCTTCAACTCCTCGATGCGCCGGACGAGCAGGCGGGCCGACTCGACGTTATCGCGCCGCCAGTCGTATGCAAAGACGTAGAACGTGTCGCGGTCGCCGTCGGGCGCGGGCGCGTCCCAGTTGCCCTCGCGATAGCCGACGTACTTTTGGAGCGCCTGCAACAGTTCGTAATAGACGTAAACTTCCGGCCCGAAGGCGCGCGTCCCGACGCGACCGAACTGCGCCGACGAGATGATCTTCGCGGCGTCAAGCTCGTCTCGGTTGGCTTCGAGGTCGGGCGTCGTCGGCAGGCTCAGCCCGTCTTCCGACGAACGAAAGACCGAAGGCCAGACCACTTCGCCCGTCCGGCGGTTGATGAGTTGCGAACCGAGTATGCCCGGAATAACAATCACGGGCCGCTTGCCTTCACGCGCGCGCGCCGTCTCGAAGATGCGCTCGAGGTCGGGCGTGCGGCGCGGGCCGCAACCCGCGCCGGTGCTCAACAGCAACAGCAGAGAGATGAGGACGGAGAGTTGAGGGATGAACGTCCGGCGTTCCCACCCGTCTCTTTTTTCTTTCATCCCTGCGGGCCTCACGCCTCCGCCCTTCTGTTAATCAGGCTGGCGACGAAGCCCGCGCCGAAGCCG
>DATLMV010000168.1:0-9714 GCA_035537095.1 Pyrinomonadaceae bacterium
CGCGCGCAATCTCGGTGCGCCGCCGCTCGCCGCCGGAGAGCGCATCGCCGCGCGTGTGGCGGACGTGCGCGATGCCGAACTCGGCCAACAACTCCTCCAGACGCTTGATGCGCTCGCGCCGCCTGAGGCCCAGAGTTTCCAGCACGGCGAGGATATTCTCCGCGACCGTCATCTTACGAAAGACCGAAGGCTCCTGCGGCAGATAGCCGACGCCGAGACGTGCGCGCAGGTACAGCGGAAGCTTTGTGATGTCGCGTTCGCCGAGCATCACGTGCCCGGCGTCGGGCCGCTCCAACCCGATGATCATGTAGAAAGTCGTCGTCTTGCCCGCGCCGTTTGCACCGAGTAGGCCGACGACCTCTCCCGGCTCGACGTGCAAACTCACGCCGTCAACCACGCGCCGCTTCCCGTAACTCTTCACCAACTCCATGCCCGACAGCGCGGTCGCAGATGGCGCACGCACCGCCGCCGCGCGCCGCTCCGGCGCAACGGCTTCGCTTTTCGTCTCGACTATCTGTTCCGTAGCCATAAAGAAAGTGACGGGTGACGAGTGGCGGGTGACGGGCCGGACGAGATTTTAACTCGTCACCCGTCGCCCGTCACTCGTCACTGTTTATTTATCTTATGCGTCGAGCGCACGCGCCCCGAAGAATTTTTGCTCTCGCCGCCGTCGGAGACGACGCGGTTCTCGCGCAGGTAGACGGTTAGACGGCGGCTCTCGGAAGTCCCCTGCTCGGTATCCACGACGCGCGCCGGAATGCCCGTCAGAATCATCGTCTCGTCGGTCGCGTTGTACTGCGCCCAGTCGCCCGTGCCGCGCTTGCCGGGTTGCGTCAGCACGACGTTGCGCTGCGCCACCGTGCGCTCGACTTCGTATGCGTCCTTCCGCAAATAAACGTCGGCCACATCGCTCGTGATGCGCTCCGTCCCTTGCTTGATGTCAACGTTGCCCTCGTAGTGAATCAGGCGGTCGGCGTCCGCGTAGAACATCCGGCTCGACGTGGCGAAGACGGGCACGACCGCGCGCGCGCCGCTCGCCTCCTTGCGGCGCGCGTTGTAGAGCGCGCTCTGCACGTTGCCCTCGGCGTCCATCCGGCGCGTCTCGCGGCGCAAAATTATCGTGTCGGACTTGACGAAATTATCGTCCTGCCACATGCGCGCGTTGCCCTTGTAGATACCAGTCCCTTCGGCGTGTCGAATCTCGGCATCGTTGGCGACGATGAAGACGGGGCTTTTGACTTTGGCGAAGGGCGTCGCGCCGTTGGTCTGTTCTTGACTGTAATAGGTGGTCGAGGACTTGCCGCGCCCGTAGGAGACCTGTCGGCGCGTGTCGGAATCAATCTCGGCGGCCTTCATCCGCGCGCGCGCGTCCCACACGACGGGCTCTCCGCCGCGCAGACGAATCACTTCATCAGCCGCCGTATAGACCGCGCTCGCGCTCTGCGCGTTGCGGTCGCGCTCGTTAAACTTCACATCGCCCTGCGCCTCGATCTTCTCGTAGCGTTTCGTCTCGCCGGAAAAGAAGGCGTACATGTTCTGCGCCGTGAGCGTGCGTTCGAGTTCGTAGAACTTGGCATCGCCGAGCGCGTCAATCTTCTCGACGGCCTGCGTCGCGCGCGCGAAGTTGGCGATCATCTTCTGCGCGGTGAGCGTGCGCGTGGCGCGCTCGGGCGTCGGCTGCAAGGGTTCGACGACGGCTTTCGCGCCGCCCGACGCCGTGAAGATGCGCGCCTGATTGCCCGACTCGTAGAACTCGCCGTCGAAGCGCGCGCCGTACATCATCTTGCGCTCGGACTGCGGCGTCTGGTTGACGGGTTCGACGAGCAGTTCGGCGTTGCCGACGGCCTCCGTGCCTTGCAGGTCGCGCCCCGTCGCGTGCCAGAGAAGCTTGACCGAATCGGCGGTCAGGCGTGTATTCGAGGCGGCGGGATCATTCGCTTTGGATTTCGGCGCGGAGAGCACGATGACGGGCCGACCGCCGACGAGCATCTCCTTCAAGAGACTTCGCTCGCCCTGCGCGTCGAAGACGACGTTGACATCTCCGGCGGTCGTCAACTGAAGCTCGGAATCGGCGTCGAGGCTGCGCCCGCGCACGTCGCGCGAAGCGTAGGCGCGCTCTAACTGCTGCTCGGCGTCGAAGTAGAAATCCATGTCGGCGGAATGGACTTCGGCGGCGCGGCCCGCGTTCATCGAACGCAAGTAGGAATTGCCGCGCGCTTCGATTTTTTGCAGCTTCTTCTGTTGATTGAGCGTCCCCGCGAGCGTCTCGCCGCTCATGATGTCGCTCGACTGTTCGGCGGTCGCGCCGCCGCTGAAGACGAGATGCATCGAAGCCTGATCGAAATTGGCTCGCGCGCTCTTGACCGTCACCGGACGGTCGCGCGGATTGACCTTGACGGGCGACGCGCCGTCGGTCGCCGCCGCTTGCGGCTCGACCGTGATTTCGACGCCGCCGCGCAGTTCGAGTTTTTTGTTCTTGGCGTCAATCGTCGCCGCGTCGGCGCGACCGCGCACGTTCTCGCGCTCGAAAGTAATCGGCACTTGCGCCGTCCCGACCTCGCTCCGCACGTCGTAATCAATCGCCTCGGTCTTGGCACGCAAGCGGTCGCGCGTCTCGATGTCAACCGCGCCCGTGAAGGTGATGAGCGAGTTGTCTTCGTTGGTGATGGTGCGCTGCGAGCTAATCTTGTCGGGACGGTCGCCCGTTTCGGGATAGACTTCGAGATGCACGTTCTCAAGTTCACGATGACCGTCGGAGAAAGTGATAGCGCGCGTGGAGCGCAGGAGAAGTTTGAGACGGTTGCCGTCAGTCACGCGCTGCTCGTAGTTCTCGATGATGCCGACAACCTCTTTCGAGAGTTCCGCCGCCCCCGAACGCAGGCGAAAAGGCTTGTTATTCCGCAAGCGATAATATGAGACGCCGACGAACACTAGCCCCGCCACCAACGCGACCAACGCCAGCACGCGCGCAAACGCGGGCAGCCCCGCGCGCAAGCCAATCACCGTCGCTCTTTTTCGTCTGACCTCTTGCATCTCTCAACTCGTGAATCGTGAATCGTCAATCGTAAATAGACCAAAACCTGTTTTCCTTCTATTCACGATTGACGATTCATGATTTACTAATCCTCAAGTCCTGCACTTCCAGTTGGAGGCGCGTTTCGCCGCGCCAAGTGTTGGTTTCGAGGGAGTAGGCCAGTTCGATGCGCTGGCCGGTGCGCGGCGTTGCAGCGCAGGCGGCGACTCCGCCCCACCAGAGGGCGTCGTGCGTGCGCCCGTCGCTGCCCGCGACGGGGATTTTGAGATGTCGTTCCTTGAGCACGCGCGGTTCATTCATGACGCGCATGTCGCGCGTGACGAAGACGGGGCGCGGCCAGCCCGCGCCGAAGGGTTCGAGCGCGCAGAGTTGGTCGTAGAGTTCAAGCGTCAGGGCTTCCGCAGGAAGTTCGGCGTCTATGTTGAGGGTCGGCGTGGAATCTTCGGGGGTCATGTGCGCGGCGGCGTGCGCGTTGAGACGGCGGCGCAGTTCGGGGATGTTCTCGCGGCGGATGCTGAGTCCGGCGGCGTGCGCGTGGCCGCCGAACGCCTCGAACAGATCGGCGCAGGCGGTCAGGCCGTCGAGCAGGTGATAAGAGTCTGTGCTGCGCGCGGAGCCGTGGCCCGTGCCGTCTTCGTCGAGCGAGATGACGATGCAGGGGCGGTGCAGGAGGTCTGAGATTTTGGAGGCGGCGAGACCGATGACGCCTCTATGCCAACCATCACCCGCGATGACGGCGACCGTCCCGTCGCAGTCGCCGCTCGACTCAAACTCCGCGAGCGCGCGCTCGGTTATCTGCCGCTGGATGGTCTGTCGTTCACGGTTGCGCGCGTCCAGGTGCGCGGCGAGACGGCGCGCTTCTTCCACGTTTGAAGTCTCGAACAGTTCGACGACGGCGCGCGCCGCGTCCATCCTGCCCGCCGCGTTGATGCGCGGGCCGATGCGAAATCCCAAGTCGGACGCGCGCATCTCGTGCCCCTCGCCCACGCCCGCCACTTCCATCAGAGCACGCAAGCCCGGATTGGTCGCCTGCGGTAAGTCGCTCAGGCCGAGCGCGACGATGGCGCGATTCTCTCCCGTCAGTTGCGCGACATCGGCGACCGTCCCGATGGCGACGACCTTGAGGAAACCGTTGACCAGATTTTCGCGCCCGCGTGCGCGAAAGAGCGCGTGCGCGAGTTTGAAGGCGACGCCGACGCCCGCCAGATTTTTGTCCGGATAGTTGCAGCCGCGCTGGTTCGGGTTGAGGACGGCGTAGGCGGGCGGCGCGCCTTCGTCGGCGTCGGGCAGGTGATGGTCTGTGACGATAACGTCTAAGCCGTGCGCGCGCGCCCATTCGAGCGGCTCGTGCGCGCGGATGCCGCAGTCAACGCTGATGACGAGGCGGAAGCCCCCGGCGTGCGCGCGTTCGAGCACGTCCTGACGGATGCCGTAGCCTTCCGTGAAACGATGCGGGACGTGAAAGCCGGTCTGCGCTCCGAGCAGCCCGAGCGCGCGCCGGAGGACGACGGTTCCGGTCGTGCCGTCAACATCGTAATCGCCGTAAATCAGGATGCGCTCGCCCGCGTCAATCGCACGCAGCACGCGCTCGACCGCCTCTTTCATGCCGAGCATCAACGCGGGGTCGTGCAGTTGCTCGCAACCCGGCGCGAGCACGGCGCGTGCGCGCTCGACGTTGTCAACGCCGCGCGCGACGAGCAGACCGGCGACGAGCGGCGAGAGACGAAGCGCGCGTGCGAGCGTGCGCGCGCGTTCTTCGTCGTGGCCCCGCACGATCCAGCGCGTCGCGTTTGTGTCTGTGTCGGATTTCTTGAGTGCCGCGTCGGTGCTCACTCGGCGAACCACCCGTTCTGGTCAAGCAGCTTGATGCCGATTCGCTGGCGGTTGTCGGTCTCGTCCGTCCAGACGCCGTTGACCTCGGCTTCGAGCGCGCGCCCGAACGGCGGAGTCAGACGCACGGTCGTGCCCGCCTCGATGCTCACGTCGGTGATCAGCGTCGCGCCGCCGCGACTGACGCGCACCGCCTCCGCGCTCACGCTGAACTGGCTGCCGTCCGGCGCGCGGCCTTCCAACTCGACCGTGAAGTTGACGGGGACGCGCGGGCTGCGCGGGCGTTGCGCGGGAGGGATGGGGGCTTCGCTCTTGATTTCGTCGTTCATGGGAAACTCTCGCCTTGTCTGCTAACAGTATTCGCTCGAACCTTGCGGGAGGAAAGGCCGCCGACAAGTTTAACCGATGCAGACGCACACGGCGAGAGCTAATGTGCGTTTGGCACGCCAGCGATTATTGTGATTTCGAGACAACGCCGCGCCCGCCGTCCTCGACCGACGCCGCGCCCGAAAGTCTCTCCGATTCCGCGAGCGTCTCCTTCATCCGCCGCGTGCGCTCCGCCGTCAC
This sequence comes from Pyrinomonadaceae bacterium, assembly GCA_035537095.1. Classification (GTDB taxonomy): domain Bacteria; phylum Acidobacteriota; class Blastocatellia; order Pyrinomonadales; family Pyrinomonadaceae; genus DASWNP01. The sequence goes on from DATLMV010000168.1 coordinate 5,432, forward strand.
CGATGCCTGACATCCCGAATAGACCAGCGGATATATCGAGCCGCCTTCGTTAATCATCGCCTCGGCGACGCAATGCGCGTCCCTGTACTTGAGCCAAGCGAGTTGCGCGGCCCGCACCTTCGCGCGCGCCTTCGCGTCGTCGCCGCCCAAGCCCTTCAGATATAGACGATAGACGCGGTTCATCTCCGCGTCGGCCTCTTCAAACGCACGACGCGCGCAGTTGTTCAAATCAAATTGCGTCTGCGTCTCCGCGTTCTCTTTGCAGGGCGTTTGCGGCGTCTGCGCCGGTGCGCCCGCGCCGCCGGAGATGCAAGCGACGAGCAGAAGGCTTCGGCAGAATCTTTTCATAGATTGCTTCTTCATATCTCAAAGCGTCGGGCTGCTAAAAGGATTCGAGCGCGGCGCGGGTCGAAGTGGTCTGCGTCGCGGGCGCGTGCGTCGAGGCGTCGAGCGGTTTGATGAAGTTACCGGCGAGGAGTGCAAGCAAGACGATGCCGACGACGAGACGATAGACGATAAAGACGCCGGTCGTGTGCGTCCGCAGGAAGCGCAGCAGGAACCAGATCGAGGCATAACCGACGACGCCGGAAACTATCGTCGCCACGACGAGCGGCAGCAACGTCTCCGGTGGCAGCTTCGTGTAAGCCTCTTTGAGTTCGAGCAGGCCGCTGGCGGCAATCGCCGGAATCGAGAGCAGAAAGGAGAAGCGCGCAGCCGTCTCGCGCGTCTCGCCCGCGAAGAGTCCGCCCATGATGGTGGAACCCGAACGGCTCGCGCCGGGGATGAGCGCGAGCACCTGCGCGCCCCCGACCGCGAGAGCGTCGCGCACGCCGAGTTCTTCCATCCCGCGCGTCCGCTTGCCGACCAACTCGGCCAACAGGAGCAGCAGCGCAATCGCAATCATCATCGTCGCGATGACCCAGAGGTTTTTCGTGAACGTCCCCTCGATCTGTTTCTTCAACAGCAGCCCGACGACGCCCACCGGAATCGAACCGAGAATCACCAGCCAACCGAGCCGCGCATCCGGCGACAAACGCGACCAAAAACCCTGACCCGTCGTCCCCGATGATGACGCGCCCGATGCTGACGCTGCTACTGTCTCACCGCTCGCGCTGCGTCCGCTTAATAGCGCGAGGTGGTCGCGGACGAAGGCGACTGTGATTTGCAGGATGTCGCGCGCGAAATAGACGAAGACGGCTAAGAGCGTGCCGAGTTGAATGATGGCGATGGTGGCGGTGGTGCGTTCGGCGCGCAGAGTCTGCTCGACGCCTTCATAAAGCCCCGTCGCGCGGCTGGCGAAGATCAGGTGCGCCGTCGAACTGATGGGGATAAATTCCGTGAGCCCCTGCACGATGCCGAGGACGATGGCTTGAACGATGGTCATATTGAATCTTAGATTTGCGTTTGAAAGAAGGATTTAATCATTGATTCATTTAATGATTGAATCATCGGTTCATTGATTCAATGAGCAGATGATTCAATGATTAAATGATTAAATCTCCTCATTCGCGGAAAGAGGTGTTGGCGGCGAGACGGTCGTAGAGCGCGTCGGGCATCCAACGGATGAGGCGGACGATTTGTGCGAGTTGCCACGGGAAAGCGTATGTGCGTCGGCGTCGTTCGATGGCGCGGATGATGCGCGGCGTGGCGTCTTTGAGTTCCATCAGAAAGAGCAGTTTGCCTTTGCGTCCCGCCGTCAGAGGCGTGCGGATAAAGCCGGGATGAATCGTCGTCACGTCAACGCCCGTGCCGCGCAGGTCAACCCGCAGGCTCTCGAAGAAGGTCGAGACCGCCGCTTTCGACGCGCTGTAGGCCGCAGACTTCGGCAGCCCGCGAAAGGCCGCGAGGCTTGAGATGACGACCAGATGACCGCTCCCGCGCGCGAGCATGTCCGGCAAGACGGCGGCGACGCTGTTGACGACGCCGATGGTGTTGACCGAAATCACGTCCGCCGCGTCGCTCGCCTTCAGTTGCGACGCGGGCGCGACGACGCCGATGCCGGAGTTGGCGACGAGCACGTCTATCTGTCCCCAATGCTCGCGCATCCGCGCGGCGGCCCGCTCCACATCTGCCGCGCTCCGCACGTCGCCCACCAGCACCAGAGCACGCCCGCCCGCGTCTTCTATCTCTTTCGCCACCTCCAACAGAATCTCTCCGCGCCGCGCAAACAGTCCCACACGCGCGCCGCGCCCGCCCAACCCCGACGCCAGCGCGCGACCGATGCCGCTCGACGCGCCCGTGATGAGCACAACCTTTTCCGTCCAATCGAAGCTCATTATTTTGCCGTCGCTAAAATTTAACAGGATGGACAGGATGAGAGCGGGCAGGATAGACAGAATTAGATAAGGGGGAAACGGGAAATAGTGAAAGGAAAATGGAGGCAAGCACGTAATCTCTGACCCTTTCGCCCTTTAACCATTTCCCTTTTCCCCTCATCATTTCTTTATCCTGTCCATCCTGTTTCGATTGCCCGACGCTTTTCAGCACAACTCCGCGACGTGTTCGCCGAGCACGCGCAGCGCGGTTCCCAAGTCCTCTTGTTTGATGAGCAGGTGGTCGCGCGTGAATGCGGAGAGCGCGCCGACGGAGACGCCCGCCGCCGCCAGTATCGAGGTGACGCGCGCGAGATAGCCGACGACGTTCCAGTCCAGTTCGATGTCGAGCGTGACGAGACGAAAACCGCTCTCGACGCGCGCTTCGCGGACGACGTGTCGCATCGTCCGCCAGTCCTCTTCTTCGAGCAGCAGCGTCACCTCGCGTCCGTCGCGCAAGAGCATCATCGGGGATTCGGCGCGCGGGCTGAGTTCGGGATTTTCCAGAAGGAGTTTCCAGTCCTCATAGCGCAGCCCGACGAGAAAAAAGGTCGCCGCCGCAACCTCCACACGCGTCCGCCGCAAAAGCTCTGTCACATCCGCGTTCGACATAGAAAAAGATGTTAGATGTTGGAGGTCAGATGTTAGGGAAAGACAGTTTGCTTTTCGTCTAACATCTAACCTCCAACATCTAACATCTGCATTTAGATTTGGACGACGACGGGCACGATGACGGGCCGCGCGCCGGTCTGTTTCTGGATGAAGCGTTTGAGTTCGAGGCGGACGCGTTCTTTCAGGAGGCTAGTGTCGTGTCGCTCGGACTGCGGGGTGCTCTCGACCGCCTGTGTGACGATGCGCTGCATCTCCTTGACGAAGCCGTTGGCGTTGCCGTCCGCGCCGATGACGCCGCGCATGATGACTTCCGGCGATGTCTCCAGCGCGCCCGTCTCTTCGCTCAAGGTGACGACGGGCGTCACCATTCCGTCATAGGCCATCTGCTTGCGCTCGCGGACGGTTTCGCGGTCAATCTCCTCGAAGCCGGAATCATCTATGAAGGTGCGGCCCACTTCGCGTTTGTCAATCACGGTGGCGCGCTCGCCGTCGAGTTCGAGCACGTCGCCGTTCTCGATCAGGATGACGTTCTCCTCGGCGTAGCCGAGATGATTTTTGACGAACTCCTTGTGACGATAAAGCATTCGATATTCGCCGTGCACGGGGATGACGAACTTCGGACGCACGGCCTCCGTCATAATCCGTATGTCCTCCTGCGAGGCGTGGCCGCTGACGTGAATCAGACGCCGCTTCTCGTCAATAATCTTTCCGCCGCGTTTGTAGATTTCGCCGACGAGCCGCGAGATGGCGCGCTCGTTGCCCGGAATGATGCGCGCCGAAAGCACAACGGTGTCGCCTTCGGCAATCATCAAGCCCTTGTAGGACTGCGTGGCGATCTGCGAGAGCGCGGCGCGCGGCTCGCCCTGCGAACCCGTGACGAGATAAACAATTTGGTCGTCCGGCAGTTGCTTCGCTTCGTTGAGCGAGACGACGTGACGTTCGTGAATGTCGAGATAACCGAGCCGCTCGGCAATCTCCACGTTCTTCAACATCGAGCGGCCCAGCACGCAGACCTTGCGCCCGAACTGCTGCGCCACGTCAAACACAATCTGCAAACGAGGAATCGAAGAGGCGAACGCCGCGACGATGATACGCCCCTCGGCTTCGCCGAAGATTTCTTCAAAGGCCGGAATCACGGCGCGCTCCGAAGGCGTGCGGCCCGGCACGGTGGCGTTCGTGGAGTCCGACGTGAGCGCGAGCACGCCCTCCTGCCCGTAGCGTCGCAGGGTGCGCAGGTCAATCGGCTCGCCGATGACGGGAGTCTCGTCAACCTTGTAGTCGCCCGTGTGAATCAGGACGCCGACCGGCGTTCTGATGGCGAGCGCGAAACAGTCAACCAGCGAATGCGAAACCCTGATG
>DATLMV010000169.1:0-1476 GCA_035537095.1 Pyrinomonadaceae bacterium
GTTCAATCAATCCGCTTATGGAAACCGTCCTCGACTCCGCAGCCATCCAGCAAATCCTCCCGCACCGTTATCCCTTCCTGCTCGTTGACCGCATTATCGAACTGACGCCGAACGTGCGAATCGTCGGGCTCAAGCAAGTGACCGTCAACGAATCCTTTTTTCAAGGCCACTTTCCGGGCGCGCCCGTGATGCCCGGCGTCCTGATCGTCGAGGCGCTGGCGCAGGTCGGCGCGGTCTATGCGCTGCGGCAGTTGGAGAAACCGGAAGAGAAGCTCGTGCTCTTTAGCGGCATAGACAACGCGCGTTTCCGCCATCCGGTCAGGCCCGGCGACACGCTGATTCTCGAAGTGACGCCGGTGCGCGTCGGCTCGCGCGTCCAGAGGATGCGCGGCGAGGCGCGCGTTGACGGCAAACTCGCCGCCGAAGCCGACATCATGAGCGTCGTCGCCGACAGGAGCGCCGTCGGATGAGCCGTCGAAACCTCTCAAGGTCGTCGCCGTCGGCAGCAGCAGGAGGGGGGCGCGGCCCGGATACGGACGAGAGCGCCGCCGTTGTTGTCGCCGCCGTCGAGATGCCGGTCATCCACCCGTCGGCGGTCGTCTCGCCGCACGCCGAGATCGGCGCGGGCTCGTTCATCGGCCCCTATTCGGTCGTCGGCGACGAAGCGCGCATCGGCGAAAACGTCCGTCTCGAATCGCATTGCGTCGTTGACGGTCGCACCTCAATCGGCGACGGCACACACGTCTTTCCCTTCGTCTCCATCGGTCTGGCTTCGCAGGATTTGAAGTACCGGGGCGAACCCGCCGAGACGCGCATCGGACGCCGCAACCGCATCCGCGAGTTCGTCACCGTGCACCGTGGGACGGAGGGCGGCGGGATGCTCACGCAGACCGGCGACGATTGCCTGATTATGGCGCAGGCGCACATCGCGCACGATTGCATCCTCGGCGACCGCGTCATCATGGCTAACGCCGCGACGCTCGCCGGTCACGTCCGAGTCGAAGACGGCGCGAACATCGGCGCATATTCCGGCGTCCACCAGTTCTGCCGCGTCGGGCGCGAAGCCTACATCGGCGGCTATTCCGTCATCACAAAGGACGCGCTGCCCTTCGCGCTCACCGTCGGCAACCGCGCGAAGTGCTACGGCCTCAACTCGACCGGCATGAAGCGGCGCGACTACCCGCGCTCGACCACCGACGCCCTGCATCACGCCTTTCATCTCCTGCTCTCTTCGCGTCTCAACACCGCGCAGGCGCTCCAAGCCATTCGCCAACAACTCGAATCATCCCCCGAGGTCGAAGAACTCATCCGCTTCATCGAAACCTCCGAACGGGGAGTCGTCAAGTAGTAAATCGTGAATCGTCAATCGTAAATAGATAAAACGTGTTCTTTCTAGTTACGATTTACGATTCACGATTCACGAGTTATGCACTACGGTCTCATCGCGGGCAACGGGCGTTTTCCCTTTCTGGTGAT
>DATLMV010000170.1:0-4357 GCA_035537095.1 Pyrinomonadaceae bacterium
CAAGACGTGGAGACGCTTCCCATCCACGGCGGCACGCTGCGGATTTATGCCGGTAGAGACGAGGGACGAAGGACGAAGGACGATGGACAAAAAGATGTGGGACGGTCAACGACGAATCAGGGTCAACATGCGATGAAGGAAGCCCGACATGTTTCCGACCATCGTCCATCGTCCATCGTCCATCGTCTGCTCGAAGAAGAAGCGGCGTGGGGCGTCGGGACATTGGAGTTTTATCAGGGCTTCGGCGCGCAGGTGGAGCGCGTGCGCCGCGAGTTGCTGACGCTGCTCGGCGAACTGAAGGCGCAGGGCAAGCGCATCGCCGTGTACGGGGCGTCGGCTAAGGGAAGCACGCTGCTCAACTACTTCGGCGTCGGGCGCGAGACGCTGGACTTCGTCGTTGACCGCAGCACCGTCAAGCAGGGCTATCACACGCCGGGCACGCACCTGCGCATCCACGCGCCGGAAAAACTGCTCGAAGCGATGCCCGATTACGTCCTGCTGCTGACGTGGAACTTCGCCGACGAAATCCTCGAACAACAGTCCGAATATCGCCGTCGCGGCGGTCGCTTCATCATCCCGATTCCGGAAGTGAAGATAGTTTAGAACAGATGTTTGAGGCTAGATGTTGGATGTCAGCAAAGACAGTTCTCAACATCTGACATCCAACATCTGACCTCTTTTGTTTATGATTATCACGGAGACAAAACTGGCGGGCGCATACCTCATCGAGCATGAGAGGTTCGAGGACGAGCGCGGTTTTTTTGCGCGCAGTTGGTCGCAGAAGGAGTTTGCGGAGCGCGGTCTGGATTCGCGTCTGGTCGAGTGCAACATCTCTTTCAACCTCCGGCGCGCGACGCTGCGCGGGATGCACTATCAAGCCGCGCCGCACGCGCAGGTGAAGATGGTGCGCTGCACGCGGGGCGCGATTTATGATTGCATCGTTGATTTGCGGCCCGCATCGCCGACCTTCAAAGAGTGGGTCGCGGTCGAACTGACGGCGGAGAACCGCCTGACGCTCTACGTGCCGCATGACTTCGCGCACGGCTTTCAGACTTTGACGGACGAGTCGGAGGTCTTCTATCAGATGTCGGACTATTACGCTCCGTCGAGCGCGCGGGGCGTGCGCTGGAACGATCCGGCGTTCGGGATTGCGTGGCCGCTCGCGGTCGAAGTCATCAACGAGCGCGATAATTCTTACGCGGATTTCGCCGCCGTTTGAAGTGAGTTTTATATCTAACTTTTGAGTGATTGATTAAAGGAGATTTTTGCATGGAGACGGAAAAGATACCCGTGTTCAAGCCGCTGATCGAGCCGGAGGAGATGGCAGCGAGCGCGCGGGCGTTGGAGTTGGGCTGGCTCGGGATGGGCAGCTACGTCGGCGAGTTTGAAGAGGGCTTGAAGGATTTTCTTGGCGCGTCGGACAGGTACGTGGCGGCGGTGAGCACGGGCCACGCGGCGATTCATTTGGGGCTGTTGGTGATGGGCGTCGGCGCGGGCGACGAAGTCATCACGCCTTCGTTCAATAACGCCGCCGACTTTCAGGCCATCCTCGCCACCGGCGCGCGGCCCGTCTTCTGCGACATTGACGAAGACTCTCTCTGCATTGATTTGGACAAGGCCGAGGAACTCGTCACGCCGCAGACGAAGGCCATCATCGTGATGGACTACGATTGCGTGCTCTGCGACCACGACCGCGTCGCGGAGTTTGCCGACCGTCACCGAATCCGCGTGCTGCACGACGCGGCGCATTCGTTCGGCTCGAAGTATAAGGGGCGGATGGTCGGCAGTTTTTCCGATGTCTGCATGTTCAGCTTCGACCCCGTCAAGACGATTACCTGCATTGACGGCGGCGCAATCGTCGTCCGCACGGAGGAAGAACTCCGGCAGTTGCACGAGATGCGACTGATCGGCATGAGCCAGCCCGCCAAAGTGATGTACACGAACGCGCGCGCGTGGACTTACGACATGCAGCAACTCGGCTTTCGTTATCACATGGCGAACATGCACGCCGCCATCGGCCTCGCCCAACTCGCCAAGATGGAGAAGATTTCCCAGAGCCGCCGCGCCGCCTGTTCCTACTACAACGAGAACCTGAGCGGCATCCCCGAGGTCGTCGTGCCTAAAACCAACTTCGAGGACATCACACCGTTTCTCTATTACATCCGCGTCCCCGGCGACAGGCGCGACGCGTTGCGCGCACATCTCTCCGAGCAAGGGATTGACACCGGCATTCATTGGCAGCCCGGCCATTGGTTCACGCTCCTGAAAGAGTGCCGTCGCGGCGACCTCTCGGTGACGGACAGAGTGGGTCATGAAGTCCTCTCGCTCCCGCTTCATTCCATGATGGCGGAGACGACGCTCGACCGCGTGATCGAAGGCATCGAATCTTTCTTTAAGAGGTGAACGGATGGATAAGCCGAGCGTCATCCTGTTGGGTTCGAAACCCGGTTCCGTCGTCGCGCTCTCCATCCTGCTCGAAAGGGGTTGGGACGTGCGCGCCGTCGTCGTCTCTCCGAAATTTAATTACAGTTGGTTGAGCGGCCCGACGTTAGAAAGTTTCGCGCGTGAGCGCGGCGTGAGAGTCCTGACGGCGCAAGACCAACTCGGGCCGGACGAGCAGGCGGATTTCGTCATCAGCTACATGTTCCGCTATCGAGTCAAGGCCGCGACGCTCGCGCTCGCGCGCCGCGCCGCGCTCAACTTCCACGCGGGGCCGCTGCCGGAGTTCGGCGGTTGGGCGTTCTATAACATCGCTATCTTGGAAGACTCGCCGGAGTACGGCTGCACCTGTCATTACATGGACGAGGGCTTCGACACCGGCCCGCTCTTCAAGGTCAGACGCTTCCCCATCAACGCGCGCGAGGAGACGGCCTACAGTCTCGAACGCAAGGCGCAGGAGGAGATGATTCGTCTCTTCGCGGACTTCTGCCGGATTGCCGAGAGCGGCGCGGAGTTGCCCCGGGAGGAACAGGACAAGACGCGGATGCGCTACCTGAACCGCGAGGAGTTCGAGGCATTGAAAGAGATTCCGGCGGGCGCGGACGCCGGGACGATTGACCGCCACGCGCGCGCCTTCTGGTATCCGCCTTACGAGTGTGCGTACGTGAGATTCGGCGAGACGAAGGTTCAGGTGATCCCCAACATCGTCAAGGAACAACTGGCGACGCTCCTGCACGCCGACGACTTGGAAGGCTTGCAACGGGCGGCGCGCGATGGTCAATGAGAAGCTGAAAAGAGTTTATTGATGCGGGGAAGGAAAGAGTTTAGATGATCACGATTGATAAAGATAAAGTATCGGTTACGTCAGAGACGGGCGAGCGCGTCGAGCACGACATCGGCAGCCCCGAAGCTTTCGGGATTCTCAGCCGTCTGTGGCTGCGTTCGGGTTGGGACAACAAATACGTCTATGGTTTTTCGTGGATGGGTCGGCCCATCATCCAGTTGCCGGAGGACATGATTCGCATACAAGAGGTGATAGACAGCGTCCGGCCCGATGTCATCATCGAGACAGGCATCGCACACGGCGGCTCGCTCATCTTTTATGCAAGCTTATGTAAAGCGTTGGAGCGCGGGCGCGTCGTCGGGATAGACATCGAGATTCGCCCGCACAACCGCGCGGCCATCGAAGCGCACCCGCTCTTTCCCTTCATCACGCTGATCGAGGGAAGCTCCATCGAACCCGCGACGCTCGAACAGGTGCGCGCGCAAATCCGTGAGGGCGAGCGCACGATCATCCTGCTCGATTCGTGCCACACGAAGGAGCACGTCATGGCGGAACTCGCAGCCTATGCGCCGCTCTTGAGCGTCGGCTCCTACATCGTGGCGATGGACGGCATCATGGAAGAGGTGGCGGGCGCGCCGCGCACGCAAGAGGATTGGACTTGGAACAACCCGCGCCGCGCCGCCCTTGAGTTTACAGAAGGCAACCCCGATTTCCGCATCGAAGAGCCGCCCTTCCCCTTCAACGAAGGCCACATCACGGAGCGCGTCACCTACTGGCCCTCCGCCTACATCAAGCGTATTCGGTAAGATAAGGGCATGAACTCCGCAGCAACTTATCAGGGCACGGTCGTAGTTATCCCGACGAGGAATCGGGCCGGTCTGGCGGCGAACGCGGCGCGCTCCGTCTTGAGCCGACCCGACGCCGGAATGCGTGTCTTGGTCTCCGACAATTCCACTTCCGAGCAGGAAGCGTCTGAACTCGCGCGGCTCTGCGGCGAGATCGGAGACTCGCGCCTGCGGCTAGTCAGGCCGCCCGAGCCGCTGGCGATGTCCGCCCATTGGAACTGGGCGATGCGGCAGGCGCTCGAATACGACGCGAGCCACTTCACCTTTCTCACCGACCGGATGCTTTTCA
>DATLMV010000171.1:0-7397 GCA_035537095.1 Pyrinomonadaceae bacterium
TAATCGGGCTGGCGATGCCGATGGTGGAATAGGTTCCGAAGATGATGCCGATGGTGAGCGCGAGCGAGAAACCACGCAGGACTTCGCCGCCAAAGAAGACCATCGCCAGCACGGAAAGGAAGACCAGACCGGAGGTGATGAAGGTGCGCGAGAGCGTCTGGTTGACGGCGTCGTTCGTGATTTTGTAGAGCGAGTCGCGCCGTTGCAGGCGCAGGTTTTCGCGGATGCGGTCGAAGATGACGATGGTGTCGTTGACGGAGAAGCCGACGAGCGTCAGGAGCGCGGCGATGACGGTCAGGCTGACTTCCCATTGGAAGATAGAGAAGAAGGCGAGCGTCACGAGCACGTCGTGGAAGACGGCGATGACCGCCGCCGCGCCGTACGTCCACTCGAAGCGGAAGCCGATGTACATCAGGATGCCGACGAGCGCGAGCAAAGTAACGGCGATGGCCTGATTCCGGAGCGCGCTTCCGGCCACCGCGCCGACCGCGTCCGTCCCGACAATCTTAAAAGAGTTTCCCTCAGCCGCGAAAGACTCTCGCGCTTCAACTTCGGGGCCGAAATTCTTGAGGGCGTCGCGCACCTTCGTGCGTCCGATGTCAACCTGCGCCTGATTCTGCGCCTCGCTTGCCGCCTGACCCTCCGCGACGCCCTCGCCAAAGAGCGGCAGTTTGATTAACACCTCGTCCGTCTTATCCGTGACGGGCTGGATAATCGCTTCGTTGACTCCGGCCTGCGACAGTTTGGAGCGAATATCTTCCGCCGACGGGCGATTCTTGAACTTGGCCGTAATCACCGTGCCGCCCTTGAAGTCCACGCCGAGATTGAAGGCATCAGTCCCGCCGGGGGCGACGTAGCGCACCACCGCCGAGCCTAAGCCGCCGAGCATGATGACGACCGAAATGATGATAAAAGTGCGCCGGTAGGCGAGCCAGTCAACGTTTATATTTTTGAGAAGTTGCAGCATGGTAATTTCGTAAATCGTGAATCGTAAATCGTGAATAGCAAATCGAAAGAATAGCTTCTATCTATTCACGATTTACGATTCACGATTCACGGCAGTTAAATACTGAGCGTCTCGGCGCGGCCCTGCTTGCGGTTCAAGAGCCAGATAAAGATCGTGCGCGAGACGTAGATGGCCGAGAAGAGATTGGCAATCAGGCCGAGCACGAGCGTGACGGCGAATCCGCGTATCGGGCCCGTCCCGAAGATAAAGAGAACGAGCGACGAGATGATCGTCGTCACGTGCGTATCAATGATGGTGACGAAGGCGCGCGCGAACCCCTGATCAATCGCCGAAGCGACGGTCTTGCCCGTCTCCAACTCCTCGCGGATGCGCTCGAAGATGAGCACGTTGGAGTCAACCGCCATGCCGATGCCGAGGATGATTCCGGCGATGCCGGGGAGCGTCAGCGTGGCGTCGAAGAGAATCAGCGCGGCGAGCGTCAGAATCATGTTGAGCAGGAGCGCGGTGACGGCGTTGAGGCCCGCGCCGCGATAGTAGATGATCATCGTCAGGACGACGAGCACGAGCCCGACGAGCGAGGCCGTGACGCCCGCGCGAATCGAATCCGCGCCGAGACTCGGGCCGACCGTTCGTTCCTCTTGATACTCAATCTTCGCGGGCAGCGCGCCCGAACGCAGCGTGAGGGCCAAATCCGAGGCCGAATCTTTGGTGAAGCGGCCCGTGATCTGTCCCGAATCCGTGATCTGCGACTTGATGAAGGGCGCGCTCTTGACCTCGTCGTTGAGGACTACGGCCATATACTGATTGATGTTCGCCGCCGTCCACGCGCCGAACTTCTGCGCGCCGCTCGGCTTGAGCGTAAAGTTGATCTCGTAGTCGTCGTCGCGGCCCGTCTGCGAGATGGCGTCTGCGCCGCGCAGTTCGCTGCCGTCAATCACCGACGGCGACTCGACCACCACATAACGCTTCGGCGTATCCTCTTTTTTGTCGGTCTGTCCGGCGTTGGTCGGCTCGTCGCGTTCGGCGTAGGGCAGCACACGACGGTTGGTCGGAAGCTGTCCGCCGAGCGACTGGATGGCCTCTTGCTCGGTCGCGTAGGTCTGAATCGGCGCGGGGTTGGCGGGGGTGATGACCTTCGCCAGTTCCAGACGCGACTCGGCGACGATCAGTTCTTTGAGACGTTCGGGGTCTTGAATGCCGGGCATCTGGAGCAGGAGTTGATGCGAGCCCTGCGCGCCGTGCGGCTGGAAGGTCGGCTCGGCGACGCCGACGGCGTTGATGCGGCTGTCAATGATTCTGTAGGCTTGGTCGGTGGCCTGCTGGCCGAGCGTGGTCTTGGCTGCCGTCGTCAGTTCCCAAGTGATCCGGTTGCCCGAGATGGACGCCGACCAGTCGTTGACGTTGAGGTCGTTGGTCTTCTTCGGCAACTCGTCGCGAATCTCCCGAATCTTCGAATCGTCGTTGGCTTCGAGGATGACTCGATAGTTGCCGCCGGAGATTTCCGGGCGCACTTCCTTAACGTTGTAGTCCGTCTTCTTGGCCGCCTCCTGCAACCCGACGGCGATGCTGCGCGTCAGGCGGTCGAGATAGTCCTCCACCTTGACGCGCATCACGAGATGCGAGCCGCCCTTGAGATCGAGTCCGAGACGGATGTTTTCGGCGAGCGTGTTCTTGAGGCCGTTGCCGGTGAAGTCGCTGAGGCGCGGCATGCGCCGGTGCGGGCCAATGACGATGTAGAGCGCAACCAGCGTCACGACGAGGATGATGATGACGCGTTGTAGAAGATTCTTTTTCATAAGACAAAAACGGTTCGGGCGCACGCTGTTGTCAGACGTGCGGCGCGGTTATTTCTTCTCCTCTTCGGCCTGCATCGAGGCGACGGCTGAACGACTGATTTCGAGCATCGTCTTGTCGGCGCTGCGGACGACCAAAGACGCGTCGCGCACAGCCGTGACGGTCGCAAGGATGCCGCCCGTCGTGACGATGCGGTCGCCCGCTTTGAGGTTGGAGATTAAAAGCTGCAACTCTTTCTGTCGTCTTCGCTGCGGCACGATGAGCAGGAAATAGAAGACGCCGATCATCAGGATGATGGGAAAGAGATTGATGAGAAAAGAGCCGCCGCCTGCGGGAGCGGGCGCTGCTTGGAGAAGTAGAGCGAAAATGTTCATCAGTTTTTTGGGTTACAAGACGCAAACGAGCACGCCAGACCCTGCGCGCCAGAGAGCCGACAGCGTCCGTCTCCACTCGAAGTTTGAGTTCTCTTTCGGCGGTTCGCCGGACGCGTCGGCGACGCGCATTCACTCGACGCCGGAGCCGGTGCGCTCTAGAAAATCTCGCCGAAATCGCATGAATTCGCCAGACCGGATAGCTTGCCTGACGCGTCGCATGGTGTCAAGGAAGAAACAGAGGTTGTGATGCGTCAGCAGAATGCTGGCGAGCATCTCTCCCGTGGCGTAGAGATGGCGCAGGTATGCGCGCGTGTGACGGCGGCAGACGGAGCACGGGCAAGCCTCGTCGAGCGGGCGCGTGTCGGTCGTCCAGCGCGCGTTTTTGATGTTGATTTTGCCACGCGAAGTGTACGCCTGCCCGGTGCGCCCGTTGCGCGTCGGGAGCACGCAATCGAACATATCTACGCCGCGCGCCACCGCTTCCAAGAGGTCTTCCGGCGTCCCGACGCCCATCAGGTAGCGCGGTCGCTCGCGCGGCAGGCGCGGCGCAATCTGCTCGACCACCTCGTACATCACGCGCTTCTCTTCGCCCACGCTCAAGCCGCCGAGGGCGTAGCCGTCGAACCCGATCTCGACCGTGCGCTCCAAGCTCTCGCGCCGCAAATCGAGATGCGCCGCGCCCTGCACGATGCCGAAGAGGGCCTGCGTTCCGTTGACATCGGAATGCGGGTCGGGGACGCGTCCGGTGTCGGCTTCGGCGCGTTGCAGGGCGTCGAAGCGTGTGCGCGAACGCGCGGCCCAACGCGCGGTCAGTTCCATGCTCCGGCGCGTCTCCTCGTGCGAGGCTTGTCCGGGCGCGCACTCGTCGAAGGCCATCACGATGTCGGAGCCGAGCGCGGCCTGCACGTCCATCGAAACTTCCGGCGAGAGAAAACGCGGGCTGCCGTCAACGTGCGAACGAAAGGCCACGCCCTCCTCCGAGATGCGCCGGAGCGCGCCGAGACTCCACACCTGAAAGCCGCCCGAATCGGTCAAAAGCGCGCGCCCCCAACCCGTGAAACGATGCAAGCCGCCGCACTCCCCGACGACCTTTTCGCCGGGCCGCAGCCACAGGTGATACGTGTTTCCGAGGATGATGCGCGCGTCGAGTTCCTCCGATTCCAGAGCCTCGAAGCGCACGCCCTTGACCGTGCCGAGCGTCCCGACCGGCATAAACACCGGCGTCTCAATCAAGCCCCGCCGCGTCTGCAAAAGCCCTGCGCGCGCCTCCCCCTCCTGCGCCGCCAACTGCCAACCTAGAGCCTGTCTGTTCATTTCACACATCAAAAAGACGTAAATCGTGAATCGTCAATCGTGAATAGATAAAACAGTTCTTTCTATTTACGATTCACGATTCACGATTTACTAAACACGATTTACTAGTTTGTTTTCGCGCTGCCGCGACGCGGGGTGTCGGCGCGCGGTTCCTTTTCGATCCATTCTTCGACTTCGAGCACGGGGAGACGGACGACGAAGGTCGCGCCCTCGCCGTCGCTCATGGCTTCGACCTGCCCGCCGTGCGCCTCGACCAGTTCTTTGACGAGCGCGAGGCCGATGCCGAGTCCGCCGTGTCGCCGCGTCGCGGAGCTATCGGCCTGACGGAACCTGTCCCAGATGTAGGGCAAAAACTCGCGGCTGATGCCCTCGCCCGTGTCTACGACCTCAATCTCGATCCAGCGACGATTGCGCCCGCCTTCGTCTTGGAGAGTCGAGTCGAGCAGTCGCGTGAGGACGGTGATGCGTCCGCCTTCGGGCGTAAACTTGATGGCGTTCGAGAGCAGGTTCCAGAGCACCTGTTGGATGCGTTGGGCGTCGGCGATGGTCAAGGGCAGGTCGGGCGCGAGTTCGTGCCGGAGTTCGAGACGGCGCGCGAGGGCCGCCTGCCGGACGGTGCGCGTGGCGTTGACGATGGCGGAGTTGATGTCGAACATCTCGCGTTCGAGCCGCAGCACGCCGCGCTGGATGCGCGAGAGGTCGAGGAGGTCGGAGATGAGTTGCGCGAGCGAGACGGCGGCGGCGCTGATGGCGTTGATGCCGTCGGCCAACTCCTCGTCCGTCTCGACGAGTTTGCTCTCGCTCAACAAGTCCACCCAACCCGTGATGGCCGTCAGAGGCGTGCGCAGTTCGTGCGAGAGCGTGGCGAGAAATTCATCTTTGAGACGGTTGGCCTCGCGCAGTTCGGCAATCAGACGCGCGTTCTCCAAAGTCGAGCCGACGTGCGTGGCAACGGCCAACAACAGGTCAACGTCGTCCTCTTTCCAATGTCTCTGCCGACGCGTCTGATGCCCGCTGATCGAACCGATGACGCGCCCCTGATGCAGGATGGGCACGACCATCATGCTCTTCAATTCGGTGCGCTCGATCAAGTCTTCGAGACCGGCGGCGAGCGGGTGCGTGCGCACGTCTTCGGCGACGAGAGGACGGCGGCTCGTCCGCAGCGCATAACGCATCGGCGAACGCTCGCGCACGTCGGCCCAACTCGTGACCGGCGTCACGCCGTCCGCGCACCACTCGCCGTAGTAGTCCTCGTGCTCGCCTTCGGCAAAGAGGACGGTGATGCAGCGGTCGAGTTCCAAGACCTCGCCGATGCGCTCGATGACCGAGCCGATCTTCTCCTTCGGCTCGCCGCTGCGCTGCAATGAAAGCAGCAGACGATTGACGACCGCCTCGCGTTCGGCCTGCGCCTGAATGGTGGCGAAGAGACGCGCGTTGACGATGGTTTCGGCGGCCTGCGTGGCGAAGATTTCGAGCAAGCGGAGGTCGCGTTCACGAAAACCACCCGCGCGATTGGCGACGTAGATGAAGCCCAGAAGCTCGCGCTTGATGCGCATCGGCACGCTCAAGACGGAATGGATTCGATGTCGTTCGATGAAGTCATGGTTGAAGCGCGGGTCGCGGGCCGGGTCGTTGGAGAGAAACGGCTCGCCGGTTTGATAGACGGGCGCGCTCTGGTTGTCGCGGTCGAGGCGGAACTGAAACTCGCCGATGATTTCGGGCGGCGTGTTGTAGCCGGGCGACTCGGCGTGCACTATCTGGTTGCGCCGGTCGTAAGTTGCGATGAGACACATCGAGCCGCCCGTCAGTTGCGCGATGGAGCGCGCGAGGCGACCGCTGATCTCCGAGGTGTCGGTGAGGGTCGAGAAGGTGCGCGAGATTTCGTAGAGGCCGCGCAGTTCCTCCGTGCGGCGGCGGCTCGCCTCGTAGAGTTGCGCGTTGGTGAGCGCGACCGAAACCTGTCCGGCGACGGTGCAGAGCAGTTTCTCCTCCTCTTCCGTCCAGACGCGCGCGCGGAAGCATTCGTGCACTTCCAGCAGGCCGACGTGCGAACCGCCGACGTGCAGCGGCGCGGCGAGGATGGCGCGCACTTTGAGTCGCCTGTACAACTCGACCAACTCGTCGTGCTCCAACTGTTCGATGTTTTCGATGGCGACCGACTGTTCGGCGGCGAAGACGCCCTGCGCGTAAGGGCTCGTCCGCAGAGGGACGCGATGCCCGCGCAGGGATGCGACATCCGCGCGCTGCAAATATTCATAATTGACGGTCGCCGTCTCGTCGCTCTCTCGGTCGAGCAGGACGATGTGACAGCGTTCGACTTCGAGCGCGCGTCCGAGCGTCTCCACCGTCTCCTGCAAGACGGTCGAAGGGTCGAGCGAGCTTGCGAGGTGGCGACCGATGCGCCCGGCCAACTCTTCGCGCCGCGCCGCCGCCTCCATCTCGCGCGAACGCCGCTCGGACTGTTCGAGCAGGAGCATCTTCTCGATGGCGATTGCCAGCGGCGGCGCGAGCCGTTCGAGCGCGAGCAGGTGCTTGCGGCTGTAGGCGTTCGCCATCCGGCTCGTCAGGTTAAGACTCCCGACGGCATTGTGCGTCGAGAAGAGCGGGCAGCAGACGGAGGATTGAAAACCGTCGCGCGAGAGGTCTTCATAAGCGTTGAAGCGCGTCTCGGCGTGGAGGTCGGGGATGACGATCATCCTGCGCTCGGCGAGCGCGGTCGCCGTCACAGAGCCGCGCACGGGGCCGACCGCGCCGACCGCGAGCGAACCCGTGTGCGCGCCCGAAAGAGCGAAGACGCGCAGGTGTTCGCCGTCCGGTTCGCAGAGCGCAATCGAGGCGCGGTCGAAGGGGACGAGCGAGCGCATCTGCTCGCTGGCGAGACTGAAAACCTCTTCTATCGTCCGGCTCGAATTGACCGCCGCGACGACGCGATTCACCACCTCGACCTG
>DATLMV010000172.1:0-8653 GCA_035537095.1 Pyrinomonadaceae bacterium
CGCGACCAACTCGTCCACGAGCAGTTCGACGGCGATCACTTCGCCGCTGGCGTTGCGTTTGACGCGTGAATTGAGAGCGGGCGCGACCGCCAGTTCGTCTAAGAGCGGCGCGTTCTTCGAGACGCGCGTCCGCGTCACGTAATCAACGCCCGAGAGGCGGTCGAGCAGTTCGTAAATCTCGGAGACGTAGACGTTGCGTCCGAAGGGCCACCCCTGCGCGTCGTGGCCGCCCGTGAGCGGGTCGAGAAAAGTTCTCAAGGCTTGCTCGGCGGGCGCGATGATGAGTTCTTCCTTGAGCGTCAGGGCGTCGGGCGTGACGACGAGCGTCAGTTGAATGATGACGGGCAGGTAGCGCGGGCGGACGACGTGGACGCGCGTCGTGACGAGACGCCGCTGGTCGAGATAATCCTGCACGTAGTCGAGCAAGCGCGTCTCTTTTTCGAGACTCGACTTTTTCTGCGCGCCCCCTTGCGTCTGCTCGGCGACGCTGGAAACGATGATTACGCTGATGTGTCCGGAGTTGGGATTGTAGCGCGTGGCCGGACTGTCGTTTTCGAGATTGAGTTCGGCGACGCAGAGGGCGCGGCGGACTTCGACCTTCGTATCGTTGAGCAAGTCCAAACCTTCGAGCGTTTCAAAGGCCGGAGTCATGAACAAGTCGAGCGAGCCTGTGACCTTCACTTTCGAGGCGGCGACGACCGTCTCAAACTCATCCGAAGCCTTGAAGGACAGATATTCAAAGTCGCCGCAGGTGACGGCGCGATACGGCTCGCGCAAGGTGAGCATCGTCTCGCGCACGTGCTCCTGCAAACTCTTCTCCGGCGAGGGCTGCCATCCGGGCGCGTTCAAGAGACGGAGGAAGGCATAGACGTTCGCGTCGGTCACGCGGTTGAGACGATAGAGCAGCATCTCCGTGAGATACGCGAAAAGCTCGATCAGCGTGATGCCGGGGTCGGACGGGTTATGGTTCGTCCATTGCGGCGCGTAGGTCGGCAGCAGCGAACGGGCCTCCTCAAGGAGGTCTTCGTAGTTGCGGTCGTCCAGATTCGGTAAGGTTATCGGCATCTCTCTTTAGCTCACACGCTAGAGCGCGCGCTTCGCACAATTCCTCAAAGGTCGGTTTTATGATTCGTCAAACGGCTGCTCTCTTCAAAGGTTAACTCACGATCATTCGTCAAACGTCAGAGTGATTTTGTGCTTGCCCGAATAGACGAGGAAGCGGTTTGTCTCGCGCACGCCGTCGCGTTCTTCCGTCTCCATCACGGTCAGGCTGTTGATGTGGTCAACGCCCGCGATGGGTTCGAGCACGGCGAACAGGTCTGACCTGTAGGGCTTGCGCCCGAAGTCCCAGCCGAGGCCGTCGAGCCCGCCCGTGAGCGGGTGCAGGTAGCGCGCGAGCGTGGCGAGGATGTTGGCCTCGACCTCGCCCGCGCCTTCAAGCGACGACAGGCTGACGGCGACCTCGACATCCACCCGCACGTACTCCGGCCCGACGACGACCAACTCGCCGACCGGTAAGCGGCGCGCGTTGACGTACTCGCGCACGCGCCGCGTCAGTTCCAGACTCGGCTGCGGGCGCGCCCCGCTTGAGCGCGGCACAATGATGAGACTGACGCTGCCGAGACGTTGGACGGGCGCGTCGGGGTCGGCGGCGAGATTGGCGAGCGGGACGCACTTGGCGCGCGCGATGTCGGTCGAGGCGAGGCGCGCGAGGTCTTCGTAGTCTTCGAGCGTGACGGCGCGACCGCGATGGCGAATCATGCGGGGCGCGCGCGCGATGAGCGAGTCGAGCGTCTCCACGTCGCCGCCGCCCGTCGAGGGTTCGACGTTCGTCACTTTGTCAACGTAAGGCACGGTCGTCTTGAGTTGCGTGATCGTGCCCGCCGGACGATTGCCGGAGACGCCGCCGCCCGTGCGATAACTCGTCAGGCGCAGATTGCCCGTGTCGAGCGGCGGAATCATGCCGTGCAGCCCGTCGCCGAAACTGATCTCGCCGAGCAAGCGATTCAAAACATAATGACGGTCGCGCGGGCCGGAGCCGTAGAAGTCCGGCACTTCCTGCCAGCGTACCCAAATCTCTTTGACGTTCGCGCCCTCGCTGACGATGGTCAGAGTCTCGCCGCCGTCTTTGAGAATCATTCGCTCCTGCTCGGTCGCCGAAGGTATCTCGGGCTCGCGCACGTCCAACTGCTGACCGGCGAGGACGGGCGCTTGCGTCGTGCGAAACTTCTGATACTTGCTCGCGTCGCTTGAGCCGAGAATTTCGTCCGTGACGGTGACGGTCTGCGCGGCCATCGTCGTGTTGAGCAACAGGCGACGCAGGCGCGGGTCTGACTCGTACTGTCCGGAGTGCCAGCGGACGCGCAGCCAGAAGCGTTTCAACCCAAACTCATCGTGACTCGCAAAATCGGGCGGCGCGAGAAATTCGACGAGACCGGGCAGCGTCAGGTTCGCCGTCTCATCGCGGACGTTGATCGTCGCCCACGCGCTGCCGTTCCAGTATTCCCAAGCCAGATGCGGGCGCACTTGGGCGGGGTCTTCGCCGCCCGCGTAGGTGACGTGCGCGGCGGTCGCTTCCAGATACGGCGGGCCGCTCGCCGCCGTGATCGTGATGAAACCGCGCTCGACACTCTCCGCGCTCTCGTTGGCAGGGATGGTCAGCGCAACCTCGACCTCTTTGGCTTCGCGCGCGTTGATCGTCAACTGCGCGGGCGTGATGACGACGGGCCAGCGCGTGCCCGTCACTTTCACGTCGAAGGTGGCGGGTTGCGGGAAGGGATTCGTGATGATGAATTTGTGCGTGACGGGCGCGCCCGCTTCGCCGCCCTTCACGCTCCGGCGCGGCGAGATGGGCACAGACCTGTCGCCGAATTTCGCCTCGACCATGCCGCAGTAGAAACTGATCTTGCGGTTCGGAAAACTGGTGCGTCCGGCGGGCAGAGAGAAGCCGAGATAGAGCGACGGGTTGCGGTCGTCCATCGGCTCGAAGGGTTTGAAGGCGTGGCCCGTCCCGTCCGCGTAGGCGAAATCGTTGTAGGTCAGGACGGCATCGGGCGGCGCAGTCTTGACCAGTTCGTACTCAATCGCCAGCGACTTGACGACGGGCGGCGCGTAGGTCGCGGGCAAAAGATTATAGTTGCCCTTATCGTCGCGCTTGTAGCCGGAGGACGGGTCGTTCGGGTTGACGAGTTCAAAGCGCGACTCTTCGCCGTAGTTGCCGGAGACGAGGCGCGCGCGTATCCAGATGTTTTCGACGCCGTTGACGGTCGCGGGCGCGGCGTCGGCGGGAAGCGCGAAACTGATGACGCTGGAAGCGGTGAAGGCTTTGGTCGCATCGAACGTGCTCGTTTTGGCCGACTCCGACTGACCGAGCTTGGCCCACACCGTGCCGTTCCAGTATTCCCAGACGAGCACGACGTTGTTGGCCTTGACGGGCGGAACGGGAGTGCCCGCCGCGCCCGTCGGATTGACGAGCGTGACGTAGAGCTTGAAGCTCGCGCCGCCCTTCGAGAAGGCTTCTTTATTCGAGAGATAAAACGTGTCGCCGTAGCGCGGCTTCTCGCCGAAGGGGAAGAAATCTTTGGTGATGTCGAGCGGCTGCGTGTTGAGGAAGGCCGCGTCGGCGGGCATCCCCGTGCGCTTGAGCGTCGCGCTCAGGCTGATTGACTTGACGAGCGGAACGTCTGCCTCGCTCAGCATTCCCGCGTACGACTCCTGCGCGTTGCTCAGAGGTTGCAGCAGGCGGCAGCGCAGCCAACGACTCGCGCGCTTCTCGACGCTCTGCAACGGCACGGCCTTCGGCAGATACACGAGCACCTGTCCGTCGGTCGTTAAACCCTTCGTCCCGTCGGCGAGCATCTGAACCTGCACGCCCTTCAAGCCGTCCCATATCTCCCAACGCAACGACAGAGGCTTCGCCCCCGCCACCGGCTCGATGTCTAAAGTGATTGCCAACTGCGCGCCGTCGTAGCCGAGCAACTTTTCCTGCGCGATGTAGAAGAGATGTTCAAGACGACGGTTGCCTTGAAAGACCGGCGCGGCGATGGGCGGGGTCGGGGCGACGATGAGACTGTTATCGGCGTACGTGTCCTGCTCGGGGTCGAGCACGAAGACCGCATCCAACTGCGCCGCCGTCACCACCAACTCACGCTCCGTCTCGAAGATAATCGGTTCGTTCTCGCCCTCGGCGGGCGGCGCGGCCACCTGCGTCCCGGCGGGCACGAGCGCATCCAGCACGGTTCCGTTGGCGAGCGCAAAGGTGAGCGGCGCGCGGGCGGGCTGCGGCGGGAGTTGCGATGCGCCGAGGAGGTCGAGGAAGGCGAGAAAGTTTTTATCGGGAACGCTGTTGAGACGCTGGATGATGATTTCAGCGAAGCGACTGAAGACGCCGATCAACGCCGCGCTCATGCCCTTCGCCGGGTCGAACTTCGGACGCTCGTCGGCGGGAACGTGCTCGCGCAACCACTCTCCCGCGAAGATGTAGGAGAGCGATTGCACCTGCCGCGCAATGTCTTGCGGCGTGCGCTCGTCAATTTTCGGCGTCGGCTGCGCCACTAGACAGCACTCCTTTCGAGATAGAACGGGTAGACCAGATTGAAAACGTTATTGGTCGCACGGATTTGGTAATCAATGCTTATCAGGATGACCTCGCCGTCGCCTTCGGGCTGCACGTTGATGTCAATCACGTCAATGCGCGGCTCGAAGAGCAGCAGCGAGCGGCGAATCTCCTGCGCAATCTTTCCGGCGGTGTTCGCCGTGTTGGTCTCGAACACGAGGTCGTAGATGCCGCAACCGAAGTCGGGCCGCATCACGCGCTCGCCCTTCGCCGTGCTCAAAATTATCCAGATTGACTGGCGCACGCTCTCCTCGTAGCGCGCCACCTTGAGCGCGCCGTCCGCCGCGACCTCGACCGGATACCCCCAACCTATCCCCAAAAAAGGCTTCGACATCTCCACACTCCAACCGGCGAAACTGACAAACTAACAGTTACTCACAACACGGAATCGCCGCGCCCAGCAAAGCAGAATCAAACAGGGATGGACAGGATAGACAGGATTAAAGAAACGGAATAATCCGTGCTGATTTCAAGTGTGCTCACCCTGTTTATCCTGTCCATCCCTGTCAATTTCTTTCGCGGTTTTGTTAACTGCTCTAAACAACTGTTTCAAATTCGTCTCAACCGATCAACACCGTTCCGACGGCGATGACCGTGCCGACGGGAGCGTCGGCGGGGTCGTTGCAGGTCATGGCCGTGTCGCCGTTGCGCGCGGCCATCTTGCCGTTGATCTTGACGGTCGGGCTGCCCATCTGAACGGTTCCCTTGTTGGCGGGCGGCTTCTGAAAACTGGTTCCGGGCGGCGTCGGGATGTGCGGCGGCGTGTTGTCTGCCGTGCTGCCGACGACCGCCGCAGCCATCCCCATGATGTTCACGTCGCTGCTCAGGCTGCCGTTGAGAATCCCCGTGAACGGGTGCGGCAGGGGCGTCGGCACGGGGCCGCCCGGCGACGGAACCATCACGATATGTGTATCTACGGCGATAATCTGGTCGCCCTGTTTTGCTGCCGGTTGTCCCATAACTCGCTTGCGTCCTCACGTCGCGCCGGTAGTCGGTCAATTCGCTCAGTTGATGTTGACGGTCGCGCCCTTGACGGTCATCTGCCCCGTCGCCTTCACGTCCATGTTTGCGCCCGCTTCGAGCTTCGTCGCGGCGGAAGATTTAATCTCCACGTCCTGCGCGTCGAGCGTGATTTTGCCCTGCTTGGCCGCGAGCACGATGTCCTTATCGGAAGTGATGGTGATGGTGTTCGCCGAGGTGTCGAAGACGATGCTGTTCTTCTTGCTCTTGTCAATGATCTCGATCTTCTCCGCACCGTCCTCATCCGTCAGGCGGACGACATGGCCGCTTCTCGACTTGATCACGCGAATGTTGTTTTTGCCGTCGTCGTTCTTCTCGGGCGGCGCGTCCTTGCCATTCCAGAGCGCGCCGAGCACGTAGGGAAACCGCAGGTCGCCGTGCTCGAAGGCGACCAGCACTTCGTCGTCCACTTCGGGCAGGAAATAGAAGCCGCGCTCCTTGCCCGCCATCGGCGCGGCGATGCGCGCCCAAGTGCTCTCGTCCGTGTCGCTCAACCACGGGAACTTGACCTTGACGCGGCCCATCGCTTCCGGGTCTTGCGTGTTCGTCACCACGCCGACGACGACGCCGTTGATGCGATGCGACGACGCGCCGCCCTCCTCCGTCTCCAACATCGCGTCAAAGAGGTTCATACAGCGTTTCTCCGCACGGTGAACTGCGTCCGGTAGCCGTCGTGCTCGTTGTAGCGATGGACTGCGCCCGTCACGTAATACTGGCCGCTGAAACGCTTCCCCACGCCGTCAATCTTGATGACCTTTCCGGCGCGCAGGTCGGTGCGTCCGAAGCAGACGCCGTCGCCGTCAATCAAGGCCAGCGCGATGTCGTTGAACTGCGCTTTGGCAATCTGGTCGGCCTCGGCCTGCGTCATCACCGGATACTCGCTCAATAACCCGACCGACGCGCCGAAGGCCGTCTTCGCCAACTTCGGCCCGAGGGTTGTGCCGCCCATCTCGCCGCGCACGTCGCTGACTTGCGCCTGCCCGATAATCTCCTTCTTGTCCTTCGGACTCCACCCGCGCACCGTCACCTCGCCGACCTGCTGCGTCGAAGTCAGGTGCGGGTGAAACTCAAGCAGGTGGTCGTCGGTCGTGATGGTCAAGACCTCGCCGCCGTCGTTTGAGACGGGACGGAAGAGAAGTTTTTTGTCCTCGACGACGACTTCAAAATTGATGCGCAGCGCGCGCTCCTGCAAAAACTCAAGGTCGGTCTGGTTGGCTTGCACCACGTAGTCGTGCGTGACTGAACTGTCTTTCACCTCAGCCGTCAAACCCGCCTCGCTCGCCACCTTCGAGGCAATCTGGCTGTCTTTCTGCTGGACGAAGGTGCGCGTCTTGCGCCCCCTTTGCAGGCGATGGCGGCGGTCGTAGCCGCGCACCATCATCACGGGTAAGCGGCTCGCCTGAAAGCTCGGTTCGAGTCCGGTGATCTCGCCCTTGAAGAGGCTCTCCAACTTGTCGCCGTAGCCCAATTTGACCTCAACCGCTTTGCCGATGCCGAAGATGCGCTCGTCGTCAATCCAAAGGTTCTCGTCATCCAAATCGTCGGAACTGCGAATCTCAAGATTGAACATGCTCGGCCATTCGACGCTCTCGTCCACCGTCACCTCCGAGATGTGCGCTTTGGCTTCAGCCGTCAGCGGCGTCCCGTCAATGGAGACATCGAAGACCGGCACAATCGGATTGTCGAGATTGGCAAACGGCATCTTTCGTCAATCAACTTTCGGGATGCTCAAGGACATGCCGACGGCGAGCCGCAGCGGGTCGTCGAGGTTGTTGGCGTCCGCGATTGCGCGCCAGAGTTTGGGGTCGCCGTAAGCGTCGCCCGCGATGCTGCTCAGCGTGTCGCCGCGTTTGACGACGCGCGTCGTAAACTCCGGGTCGGTTTCGCGCTGGCTCTCGCCCCACCCGAGAAACTCCTTGAAGTCAACTTTCAAATCGGCGCGCAAAGGCTTGCCGTTGCTCTCGAAGAGCGTGAAGTCCTGCGTCAGGTTGGTGACGACGCCCGCGAACGGAAAATCGGAATTGACCGGCGGGTTGCTGCCCCATGTGATGTCGCAGACAGGCGGGCGATTCTTCCCGCGCTCGATGCGCGTCAGCGCGACGAACTTGTTGGTCAAATCGCGCACGTCCTCGATCTTCTTGCCGTTGACGCGTTCGGTAACGTCGAAGAACAGATTGAGCGTCATGGTGCGCGCGCCGCCGCCGCCGAAAACCAGCAGAGGGGCGTTGAGTTCCGTCTTGGCCTGCTCGGTGTAGGAGACCGGCTTGGCAACCGAATAGGATGTCGGGTTGAACATCACCTCGATTTCACTCAGGTTGGAATCGCGCGGCTTGATGGTCAACTTGGCTAACTTATTGTCTAACTTCATCGCCTCAACCCCCTGCGCTCACGCTCGACCGACATCCGGCGCGAGAGCGTGCGGATGACCTGCTCCGTGATTCGTTCGATGTTGGCCGCGCCGTTCCGCGCCTCCGTTGACACGGGCGCGGGCACGATGCTCTGGCTCTGCGTCGCGGGGCTCACAGCCGCCGCGCCCGATGCTCCTGAGGCTCCCGACGAAGCGGACGAAACAGCGGACGAAACACTTGCGTCCGTCTCAAACGAAGCGGCAGCGTCCGGCGACCAGCCCTCGCGCCCTTTGCGCCACACGATGCGCGCCGCGCCCGTCGCAGCCGCACGCGCCCCATCCTGAATCTCAAAGGCGACGCTCCGCACGTCAGCCTGTGGTGCGTCCGACGCCGGACGCGACGACGTTAACGTTGACGTTGACTGCGCGAGCGGCAACGACTGGCGCGCTTCAGCGCTAACGGTTCCGGCGAATGTTTGCGCGCTCGCGGCGTTGCGGGAAGAATCTGCCCGCCGCGAAGCCGTACGCGCCCCGTCCCGAATCTCAAAGGCGACGCTGCGCCCGTCAGCCTGCGGTGCGTCCGCCGCCGGACGCGACGACGTTAACGTTGACGTTGACTGCGCGAGCGGCAACGACTGGCGCGCTTCAGCGCTAACGGTTCCGGCGAATGT
>DATLMV010000173.1:0-23437 GCA_035537095.1 Pyrinomonadaceae bacterium
AGTGAAATTCGTGCGGGCGCGGCTGCTGTGGTTGTTGAAGAACGCTGTCGGCGTAGCTCGTCGGGATTTAACCGCGACGGCGGCGCGGCGTCTCGATCTTCATCGGCTTGATGTTCTCGTTCTCCTTGAGGAATTGCAGGAGCGATTTGGCGTCGGCCTTCAAGGGGTTGGTATCGGGCGCAATCTCCGCGAACTTCGAGAGATAGTTCGACGCCTCTTGATACTTGGCCTTGTCTCCGGTGTTGAGGAGCGCCGCGCCGAGTTTGAAATAGGCGTCGGCGTTGCCGGGATTCTCCGCGATAACCTTCTGAAACTCGGCGGCGGCGCGGTCGTAAACTCCGCCCTCGAAGAAGACGTTGGCGGCTTCAAACTGCGCTTCCGATTTCTTCTTCGCGTCGGTCTCGACGGCGATGTACTCCACGTAGGCGGCGTAGGCGGCGTCGGCCTGCGACCTGTCAACCTTCGTGCCGACGAACTTCATCGCGGCGGCGCGCGCGCCCATCGCGGCAATCTTGTTCTGGTCGCGCTTGGTCTGTCCTTCGGGGTCGGTCGCGGCGGGCATGGTCTTGATGGCTTCCACGGCCTTGTTCGCCGTGTCGGCGGCGTCGCGCCAGTCCTTGTAGGCTAAATCTTTGGCCGCCTCGTCCTTGGCATTGACGAAGGTGTTGAAGCGCGTGACGCCGCGATTCGTGAGCGCGATGGCCTTGTTGATGAGCAGACCGGCCTCGTCGGGACGGGCCGCGAGACCTTCGTCGTAGGCGGCGATGGCCGCTTCGTAGTTCTTGGCCTTCAAGGCTTCGTTACCGGCGGTGAAGGTGCGCGTGACGATGGTATTGCCCGACTCGATTTTTTTGTTCTTCTCTTCGATCTCGGCAATCTTCTTCTGCATCTCGGCGGCGGCCTTCTTGTCGTCTTCGCTCGGCTGCCCACCTTCGGTCGGCGCGCCCGCTGCCGCCGACAGTTGCTTAATCTCATCCAACGTCAGACGCCGACCATCGCCCGGAATCAACTCGAAATCGTTCTCGGGGCGCTGGCTGGGCCTGATGTTGGCGACGTAGGAAGGACGCGCGCCGGGTGCGCTGACGGCGAGGCTGTACCTGCCCTGAAAAGGGATTCCGGCGTGGACGTAGCGACCGTTCTTGTCGGTCTTGGTTTGAAACTTGCCCGTGATGTCAACGCGGAAGATGTCAATCACCGCGTCCTTGACCGGGACGACCGTTCCGTCCGCCTGCTTCAACGTCACTTTGCCGGACATTGGAGCCACCTGAGCGGACGCGGCCACGGCACACGCGGCGACTAACAGCGCGGCGGCGGCGACGCGAAGGAAAAATTTCTGACGCATAGTCTAAGGTCTCCTCAAAGTGAAATCGGTAACAGGGGAGGGAACGGGTTTCGGCACTCGATAAACCGCACGTTATGATGCATCCGAACCCCCACCGGTTGTCAAACCGGTGCGCGCGGGGCGTCATTTGCCAGCGGTTTGTCACGCGTAGGGGATGGGGTCGGAGACGCCCGCTTCGCGAAACGCGCGCAGCCGCAGCGCACACGAATCACAACGCCCGCAAGCCTTCTCCTCCGACTGGTAACACGACCATGTGAGCGCGAGCGGCGCGTCGAGCGCGACGCCGCGACGCACGATCTCCGGCTTGTTCAGGCCGATGACGGGCGTCCTGATCTCGACGACCGTATCGGGCCGCGTGCCGACATCCACCGCATACTGGAAGGCCGCGTAAAACTCCGGTCGGCAGTCGGGATAACCCGAAGAATCCTCCGCCACCGCGCCGACGTAGATGCGCGCCGCGCGCAACACTTCCGCCCAACTGACGGCGACGGCGAGCATGTGCGCGTTGCGGAAGGGAACGTAGCTCGTCGGAATCTCGCGCGACGCGAGGTTGGCTTCCGCGACGGGAATCGTCTCGTCCGTCAGCGACGAGCCGCCGATGCGCGCGAGGGCTTCGAGCGAGACGACGAGCCTTTGCTTGACGCCGAAATGATCCGCCAACTCCTCGAACGCGCGCCGCTCGCGCGTCTCCGTGCGTTGCCCGTAGGAGATGTGGAGGAAGGCCAACTCGTCGTTTTCGGCGCGGGCGATGGCCGCCGAGACGCACGAATCCATCCCGCCCGAGACGAGGCAGACGGCAAGCGCGGGCTCGTCCTCCTCCTCCGCGAGCGCGGGGTCGAAGTCGGTCTCCAACTCTTCCACGTCCGCGTCGGACGTGAAGGCTTTATCGTCCCATCCACCCATCATACTCCGCGCGCCTCCGCTCCCCAGATATATTTATGCATCTGCAACTGCATCCGCACCTCCATTCCGCTCGACGCAATCCAATCCGCCAACGCCTGCAAATCCACCCCGCCCCAGACGGGCGAGACGAGTACGGCGCGCGCCCTGCGCTGCAAATCGTAGCGCGCAATCACGTCGCGCGCGAACTCCCAATCCTCGCGTCCGGCGACGACGAACTTCACCTCGTCGCGCTCCGGCCTGAGCCTTTCCAGATTCGGCCAATGGTTGCGCCCGGCCTCGCCGGAGGCCGGACACTTCACGTCGAGAATCAGCGCGGCGCGCTCGTCAACTTCTGCGGTCGAGACGAACCCGCCCGTCTCAATCAAAACCTCGTAGCCTTCGTCGCACAGGCGACGGACGAGCGCGAACGCCTCGCGCTGCGCCAGCGGCTCGCCGCCCGTCACCTCCACCAGCCGGCAGCCGAAAGCTTTGACCTGTTCCAACACCTCGTCCAAAGTCATCTGCTCGCCGCCCTTGAACGTGTACTCGCTGTCGCACCACACGCAGCGCATCGGGCAGCCCGTCAGCCGCACGAACGAGCAGGGCCGTCCGGCATGTGTTGATTCGCCCTGAATCGAGCGGAAGATTTCGGTGACTCGCAGCATGATTCAAAGACGCGGGACGGGCCGCGATGCCGGATGAAAGCCGACCTCCGATTGCTCCTTCAACGGACGGGAAACCTCCGGTTCGTTCCCTATCCTTCATCCTGTAAGCTCGCGCAGACTCTATCGCACGGGCCGGACGGGTGTCAAAGTTAGGATGCGGGCGGGCGCGTGCGTGCCGGAAAGTAGGGAAATGGCGGGGCGCTTCGTGATAGCATACGTATCCGGCAAGGCGGGCATCGAAGAGACACGATGAGCCAGCAGAAGGCGTCCAACACCGACGAACTCTTGCGCGACGGCGCGGCGCGACTCCTTGCGCGCGCGGGCGACGCGCGTTCGCTGACAGCCGCGCAACTGCTGCCGCGCCTGCGCGCTTCGCTCGACAAGTATCTGCTCCGGCATCAGCCGGACGCCGCCGCGCCCGAGATCGAAAAGTTTATAGACGCCCTGCACGCCGACGAACTCGTCCTCGTCCTCGCCTGCGAGGGCGGCGACGAGACGGCTTGGAACGATCTGATGACGCGTTTTCGCTCGACGGTTCTGTCGGCGGCGCGCGGCGCGTCTTCGGGCGAAGCGGAGGCGGAGGAGTTGGCGCAATCGGTCTGGGCTGAACTCTACGGCTTGCGCGCGCGCGCCGACGGCAAGCCTTCCGGCAAACTCGCGTACTACTCCGGCTGCGGCTCGCTCGGCGGCTGGCTGCGCGCCGTCGTCGGGCAGTTGGCGATTGACCAGCACCGGCGCACGTCGCGCCTCGTGCAGACGGAGGAGGCCGCCGATTTCGACCGGATGGCGAACGAGGAGCATCAGGGCGAGGACGGGTTCCGCGTCGCCACCGCGCCCGACCCCGAGCGCGCCTTCGCCGAAGGAGAAGCCGCACGCGCCGTCCACGCCGCGCTCGCGCGGGCCATCGGCGAACTCGACGCCGAAGACCGCCTGCTCGTCAAGTTGTACTACTTCGACGACCTGCGCCTGCGCGAAGCGGGTGCTGTTTTAGGTGTCCACGAAGCGACGGCGAGTCGTCGTCTGGCGCGTGCGCAGGGCGAGATACGCAAGCGCGTCGAAGCCCTGCTGGTCGCCTCGCACGGCTGGACGCGCGAAGAGGTGGCGCGCACTTTGCGCGACGTGGGCGTCCACCTGCAAAGCGATTTACAGAGCATCCTGACGCCGTCCGCCGAAACGGTCTTGGAAGAGAAGCAGGAATGAACTGTTCCTCTGAGGGCGCGCATCCTGTGCGGGCGTTCGCGCGCCCGTTTGAACGGGAGGAAACATCTCCTGAGTGTCTTTATGAGCGCAAGATTCGACGCCGCGAGGCGTTCTTGAAATGACGGCTGATGTCGGCAGTTATAGAAAAAGCGTCAGGCATTGAGATTGATGAAATCAGAGTTGGACAAAGAGATTGACCGTTGGTTGCGCGGGCACACGGAGGCGACGCGGCGGCGCGGCGGCGCGAGCGCCTCCACGTCCGATGCGGGCGGCAACGGCGGTAGCGGCGGTAGCGGCGACAGCGGCCACGACGCGGCGACGCCCGACACTTCTGCCGCGCATCTCGACGCCGACGAGTTGAGCGCCTACGCCGAAAACGCTCTGCCCGCGCAGACGCGCCTGCGCTATGCCTCGCATCTCGCCGATTGCGACCATTGCCGGAAGATTGCCACAAACATCGCGCTCGCCTCGGGCGTCGCGGGCGAGATAGAGAAGCGCGAGGCCGCGACGACAAACGCCCGCGCCGCGCACACGCCGAAAACTTCATGGAGCGAATGGCTCGCCGCGCTCTTCTCGCCGCGCGCTCTGCGCTACGTCGCGCCCGTGCTGGCCGTGATGCTCGTCGGCATCGTCGCCTTCGTCGTGCTGCGTCAAAATGCGGGCGAAAAGTCTCTCGCCCGACGGTATGAAACCCTCGCGCCGAACACGCAGACCGCCAACGATACGACCGTGCGCGAGACGACCGGAACGACGGGCAATGCGGACACGGCGACGACAAACATGAACTCCAACGCCTCTGCGCTGCCTCCGTCCGCAGGCATCGTGGGAGACCAGCCGCAGCCGAAAAGTGAGGACGCGCCCGCGTCAAACGAGATTGCCGGGAGCACCTCCGCGCCGATTGTCGCCGACAAGGCCACGGGCAACGTCATCAACAAGGAGGCCGACACCAACGCGCCGCTCGCAATGAAGGCGGGGCCGCCCGAGAAGAAGGCTGACGACGACGCCAATTTCGCCGTGCAGACCGCGCCGCCCGCGCCCGCGCAGTCCGTCGAGAAAGAGCGCGCGGTTGAACTCGAAGAGTCGGCGAGAGTCTATGCGGGCGCGGCCAACGCGCAGCAGCAGCAGAACAACCGCGCGAATACCTACGGCGTAGGCCGCAAGCGTTCGGGCGGCGGCGGCGAAGACCAGATGGCGCAAAGCAATCGCGGCTATGAAGTGCAGCAGCGCGGCGAACAACAGCGCGAACTCGCGCGCGACGAGCGGCGGATGAAGGACGAGCAGCGCACGGAAGAGCGCAGTCGCGCAGGCGCGATGAAGTCCGCACCCGCCGAACCACGCACGAGCGCCCGTCGCGACGAGGTCGCGCGCAGCACCACCGCCGCCGTAGCGGAGACGCGCAGCGTCGGCGGTCGTAGCTTCCGCTTCCAGAACGGAGCGTGGACGGACACGGCCTATCGCGCCGGTCAGGCGACCACCAACATCTCGCGCGGCTCGGAGCGTTTCCGCGCTCTCGCCGCCGACGAACCCGGACTCGCACGCATCGCAAGCAATCTCGACGGCACGGTCATCGTCGTCTGGAAAAATCGTATCTACCGCATCCGGTAAAAACAGGCTCCCGAACGCACCGACGCCGGGTGACGGGTAAAGAAAGTGCTCAAAGCATCCTCTTTACCCGTCATCCGGCGGCTGCTTTCGCGTTGCTTCCGCGTGCCGCTTCGCGTTACTGTTAACTTCACACGAAGACAGTCTCTCTATCTCTCAAATTAAGGAAGTGTGAGCGCAGATGAACGGTAGCATCTCCAACCTTCGCACGGCTCTCTCGTATGCTGTGTCTCTCGTCTTGACGGCGGCGACGCTCGCGCCCGTCGCCTCTCATGCGCAGGGGCGCGGGGCGCGGCGGCAGAGACAGAACGACGCCGCGAGCGTGTCGTCTCCAACGTCGCGCGACCCCGAGATCGCGCGGATGATCGGCGAGATTGACGCGCGCAACGTCGAGCGCACGATTCGCAAACTCGTCTCCTTCGGCACGCGCAACACGCTCTCGGCGCAGGACGACCCGGCGCGCGGCATCGGGGCGGCGCGCGACTGGCTCTACGGCGAGTTCGCGCGCATCGCGCAGGCGAGCGGCGGGCGGATGACGGTCGAGAAACAGTCGTATCTGCAAGAGGCGCAACCGCCGCCGCGCGGGCGCGTGCCCGTGCCGACGACCATCACGAACGTCGTCGCCACGCTGCGCGGCGCGCAAAGCGAGTCCGCGAGCCGGATGTACGTCGTGAGCGGCCATTATGATTCGATGTGCAGCAGCCCGACCGACGCCGCGTGTGATGCGCCGGGCGCGAACGACGACGCGTCGGGCGTCGCGGCAGTCCTTGAGATGGCGCGCGTGATGGCGTCGCGCCGGTTCGACGCGACGATTGTCTTCATGGCGGTGGCGGGCGAAGAACAGAGCCTCCTCGGTTCGACCTATTACGCCGAGCAGGCCAAGCAGAAGAACTGGAACATCGAGGCCATGTTCACCAACGACATCGTCGGCAACACCACGGGCGGCAACGGCGTCCGCGACCGCCGCACGGTGCGCGTCTTTTCCGAAGGCGTGCCGTCTAACGAGACGGAGGAGGAGGGGCGCACGCGGCGCAGCGTCGGCGGCGAGAACGATTCCACGTCGCGCCAGTTGGCGCGCTTCATCGCCGATGCCGGGCGTGAGTATCTGCCCGCCTTCCGCGTCATGCTCGTCTATCGCCGCGACCGTTACCTACGCGGCGGCGACCACATCCCCTTCCTCGAACGCGGCTACCCGGCGGTGCGCTTCACCGAGACTCATGAGAACTACACACATCAACATCAGAACGTGCGCGTCGAAAACGGCGTGCAGTACGGCGACCTGCCGGAGTTCGTTGACTTCCCGTACGTCGCGCAGGTCGCACGCCTGAATGCCGCCGCGCTCGCCGCGCTCGCACGCGCGCCCGCCGTGCCGAAGGACGTGCGCATCCTCACCAAGCGTCTGACCAACGACACCGATCTCCAATGGGTCGCCAACACCGAACCCGATCTCGCCGGTTATGAGATCGTCTGGCGCGACACGACCTCGCCCGTCTGGACACACACGCGCAACGTCGGGCGCGTCAACACCTACACCGTCACAGGACTCTCCAAAGACAACTATTTCTTCGGCGTCCGCGCCATAGACCGCGAAGGCCACCGCAGCCCCGTCGCCTACCCGCGCCCCCTGCGATAAAAAGAAGGGGAAAGGCTTAAGAGGGTAAACGGGGAAAGGCTTAAGAGGAAAAGGAAGCAAGCAGATACTCTACCTTTTCCCTTTACCCTTTCCCCGTTTACCCTTCGACCTTTTCCCCTTCAATTATTCAACCATTGGGCCGCGCCGTGCGTCTAAATAGACGACGCGGGCGGGACGGCGATTTTCACGCAAAAAATCACGATTTTTATTGAGAGAAATGCGGGGCCGGAGACGGAAATTTTATGAACTTTCTTAAATTCAAGGGGCGCGGGAAGGCGAGGGGCGCGGCGGCGTTCGTGTCGTTGCTGGCGTTGCTGTCGAACACGTTTGCGGTCGGCGTCGCGGGCGCGCAGGAGCAGCGGAAGCAACAGCGCGCCGCGCAGGCGTTGCGTGAAGACGAGCGCATCGTGCACGTGTTGAATCGTCTGGGCTTCGGGCCGAGACCGGGAGATGTGGAGCGCGTGCGGCGCATGGGGCTGGAGCGTTACATCGAGGAACAGTTGCAGCCGCAGGGCATCAGGGATGAGGCGGTCGAAGCTAAGCTGCGCGCTCTGCCGACGCTGACGATGAGTTCGAGCGAGTTGCTGGCGAAGTATCCGAACCCCGGACAGTTGTTGCGTCGCCTGCAAAGGGAGGGCGAACTGCCCCCCGAGTTGGCGGCGTTGCGCGACGCGCAGCAGAAGGCTTTGGAAACTCAGGCCAGAGGCGGCGGCACAAAGTCAGTTGCGCCTGTTGCGCCTGACGCGAACGAGAATGAGATGAGCGCGACGATGACCGATAAGCCGTCGGCGGACGCAGAAGCGAACGCGGGCGCGGCTGACGCGGGCGACCGGAGAGAGTCTCGCCGCGCGATGCTCGAATACATGCGCGAGCGCGGGTTGCAACCGCCGCAGCGCATTCTGGCCGAGTTGCAGGCGTCGCGTATCCTGCGCGCGGTCTATAGCGAGCGGCAGTTGCAGGAAGTGCTGGTTGATTTCTGGACGAACCACTTCAACATCTTCGCGGGCAAGGGCGCAGACCGCTGGCTGCTCACTTCCTACGACCGCGACGTGATTCGCCCGCACGCTCTGGGCAAGTTCCGCGACCTGCTCGAAGCGACGGCGAAGAGTCCGGCGATGCTCTTTTATCTCGACAACTTTCAGAGCGTCAGCCCCAACGCGCGCATGCCCGGAGGCAATGAACGCCGCCGCAGGTTGCAGATGATGAACCCCTCGACGCGCGAACGCCTGCGCAGGCAGGCGGGCGGCGGCTTCGGTCGCCTGCGACGGCAGAATCCGGAGCAGATGCGACAACAGCAGCCGGAAGGCGCGGGCGCGGCGCAGATGAATGCACAGCAAGCGCCGCCGCAGCAACAGCGTCGGCGTCGCGGCATCAACGAAAACTACGCGCGCGAGTTGATGGAGTTGCACACGCTCGGCGTTGACGGCGGCTACACGCAGCGCGACGTGCAGGAGGTGGCGCGCGCCTTCACCGGCTGGACGATTCTCAACCCGCGCGGCTATATGGGCGACGAGACGGCAGCGCAGTTTCACTTCAGCCCGCGCCTGCACGACGACGGCGAGAAGACCGTGCTCGGCCAGAAAATCCCCGCGCGCGGCGGCATCCGCGACGGGCAGTTAGTTCTCGACATCCTCGCGCGTCATCCCGCGACGGCACGCTTTATCGCCGCCAAATTGTCGCGCCGCTTCGTCTCCGACAATCCGAGTCCCGCGCTCGTCGCGCGCGTCGCAGATGCTTTCACGAAGTCCGACGGCGACATCCGCGCGACGTTGCGCGCCCTGTTCGCTTCGCCCGAGTTCAACTCGGCGGAAGCGCGCCGCGCGAAGATCAAGACGCCCTTCGAGTTGGCCGTCAGCGCGATTCGCACGCTCGGCGGCGACACGAACGGCTCGCCCCAACTCCATCGCTGGATTGCGAAGATGGGCGAGCCGCTCTATCTCTATCAAGCGCCGACCGGCTATCCCGACCGCGCCGACGCGTGGGTCAACACGGGCGCGCTGCTTGAGCGTCTCAACTTCGCGCTCGCGCTCGTCGGCAATCGCATTCCGGGCACGCGCGTTGATTTGTCGCGCTTCGTCGGCAGAGCGGCGAATGCTTCCGGTCGCGTCGCCGGACAGGAGTTCGTCATAGATGAATTTCTCAAACTGATCGTGCAGGGCGACGTGTCGCCCAAGACGAAGGCGACGCTGCTCAAGCAACTGGCGGAGCCTTTGGACGCGAACGCCGGAGCGGAGTTGAGCGACAGCAGCGACGACCGCGCGACCAAACGCAACGGGATGCCGAGCCGACGCGCGCAAACGTCGAAGGGCACGACGACAGCGACGGCGGCGGTCGGCAACCCCGAAGTCTCACGCATCGCCGCGCTCATCCTCGGCACGCCGGAATTTCAACGTCAGTAGGTTAGTAAATCGTCAATCGTAAATCGTGAATAGAAAGAAAGGGTTTTATCTATTCACGATTTACGATTGACGATTCACGAGGTATCTATGAATCGCAGGTTTTTTCT
This sequence comes from Pyrinomonadaceae bacterium, assembly GCA_035537095.1. Classification (GTDB taxonomy): domain Bacteria; phylum Acidobacteriota; class Blastocatellia; order Pyrinomonadales; family Pyrinomonadaceae; genus DASWNP01. Next base: position 9,831 of record DATLMV010000173.1, read on the forward strand.
TAAATCGGGCGGCGTCGCGCTGGCGAGTTTCGGGCTGATGCCGGGCGCGCCTTCGTTCTTGCAGCGGACGGCGCTGGCGCAAGGACTAGCGCGCGCGTCGAACGGGCGGCGTAAAATGTTAATCGCAATCTTCCAGCGCGGCGCGGTTGACGGGCTCAACATGGTAGTGCCGCACGGCGAGAGCGCGTATTACGCTCTGCGCCCGACGATTGCGATTCCGCGCCCGCGCACGGGCGGCGCGAGTGCTGAAGCGGTGATTGATTTGGACGGTCATTTCGGTCTGCATCCGTCGCTCGCGTCGTTCAAGAGTCTGTGGGACGAGCGGCGTCTGGCTATAGTCGAGGCGGTCGGCTCGCCCGACAGCACGCGCTCGCACTTCGACGCGCAGGACTACATGGAGTCCGGCACGCCCGGTAGGAAATCAACCGAAGACGGCTGGCTCAATCGTTACCTGCAAGCGGCGAACGACCCGAAGGCTTCGCCCTTTCGCGCCGTCTCTTTGACGCAGAACCTCCCGCGCACCATGCAGGGACGCGCGCCCGCGCTCGCCATCTCGAACCTTGCGGACTTCACGATTCGCGCCGGACAGTACTCCAAGAGCGTGCAGGGCGGTTTTGAAGACATCTACGAGCAGAGCGTCGGCGACGCCCTGCGCGGCACGGGCCGGGAGACTTTCGAGGCGGTCAACTTTCTGAAACGCGTTAACCCCGCGCAGTACAAACCGGAGAACGGCGCGCGTTATCCGCAGGGACGCTTCGGGCAGTCGCTCCTGCAAATCGCGCAACTGATTAAAGCGGGCGTCGGGTTGGAGGTAGCCTTCACAGACTTGAACGGTTGGGACACGCACACCAACGAAGGCGGCGCGCGCGGTCAGTTGTCCACTCTCTTGCAGCAGTTCGGACAGGCTATCTCTGCGCTCGTCACAGACCTCGGACGCGAGCGGATGGAGGACGTGCTTGTTCTGACGATGTCGGAGTTCGGTCGCACGGTGCGCGAGAACGGCACGCGCGGCACAGACCACGGGCACGCCAACGCGATGTTCCTCATCGGCGGGGCGACGCGCGGCGGGCGCGTCTACGGCCAATGGCCCGGCCTCGCCGACGACAAACTTTACGAAGGCCGCGACCTCGCGCTCACAACTGATTTCCGCGACGTGTTCGCCGAAGTCGCGCACAGGCATCTCGGCCACGCGAACCTGCAAACGGTCTTCCCCAACTACGCGCCCGACGCCTCGAAACTGCGCGGCGTCATCGGATAAATCACATTCCAAAAGAGACAGGCGAAAACGGGAGGACGCGCGTCCTCCTGTTTTCGTCTTTCTCTTTTCTCACGAGTTTCGTCGGGAGCCGAGTCTGCGTTGACAAGTCGCTGCAAAGTTAGAGCGCGTGCTAATATCCGTTCGCAATTTCCCCCGAAAAGTTTTTTTGACGAAAGCGACGCGCGCCAATGTCGAGCGTGTGCCGGACGCCCCGCCGGACGCGCCGCCGTTGTCAACTGTCAACGGTTTTGCGCCATCGCTGCGATCACATCCGAAGATTAGCGAAAGGGGTTTGAAAAGAAGCATGTCAGCTAGTGAAAAGAGTTTTTCGCTCAACAAGTTGATGGACAAGTTGGCCGCCTTCGAGCATACGGACTTGCCGTTCTTGAGTCTCTATCTGAACGCGCAGGCCAACCAGCACGGGCAGCAGGACTACGAACGCTTCCTGCGCAAAGAGTTTCGGGAACGCGCCAAGACCTACGAGGCGCACACGCCAGCGCGCGAGAGTTTCGACCGCGACGTGGAGCGCATCAACGCGTATCTGGCGGATAAAGCGCGCCCGCAATCCAACGCCATCGCCATCTTCGCCTGCGCGGGCGCGAACGATTTCTTCGAGGCCGTGCAACTCGAAGCGCCGCTCGACAAGCATCGTCTCTACATCTACAACCAGCCGCATCTCTATCCGCTCGCGCGTCTGATTGACCAGTTCCCGCGCTACGCCGTGCTCGTCTGCGACTCGAACCGCGCGCGTATCTTCGTCTTCGGTCGCGGCACGACGCTCGAAGCCGAGGAGATTCAGAACGTCAAAATCAATCGTCACAAGGCGGGCGGCTGGTCGCAGATGCGCTTCCAGCGACACGCCGACAACTATCATCTGCTCCACGCCAAAGAGGTCGCCGATGCGCTCGGACGCATCGTTGACGAGGAACGCGCCGAGCACGTCATCCTCGCGGGCGACGAGGTGATTATCCCCGTGCTGCGCGAGCAGTTGCCGAAGGCTCTGACCGAGAAGGTGATTGACATCGTCAGCCTCGACATCAACACGCCGGAGCACGAAATCTTCGACACGACGCTCGAATCCCTGCGCGAGCACGACGCGGAGACGGACGCCGAGAAGGTCAAGCGACTGTTTGACGAATACCGTGCGGGCGGCCTCGGCGTCGTCGGCGCGCGCGCCACGCTCGAAGCTCTGGCGATGGGGCAGGTGGACGAGCTTTTCCTCACCGCTTCGATACAGGAGATCAAGGCCGCCGACGAGGACATCGAGGCGTTGGAACTCGAAGTCGTCATCACGGACGACCCCGTCGTCGCCGGTAGCGACCCCGCCAGCGACCAGATGGAGACGCCCTCCGTCGTCATGGCCGACGAACTCGTCACGCGCGCACAGCAAACAGCCGCGACCGTCACCTTCGTCGAAGACCCCGCGCTGCTCGCCGAAGTGGGCGGCGTCGGCGCGCTCTTGCGTTATCGCATCTAGCGCGGCTATTGGACGGGCAACAAGATAAAGGCAAGTGCTCAAGATAAGGGCAGGCGCTTCGGCGTCTGCCCTTATCTTGAGCGTGAGAAGCTGTTTGAAAAATAAGATTGTGTCCCGTAGGGACAAGCGATAGTAGCCCGGCGATTCATCGCTGGGGAATAGGGCAAGAATGTTTTGAGTCCCGTAGGGACGGCTGAATGCAATATTCAACCGTCCCTACGGGACTCCCAGAAAACTCTCTCGGATTGTTCCCAGCGATGAATCGCTGGGTTACTCTCAATAGTCCCTGACGGGACTTTTCAAACTGCCTCTTAGCGTTCCGTTGAGCCGCTTGCTGTTAAAGCGGATTCGTCTTTTAATGAATCACGTTCTGCCTTACTGCTTCGACGCATGACACAGACTTTCCAACCCTTGATTCTGCAATACGACTCGCTGCCCTCGACCAACACGGAGGCCGCGCGACAGGCCGCACAGGGCGCGCCCGAGGGGTTGTGTATCGTGGCGCGCGAGCAGACGGCGGGGCGCGGCAGGCAGCAGCGCGTGTGGGCGTCGCCTGCGGACGCGGGACTATATTTCAGTATCCTGCTCAGACCGCGCATCCACATGCACGCGTGGCCGCTCCTGACGCTGATGGCGGCCATCGCGGTGGCGGATGCGCTGCGCGACGCGTACGCGTTAGACGTTGACATCAAGTGGCCGAACGACATTCAGGCGCGCGGGCGCAAGCTGTGCGGGATTCTGGCGGAGGCGATAGAGTCGGCGAGCGGGCGCGCGTGCGTCGTCGGCATCGGCATCAACTTGACCGAGCAGGCGTTCCCGCAGGAGTTGAGAGAGACGGCCATCGCGGTCGAAACGCTAACGGGCGAACGGCGGCCCGCGCGCGAACCTCTGCTGCGCTCGCTCGTCGCCGCGCTCGCCGCGCGCTACGAACAACTTCAGGCGGCGGGCGGCGATGCGTGGGTCGTCCGCGAATGGACGGCGCGCTCGTCCTACGCCGAAGGCAAGCGCGTCCGCGTCGCGCTCGACGCGGAAATTATCGAAGGCACGACGCGCGGGCTTGAAACCGACGGCGCTTTGCGTGTAGAAACCCCACGGGGAGAAATCCGAATCGTCCGCGCCGGAGATGTCACGTCGCTCAGAGAGAAGTGACAAGTGACAAGTGACGAGTGACGAGCCGGAAGAAGTCCAAAGTTAAAAACTACGATTTGAAACTTTGGACATTAGACTTGCGACCTTTTTCTTCCTGCTCGTCACTTGTCACTCGTCACCCGTCACTATTAAAACAATGCTGCTTGTAGTAGATGTCGGCAATACGAACACTTCGCTCGGCGTGTATGAGGGCGAGCGGTTGGCGGCGCATTGGCGTCTGACGACGGCGCGGGCGCGGACGGTGGACGAGTACGGCGTGCACGCGCGCAACCTGTTTGCGCTGGCGGGGATTGATTTTCAGGCCATCACGGGCGTCGCCATCGCGTCGGTCGTGCCGCCGCTGAACTTCACTCTGAAGCGGATGTCGGAGGTCTATTTCCGGCAGACGCCGCTCTTTATTGACAACACGACCGACACGGGTTTGGAGATTCTCTATCAACCGCCGTCGGATGTCGGCGCAGACCGCATCGTTGACGCCGTCGCGGCGCGCGCGAAGTACGGCGCGCCCTGCATCGTCGTGGACTTCGGCACGGGCACGACCTTCGACGCCATCAACGCGCGCGGGCAATATCTCGGCGGCGTCATCGCGCCCGGCATCAACATCTCCGCCGATGCGCTCTTTGAACGCGCCGCGCGCCTGCCGCGCGTCCTCATCGCGCGCCCCGCGCAGGTCATCGGCTCGTCCACGGTCGGCTCGATCCAGTCGGGCCTCTTCTACGGCTACGTCGGACTCGTTGACGGTATCCTGCGCCGCATGCTCGAAGAACTCGGCGGCACGACGCACGTCATCGCCACCGGCGGCCTCGCCCCGCTCATCGCCACCGGTGTCGAACTCATCCAGACCATAGACGATACGCTCACCCTCGAAGGGATGCGTCTGATCTACGAAAGAAATATGAAGAACGTGAATCGTGAATCGTAAATCCTAAATAGAGACGCGCTGAACGCTCTTATCTATTCACGATTTACCATTTACGATTTACGAATTTTAGATGAACTACTTTAATTACTATACCGAGATTGAGGACACTTTCATCCGGCGGCGGGGGAAGCATCTGCTGTTGAGCCCTTTGGATTGGGCTTTGATTGAGAGTTGGAAGAAGATGGGCGTGCCGCTGCACGTCGCGCTGCGCGGCATCGAACACTCCTTCGATTCTTACGAGGCGCGCCCCCGCCATCGCAGCGTCAAGTCTCTGCTCTATTGTCAGGAAGAGGTGGAGGCGCAGTTCGCGGAGTGGACGGAGCGGCAACTCGGCGCGGCTGCGGCGTCGCCGGTCGAGACGCCGGAACGGGATGCGGCGGGCGCGGAGGCTAATGGTAAGATGTCGGGCCTGCCGTTTCCGCGCGAAGCCATCGTCGCGCATCTGGCCGAGTGTCGCGGCGCGCTCGCGCGTGCGCGCGAGCGGTCGGAAGGCGCGGGCGAACTGGTCGAAGCCCTGACGCGTGTGAGCGCGCGTCTCGACGAGTTGGAGCGCGACTTCTCGTCTGCCGCGCGTCCCGACGCGGAGCAGTTGGAAGACTCTCTGAACGGTCTCGAAGAGTTGTTAGACCGCGCGCTGCGCGCGACGCTCTCGCCCGCCGAATTGAAGGAGCGAACGGCGCACGCCGCCGAGCAGTTGCAGCCCTACCGCAAGCGTATGGAGCGCGCGACATACGAACAGACGCTCGATAACCTGCTGGCGAAATTGCTGCGCGAAGCGCGCGGCATTCCCCGTCTCAGCTTGTTCTACCTCTAACCCGTCCCCCTTTAAGGGAAGAAGGAGATTGCAATGGCAAACATGACCCTCAAACGCATCGGGGTTTTTTCTATAGCGAAAATCATGGGAGTGGTCTGGGCCGGACTCGGTCTGGTCATCGGGATTCCGCTCGGGCTGTTGATGATGGTCTTCGGCGCGGCGATGATGTCTATGGGTAATGAGGGCGCGCCGGGCGCGGGCATCGGCATTGGCCTCGGCCTTTTTTACATGATCTTCATCCCGATCATGTACGCCTTCATGGGCTTCATCTTCGGACTCGTCGGCGGGCTTATTTACAACGTCGCTTCCGGCTTCATCGGCGGCGTCGAGTTTGAGTTGGAGAACACGTCGCTCGAATACGGCGCGCCGCCCCCGCCGCCGCAATGGACGGCCAACCAGTACTCTTCCGGCCAGCAGATGTAGGAGACAAAACGCGCGCGATGAGAAAACGAAAACGCCCGCGCCCCGCGCCGCCGCCGCCTGTGAGTGACGAGCGACGGCCAGAGGGCGCGGGCGTCGAGTACGAGGTCGAGGTCGAGCGCATCCTGCCGGGCGGGATGGGGCTGGCGCACGCCGGAGGGCGGACGGTGCTCGTCGCGCTGGCGGCGACGGGCGACCGCCTGCGCGTCCGCGTCGAGAGCGTGCGCGGCGCGGTCGCCTTCGCTTCGATTGTCGAAATACTCGCGCCCTCGCCCGTGCGCGTCGCGCCGCCCTGCCCCTACTTCGGACGCTGCGGCGGCTGCGACTTTCAACAGTTGACCTACGAAGCGCAACTCGCCTCGAAGGTCGAGATCATCCGCGACTGCCTGCGCCGCATCGCACGCATCGAGCCGCCCGCCGATATTCACATCACGCCTGCGCCCGACCCCTGGCGCTACCGCTCGCGCGCCGGGTGGCAGTTCGACGCGCACACCGAAACGCTCGGTTATTATCAGCGCGGCTCGCATCGAGTCTGCGACGTGCAGGAGTGTCCCGTCGTCGTGCCCGCCTTGCAGGAGCGCCTCTCAAACCTGCGCGCCGAGATGCACGCACACGCGCTGCCGCCCCGTGCCCACGAGTTTCAAGCGGCGGCGGGCGACGAAGGCGTCACGCTTGCGCCCCCCGTCAACGCACACGACGCGCACGAAAACTCCCTCCGCATCGGCGACGAGCATTACCGCTTCGACGCCGACTGCTTCTTCCAAATCAACCATGACCTCCTCGAACCGCTCGTCCGCGACGCCACGCGCGACGCGCACGGCAATCTCGCACTCGATCTATATTGCGGCGTCGGACTCTTCACGCTCCCGCTCGCACGCCGCTTCTCAAGCGTCGTCGGCGTCGAAGGAAACCCTTCGGCCAGCCGCTACGCGCGTCGCAACCTCGACCGTGCAGGACTCGCCAACGCACGCATCGAAACCGGCAGCGTCGGCCCGTGGCTCAAACACCACGCCGCCGAACTCGCGCCCGCCGACTTCGTCCTCCTCGACCCGCCCCGCGCAGGCGCAGAACCTGAAACCCTCGAAGGCATCGTCGCCCTCCAACCCCCCCGCATCACCTACGTCTCCTGCGACCCCGCCACCCTCGCCCGCGACCTCCGCACCCTCACCGCACACGGCTACCGCCTCCACTCCCTCGCCGCCTTCGACATGTTTCCCCAAACCCACCACGTCGAAACCCTCGCGCAACTCACGCTTTTAATGCCTTAAAGGGCCAGCAATGAATGTCTGCGCTTTTGGCTCCCTACGCATTTATTTAAGAGGTAAGCTCGTAGTCATAAACCCTGCAAGCTTTAGCAGTTACCTCCATAGTGGGTCTTCTATAGCTCCACATCCTTACCTATACATTCGGCCTCAGAGCTATCTCCTAGATATTAAACTTCTCAAAATATGTCCGGGCTTAACCGTCCTTTCTCGCGGCTTCATCCCTACTATTTCTAATTCTCTGTTACGGAGTTTCATGATCATTTCTTTCACGTCGCTTTCCCAAACTAAGGGTAACTCCAAGAAAGAAGGTAACAAATCCTCATAACGTATTTGCTCACAGGATAGAAGAGTATTCCGAATGCGGGTGGAAGCCGCACTTAATTGATGTTCCCTCTCGATTTCAAAGGAGGGGTTTCCTCTGGCGGCTTCCGTTGCTGCAAATAATTCATTCTGTCCTGTTCTTGTTATTCGTGAGGTTTGCTTTGCTGTTGAACGGATACGTTCTTGTTCATCTACGAACTTCTTTTCAACATTGCGGAATTCATATAAGCCCTTCCAATGTCGCGTTCCATATGCAAGATAGAAATAAGTACGGTCTTTCGTCGGATTAAGGATGCGGGTGTAAGTAACGTAATTGAAATGTCCCGCAGATTTCATACGGTCACAGTACAATTGAATAGTTTCACTCTCGCTCATTTCCGGCGACCATCCGGGGCCACCGAAAAGCTCGTCAAAAGAGACGCCGAAATGTCTATTAACGTAGTCGAACATGAAATTAACTATTATTTCACCCGGGGAATGTTTAAGGAGAGGTGCAATTCGATTAAGTCCAAACCCTGTCCATCCTGTTGGGTCAATAAAGACAAGAGAAAAGGAGTTGCCTATAAACTTAAGTATCTCTAAAATGACATTTTCAAACTCACCGTGTATAGGCTTAACCTCCATATCTGTGATGTCTTCCACGGCTTTCTCTAAAGCTCGGTACGCTTCAGGGTTCTTTTCAATGAAAAGACACCTAATAGTTGGAGGGCGGCGACCTATATTCGCAACGCCCTCCCGAACCTTTCTCAACTCTTGTATCGCAATCATAAAAGATGTGTCATCAAATTTTTCATCTGTTGATTGCCAAGGGCCGGAGAATCCGTCAACATAAACAAAATCACTCTTGAACGAACAAATATTAAACCCTACGCGTTCGAGATAACGCTCAAGAAAGAAGTGTTTGAGATAAGTCTGTTCTCTATTCGCGTAGTACTCGGGAGCCTTCATTCTAACCTCCGCTAGTGAGGGATGCTTTAGCGATAGCAGATTTACGGCGAGGGATTCGGGGATACTGTAACCAATGGCGTTTGTCTAACACATTGCCACCAGCTTTCGGTCTTATGCCTCCCCACTGTTTGAAGAAGAAGGCAACGCCTGATTCAACGCATTGGTCACGTATTTCTCTAACCCAATCAGCTTCCATCGAACGAAAACCGGGGCCACTTTCACCGCCGACGATGACCCAATGGATGTCCTCTAAATTGATTTTTCCTAAACGCTCAAGAAGGGGCTCGATTGATAAGAACCTGATGGATGCATTAGCTTGTCGAAGATGTTCGATACGGGATAAAGCAGTATTATCTTCGATGGAAACCCCAAGCCACATATGAGAAGGTACAGGAGTGGTGAGATACCTCTTATTTACAAAATTACGGAGTAGGCTACTCCGCTTTGTCAGCACTTGGTAAGTATGCCAATTGCCTAATTCCATAGTATCGAAAACCTCACTGATAAAGCTCTGTGGAATCTCCTTATGGAAAAGGTCACTCATCGAATTTACAAATATACGTTTTGGGCTTTTCCAAAATAGAGGTAAGTGAACGCGACTATGCCATAGCTTGAGGTCAAAGCCTTGCTCGTAAGGATGGTCTTTTATGCCCCTGAATCTTTCGGAAAAACGTTCTGCATAACAGTTGTCACACCCCTTACTCACTTTGGTACAGCCCGTTGTCGGGTTCCAAGTCGCGTCCGTCCATTCTATTTCGCTAGTTTCTGCCATTTTTAACCCCCTAAGCAGGGAAATTTAAGGTGAGCGGTACAAGGAATAATTCCATCCCGGTACCTGTATTCCGGGGTTTCTTGAGTGCAACAATGTATGGTATGCGAAACGCCAATGTTTTTCAATGAAAAAGCTATACAAGGCAGCCGCTTCACATCTCTTCTTGTAGCATGTTTTTTCTCTGATCCAGATAGCGCACTAATCTGGTATCAGGGTCTTACCAGAAGTGATTCCCTAGTAAAACCAGACCTTCTTGAACAGGGTTGTGGTGAAAACTTTTGTTGCTTGCTTTTGGGTTGGTAGAGGTGCAAAATCCGTGCACTCACGTATCTCTTCGGGGCGGGTGCAAAAGGTTAAAAATGCTCTCTTGGTTGCGCGTCAGGCGAATCGTCGGGGCTTGTGCCGGACGGGTGTTGATGTCGGCGGCGTTGGCCTTCGTATCGCTGGCGAGCGTGTCGCCGCAGGGTGCGGGCGCGCGGTCGGGGCAGGCTTGCCGGATGGCTTGCTGCGCGGGTGGGGGGACGCACGGAGAGGACGCGTGCGCGGGCGGTTCGTGTCACGCCAATCTGTCGGGCCGGAGGGCGACGCCGCGAGCGGAGACGGAGGAGTTGTGCGGCGTCGAGGTCTTGCTGTCGTCGCAGCGCGGCGAGACGGGCATCTTAGAGGTGCGGGCAGGGAATCGTCCGGCGAGCCGTTCCGGCGACGCGGAGACTCATTCGACAAGACACGGCGCTCCGTCGCACGAGACTGCACGCGACACAAAATCGGAGACGAGCGTCGCGTCGCGGAGTTTGACGCGTCCGTGCCAACCGGACTGCGGGACGGGCGCGGTCGGTTCGACGACGCAGGGCCGCCAGCGCGACTCCGCCAGCCTCGCTCACGCAGACAGACCGCGCCCGCCTGCGGTCAGTAATCTTTCAAACAACTCTCTCAAACTCTCCAAGACATCGAGCGCGCCCGCGCGCATGTCGCGCCCGCGTGCGCCGCCCCGTCTCTCCTGACTCTCACACTCGATCACACAGCCCCATCACACACGACGAACATCCGTCTGGCCGGAGGTGTCGGCAGGAGCGCATGAGTCGCTTCCGTCGTGCGTTCGCGCGCTTCGTGCGTTAAGCACTTCGCGAGTTCGTGCACTTCGGCGCGTGCGTCGTGTTCTCCCGCGTCCCGCTTCACCACGGCGACGCGGCGGCGAGCATTTCCGGGGGGAGCAAGAAGATGAGCAAGAGAAGAAAGGGGCGACAGCGGGCAGCCTGTTTTATGTTGACGCTGCTCTGCGCGTTGTGCGCGTGCGACGCTCTGAAAACTTTCGCGCAGCAGACCGTGACATCGGCGACTCTGAGCGGTCGCGTGGAGGATGCGACCGGCGCGGCCTTGAGCGGCGCGCGTGTGAGCGCGACCAATCTCGACACCAATCAGACGCAGCACGCCCTGAGCGACGGAGATGGGCGTTATCGTTTTTCCTATCTGCCCCCCGGCGCATACAGGCTCACGGCGGAGAGCGCGGGCTTCGCAACGCTCGTCAGAGAGTTGACTTTGACGGTCGGGCAGTCGCTCGACGTACCGCTCGCTTTGAGCGTGGCGGGCGTCGCCGAGAGCATCGAGGCGACGCCCGCCGGTGCGCCGGTTGTCGAGACGGGGCGCACGCAGGTCGCGGAGACGATCACGGCGCGCGAGATTGACAGCCTGCCTTTGAACGGTCGGAACTATCTCGACCTCGCCGCGCTGACGCCCGCCGTCGCGCGCACCAATCCGGTCGCCAATCAACGCTTCCCCGAAACCTCCGCCGTCGCGGGCACGGGCCTCTCCGTCACGGGCCAACGCTTTATCAACAACGGCTTCGTCGTGGACGGCCTTTCGTCGAACGACGACGCTGCCGATCTCGCGGGCACGTTCTACAGTCAGGAAGTGATACGCGAGTTCGCGGTGATAACTTCGGGCGGCATCGCCGAGTTCGGGCGCGCGTCGGGCGGCGTCGTCAACATCGTCACGCAGTCGGGGACGAACAACTTACGCGGTCGCGCCTACGGCTTCCTCCGCAATCAACGCCTCGACGCGCGCAACCCCCTTTCGTCCAATAAAGACCCGCTCACGCAGGCACAGTACGGCGCGAGTCTCGGCGGCGCGCTCCGGCGCGACCGCACCTTCTTCTTCTCCAACTTTGAACAGACGCGAGTCAACAACGCCGTCGTCGTCACCATCGCGCCCGCGAGTGTCGCCGCCACAAACGCGCGGCTTGAGCAGTCAGGTTATCGCGGCGCGCGCCTCTCGAACGGACTCGTCCCGTCCGGCTTCGACTCCACCAACTTTCTCTTTCGTCTCGATCATCACGCCAACGCCGCGAACCTCTTGACGGCGCGCTATAACCTCTACGACATCGAGAGCCTCAACGCGCGCAACGTCGGCGGCTTGAACGATACGAGTCGCGGAACCGCGCTCGCCAACCGCGACCAGACGCTCGCCGGAAGTCTCGTCACGACGCTTTCTCCGCGCATCTACAACGAGGCGCGCGTGCAGTATGTGCGCAGCCGCTTGCGTGCGCCCGTCAACGACCGGACGGGGCCGTCCGTCAACATCTCAGGCGTCGCAAACTTCGGCACGGCGACCGTCTCGCCAACCGCGCGCGACCTCGACACATTCGAAGCGTTGGATAACATCTCGCAGCAGCGCGGCGCGCACGCGCTCAAGGGCGGCGCGGATTTTCTGCTCAATCGGGTGCTGATTGCTTTCCCCGGCGCGCTCGAAGGCGTCTACACTTTCTCTTCGGTCGCCAATTTCGAGGCGGGCCGCTACGTCACCTTCCAGCAGTCGTTCGGCGCGACCGAACAGTTGCAGAGCAATCCGAACGTCGGACTCTTCGCGCAGGACGAATGGAAGCCGCGCGCGGATTTGACGGTTAACGTAGGCTTGCGTTATGACGCGCAGTTTTTGCCCGCGCCGGTTGAGACCGACGCCAACAACTTCGCGCCGCGCGTCGGCATCGCCTACTCGCCGGACTTTCTGGGCCGCGAACGGCGGACGGTGATTCGCGCCAGCTACGGCATCTACTTCGACCGTCTGCCCTTGCGCGCCACGTCCAACGCGCTGCAACGCGACGGCACTAAATACCGCACGGCGGTGCTCTCTTCCGGTCAGGCCGGCGCGCCCGTCTTTCCCGGCACGCTCGACGCTTTCCCCGCGAATCTGCTGGTCAGCATCACGACGATTGACCCCGACATCGAGAACGCTTACAGCCAGCAGGCGAGCCTGCAAGTCGAGCGCGAGCTTTCGGGCGCGATGTCGCTCGCGGTCGGCTACCTGCACGTGCGGGGCGTGCACATCATCGTCACGCGCAACGTCAACGTGCCGCGCTTCGCGGCTGCGGCGGGCGTGCCTAATCTGGGACGACCCGATCCGCGCTTCGCCAACGTCAGTCGCTTGGAAAGCTCCGGCGACTCTTTCTACGACGGCCTCGTCGTCTCCTTCAAACGCCGCTTCCGCCGCTGGGCGCAGGCACGCCTCTCCTATACCTACTCAAAGGCGATTGACGACGCGGGCAACGCCTTCTTCTTCACGCCGCAAAACAACTTCGACCTGCGCGACGAACGCGGCCTCTCCGATAACGACCAGCGACACCGCCTCGCCCTGAGCGGTTCGTTCGAGTCTCCGGCGACGACCGGCGGTGATTCGTTCGTCAGGCGCGCGCTCGGCGGTTTTCAGTTGAGTTATATTTTTCAGTACGGCTCGCGCCTGCCCTTCAACATCCTGACGGGCGCAGACCGTAATCTCGACACCAACGTCAACGACCGCCCCTCCGGTGTCGGGCGCAACACGGGCGAGGGCTTTAACTTCGCCGCGCTCGACCTGCGCCTCGGTCGTCGCTTTCGTTTCAAGGAGCGTCTGAGTTTGGAGACGATTGTTGAAGGCTTCAACGTGCTCAACCGTGCGAACCTGCAACTGCCAAGCAACACCTTCGGCACGGGCGTGACGCCGCTCCCAAACTTCGGCAACCCGACAGCCGCCGACAACCCGCGACAGATACAGTTCGGCCTGCGGCTCAACTTCTGAAACCGCGAGCCGATGAAAGGGAAGCGGCGACGAGAGGAGACGGTCAGCGATAGAAACAGTTTCATAAACCCCCGTTGCGAAGTTTCAGCCAATGTTTACGCGGCTTCCAAGACGACGAGGGTGTCTATCAACCCGGCTCTGGCCGCTTGTTCGTGCGACCGGATGCACAAATTTTCATACGCGCGCCGCGAGCCGGAGTGATATATTCGGCCCC
>DATLMV010000174.1:0-7177 GCA_035537095.1 Pyrinomonadaceae bacterium
CCGCCATCAGATCGTGATGGCCGCCGAGATATTTCGTCGCGCTGTGGACGACCGCGTCGCACCCGAGTTCGAGAGGCCGCTGGTTGATGGGCGTGCTGAAAGTGTTGTCAACGATGGTCGTGATTTTACGTTCGCGGGCCAGAGCGGCGACGGCGCGCAGGTCTGTGATCTGCATCAGCGGGTTGGTCGGCGTCTCAAGGTAGATGAGTTTGGTCTGCGGGCGGATGGCCGTGGCGAAGTTGCCGGTGTCGGACGGGTCAACGAAGGTGCGTTCGATGCCGAAACGCGGGAGCAGTTCTTGCAAGAGCGTGTTGGTTCCGGCGTAGAGATTGCGCTGCGCGACGACGTGGTCGCCGCTCTGCAAGTGCGACATGACGGAAGCGAAAATCGCGCCCATCCCCGAACTCGCGACGAGCGCGGCCTCCCCGCCTTCGAGCGCCGAGAGCGTTGCCTCGACCTGTTCGTGCGTCGGGTTGCCGTAGCGCGTGTAGTATTCGGAGGGCTTGGTGGCGAGGGCCATCCCGGCGAAATGCTCGGAGGAATCGGCGCGGAAAGTCGCCGTCTGCCAGATGGGCGCGCCGACCGCGTGCGTCCGGTTCTGCCCGCCCGACGCGTGCACCGCCTTCGTCTGCGCCCCCGCAAACTTCAAATCATCGTCTTCCATCAATGTCTCCGTTGGTAAATGGTGAATGGTAAATGGTAAATGGATGAAAACAGGTTCTGTCTATTCACCATTTACTATTTACCCTCTTTTGTAGTTCAAGGTATAGGCGGGCGGCGCGATACGCGCGTCGAGGCGGGGGTCGGCGACGGGCGCGTCGGCGGTGATGCGCAGCGGGACGAGACCGGCCCAGATTGGCAGTTGATAATCTTCCTCGTCGTCGAGCGGCGGGCCGGTGCGTATCTTCGCGGAGGCTTCGACGAGCGGCAGCGCGAGCACGAGCGTCGCACGCAGTTCGCGCTCGTCGGGCTGGCGCGCGTCGTCCCAACGCCCGCGTATGACGTGCTCCGAGAAGGCGCGCAACGCTTCCAACTTCTCCGACGCGTCCGCGACCGCTTCGGCCCGACCGAAGACGACGACCGAGCGGTAGTTCATCGAATGATGAAACGCCGAGCGCGCCAGCACCAGCGCGTCAACCAGCGTCACCGTCACGCACACGTCTATCCCGCCTTCCAGAGCGCGCAGCATCCGGCTGGCGGGCGAGCCGTGGATATAGAGTTTATCCGCGATGCGCCCGTAGCCCGTCGGAATCACGACGGGCCGCCCCTCGACGCAGAACCCGACGTGACAGACAAACCCTTCGTCCAAAATTCGATAGACCGCCGCGCGCTCATACTCCGCGCGTTTCGGCAGCCGCTTGACCTCGCTCCGCTTCGTCGGTGTGAAACTATCCATCGTTTTTCCAACTCCTCGCCCGCACAGGAGACTGCGAAACTCCCGACGCCGACACAGAAAGTTAAGAGACAGATAAAACTTTTGCCCTTTACCTTTTCACTTTTGCCTTCTCAAGTTTTCGCTTCCTGCTTCATCCGCCGCGCGACGATGACGCCGACGCCCGCCATGATGCACGCGCCTCCGGCGAGCGTCCGCCACGTCAGACGCTCGTCGAGCACGAGCATGCCGAGCGTGACGGCGATGAGCGGCGTGACGAGCGCAATCAGCATCGTCTTGGTCACGTCCATGTGTTTGACGAGCCAGTAGTAGAGCAGGAAGGCCACGGTCGAGCCGACGACGGCGAGATAGAGCAGAGAGACGACGGCCATCGTCGTCCAATGAAAGCGCAGAGGGTTTCCCTCCGTCCAGAGCCCGAAGCCGACGAGCGGGATGAGTCCGAAGAACATCTGCCCGCCCGCGAGCATCGCCGGGTCGAGATTGCCGCCGCGCGCTTTGACGAGGACGTTGGCGTAGGCCGCCCCGAACGCGCCGACGACGATGGCCGCGCTTCCCCACAGAGCCTTCGCGCCGCCGAAGTCCAACTGGTTCGAGAAGATGATGCCGACGCCGACGACGCCGAGCGCGACGCCCGAGAGTTTCAGGAGCGTGAGCCGTTCCTGCGGCAGGTGAAAGTGTGCGATGACCAGACCGAAGGCCGGAATCGTCGTCTGCAAGACGGCGGCCAGCCCCGAGGAGACGTGCTGCTCGCCCCAGAACAGCAGCCCGTAGTTGAGCGTGAAGGAGAGCAGGCCCGTCGCGCCGATGAGTAGCCAGTCACGACGCGCGCGCGGCAGCGGCGCACTCCGCAACGCCACGATGACGAACAGGATGGCGGCGGCGATAATGAACCTGATGCCCGCGAAACTCACGGGCGGCAAATCTTCGAGGCCGATTTTGATAAAGAGCCACGTCGAACCCCAGATGAGCGTCAGGACGAGCCAAGCGACCACCGGCAGAAGCATCGAGCCTCTTTCGCCCGCGCCCGGCAGATGTTCGCCCCCGCGCGCCGTGTCGAGAGCGAGCGCGCCCAAAGCTTCCGGCGCTGGCACGGGGCACGCCGCGCCGTCTCCGCCCGTCGTCTCCAACAGTTCTGTACGCATCGAAAACTCGCTTCCGCAAACCGAATTGTCTCAAACCGTCGTGTGATACATCCCGTGTATCGCTAAAATAATCCTTGACACAATCAAAGTCAATCATTACATTGTCACTATGACAATGTGGTCGCCAGAACTCTCCGGACAGGTCGGCGCGAAGTCGCAGGCGATTGTCTCCGCGCTCTCGCAAGATATTGAATCGGGACAACTTAAGGCAGGCACGCGGCTGCCGACGCACCGCGAACTGGCGGACAAATTAGGGGTCGCCATCGGCACGGTAACGCGCGCCTACGCGCTGGCGCAACGGCGCGGGCTCATCAGCGGCGAGGTCGGGCGTGGGACATTCGTCGGCGCGTCGGGCGTCGCGGCGGCGCGCGCCGAAACGGTCGCCGAACCAGCGATTGTTGACCTGAGCAGAAACCTTCTGATCCGCGACGCGCGCGAGGTCAAACTGGTCGAGACGCTGGCCTCGATTCGCGACCAGACAGAGTTCGGGCAGTTGCTCGACTGCTACCAGACGGCGGCGGGGGCCGAGCGGCACAGGCGCGCGGCGGCGGCTTGGATAGGTCGCGCGGGCTTCCCCGTAAGTTTCGCGCAGACATTGATTTGCAGCGGCGCGCAGCACGCCACGTCGGTCGCGCTGGCGACGCTGCTCGAACCCGGCGACACGCTTCTCACAGAGCACGTCACCTACCCCGGCATCAAGGCTCTGGCTACCCTGTTGCGGCTACAACTGCGGGGCTTGCCCGTGGATAGCGCGGGGCTGCAACCCGAAGCCTTCGAGGCGGCGTGCCGCGCGGGGCGCGTCAAGGCGCTCTACTGCGTCCCGACGCTGCACAACCCGACCGCCAGCATCATGCCCGAAGACCGCCGACGCGAAATCGCACGCATCGCGCGGGAATACGATGTCGTCATCATCGAGGACGACGTTTACGGTTTTCTCCCGCACGATGCGCCGCTGCCCATCGCCGCGCACGCGCCGGAGCAGACCTACTACATCACCAGCACCTCCAAATCAATCGCGCCGGGGCTGCGTATCGGCTACATGGTCGCGCCTGCGGAAGCCTTCGAGCGTTTGAGTACGACGATTCGGACGACGACTTGGGAGGCCGCGCCGCTGATGGCGGAACTGGTGACGAAATGGATTGAGGACGGGACAGCCGACGCGACCGTCCGCTGGAAACGCTCCGAGACACAGGCCCGGCAGTCGCTCGCGACCGGTATTCTCGGCGACTTCTACGAAGCCCCGCCGCACGTCAGTTGCCACATCTGGCTACAGCTTCCCGAACCGTGGCGGAGCGCGGATTTCGCCGCGCAGGCGCAGAAGCGCGGCGTCATCGTCACGCCCTCGGAAGCCTTCGTCGTCGGGCGCGGCGCATCGCCCCACGCCGTCCGCGTCTGTCTGGGCTCTCCGCGCCGACGCCTCCAACTCGAAAGAGGTCTGCAAATCCTCTCCGAACTCCTCCAAAGCTCGCCCGAACCGGCCCTGACCGTCACGTAAACGGTTCTCTAAAACCCGTCGGCGGAAACTCCCTCCGGCCCCTGCGTTTGACCAATTTTCCGTCAAAAAGACCGTCCGGCATCTATCTGACCGGAAGACGCGCCCGCGCGCCCGTCAGCGACGGCGAAAATCCTCTGATTTCCCGCCAAATCGCGCGATTTTGGCCGCGCCGCTGCGGCACGTAGGTTGCCGTGTGAACCCCGTGTCCGGCCAAGCCGCCCCGCCGCGACGCCTTCACCCCGACCGAGTCCCGCAACCGTCTCAAGCCGAAAGTCAAACGTGAGAAACGAGCGTTTCACATACAGATTCATGTGGTCAGTCGTCGTCGTCGGCACTCTGGTCTGCCTGCTCGCGCTCTACCATATCTCCTTCCACCAGTTCGACTTACGCTTTCTGGCGCTGGCCGCCGTGACCATCGGCGTCGGCTCGCGGATGAGCGTCAAAATCCCGCGCGTGCAGAGCGAGATTTCCGTCTCCGACACCTTTATCTTCCTCTCCATGCTGCTTTTCGGCGGCGAACTCGCCATCCTGCTGGCGACCACCGAAGCCTTCTGCCAATCGCTGCGTTTCAGCAAACTGCGGCTCACGCACCTCTACAACTCGGCGCAGATGGCGATTTCCACCTTCCTCACCGTCAGCGTGCTGAGTCTCTGTTTCGGGCCGTTGGAGACGCTCGCCGTCGGCAGTTATTCGACGACGCTCATCGTCGCCCTCTGCCTGATGGCCTTCGTCCAGTACGTCGCCAATTCCAGTTTCGTCGCGGGCAGCGTCGCCTTGAAGTCGGGCAAGCCCTTCTGGTTCACTTGGCGACAGAATTTCCTCTACACCTCGCTCACCTACTTTGCGGGCGCGTCCGCCGCCGGTATCATCGCCAAACTCATCGAAGTCATCGGCTTCTACGCCTTCCTTGCGACGACGCCGATCATCGCCGTCATCTACTTCACCTACTGGACTTACTTGAAGAACGTCGAAGTCAAGACGACGCAGGTCGAGCAGGCGCAGCGACACGTCGAGGAACTTTCGCACTACATCGCCGAGCAAGACCGCATCAGCAAGGCTTTGCAGGAGAGCGAGGAACACTTCCGCAACGCCTTCGACTATGCGGCCATCGGCATGGCGCTGGTTTCGCCCGAAGGTCGCTGGCTGCAAGTCAACCGCTCGCTCTGCGAGATCGTCGGCTACACCGAACCGGAACTGCTCTCGACCGACTTCCAGAGCATCACCCACACCGAAGACATCGCGGACATCCACATGCAGGTCGGCAAACTGCTCGAAGGGCAGATCACGACCTACCAGATGGAGCACAGGTATTTTCACAAGGCGGGACACGCCGTCTGGGTGCTCCTGAGCATTTCGCTCATCCGCGACGTGCAGGGCGATTCGCGCCATCTCATCTTCCAGATTCAGGACATCACCGACCGCAAGCGCGCCGAAGAGCGTCTCTTGCACGATGCCCTTCATGATGCGCTGACGGGACTGCCGAACCGCGCTCTCTTCATGGATCACCTGCGGCTCTCCGTGGAACGCTCGAAGCGGCGCGAGGCGCGACAGTTCGCCGTCCTCTTCCTCGACCTCGACCGCTTCAAGGTCATCAACGATAGTCTCGGCCACATGGTCGGCGACCAACTGCTCGTCGGCATCGCGCGCCGTCTGGAAAAATGCCTCCGCCCCGGCGACCTCGTCGCGCGACTCGGCGGCGACGAGTTCACCGTGCTCCTCGAAGACATAGATAACGTCGCGGAAGCGTCCGTCATCGCCGACCGTTTGCAGAAAGAGTTGTCTCGTCCCTTCAATCTCAACGGGCAGGACGTGTTCACCACGGTCAGCATCGGCATCGCGCCCTCGACCATCGGACACGACCGCCCCGAGAACTTCCTGCGCGACGCCGACACCGCCATGTACTGCGCCAAGATGCTCGGCAAAGACCGCCACGAAGTCTTCGACACGAACATGCACGCGCGCGCCATGAATCAACTGCAATTGGAGACAGACCTCCGGCGCGCGATTGAACGCGAGGAGTTCTACATCCAGTTTCAGCCGATTGTGTCGCTTGAGAGCGGGCAGATCAGCAGTTTCGAGGCGTTGGTGCGCTGGAATCATCCGGAGCGCGGCGTCGTCTCTCCGGCCATGTTCATCCCGATTGCTGAGGAGACGGGTTTGATTATCCCGCTCGGGCGTTGGGTGCTGGTCGAGGCGTGCAGGCAGTTGCGCGCATGGCAGAAGGAATACCCGCGCCATCCGCCGCTGTCGGTCAGCGTGAATCTTTCGAGCAAGCAGTTCACGCAGCCCGATTTAATCGAACAGATCGCGCAGGCGCTCCGGGACACGGGGCTGTCGCCGCAGAGTTTGAAGTTGGAGATCACGGAATCGGTCGTGATGGAGAACATCGAGAAGGCTGCCGAGATGCTGCGTGAGTTGCGCGCGCTCGGCGTCGAGTTGAGCATTGACGACTTCGGCACGGGCTACTCGTCGCTGAGTTATCTCCACCGCTTCCCCATCAACACGCTGAAGATTGACCGCTCCTTCGTCACACAGATGAGCGACAACAACGAGAACACGGAGATCGTCCGCACCATCGTCATGCTCGCGCACAACCTCAAGATGAACGTCGTCGCCGAAGGCGTCGAGACCGAGCAGCAGTTAACGCAACTGATGTCGCTCGGCTGTGGCTACGCGCAGGGCTACTACTTCTCCAAGCCCGCCGACGCGACCGCCGCCGCCCAACTGCTCGCCAACCTCCAAATCTATCCCCTCCCCGCCCCCTTCGCCGAAAACTTCAACGGCCTCCATCCTGCTGTCAGCACCGAATGGACTAATTAATCCAAGGTGCTAGTTAGGGGTTTGCCAGTTCTTTGAGAAGCAAAGGAAAATCCCCTCCACTTCGTCGCCAAACGAAAGTAGGAGGGGAGCGGTGATCGATCACACGACCGTAATTTATTGCATCATTGACGATTTGCTCAAGGCCAGCGGGCACATCGAGGACGTGCGAGCCGAACTGAGCGACGCGGAAGTCATCACGACGGCGCTTGTCGCCGCCCGCTACTTCGGCGGCAATATTGAGCACAGTCGCTCCTTTTTGCGGGAGACGGGCTTGATGCCGCGCATGCTTAGTCGCTCGCGCCTGAACCGTCGCCTGCATCGCGTGGC
>DATLMV010000175.1:0-8239 GCA_035537095.1 Pyrinomonadaceae bacterium
GAAGGCCGGATCGTCGCTGCCACCCAGACCGCGCGACGCCGTCGCATCCTCCGTCCCGGCGTCGCGCGACGGCGGCGGCCCTCCGCCCACGGGTCTCTGCGAATCCGAAGCGGGCGGCGGCCCTCCCCCTGCGGGCGGCGGGCCCCCTTCTGCGGGCGGCGGCCCGCCTCCGATGTCGCGCACGTCTGCGTCCGCGTCGGAAGCGGAGAGACGCGTGCTGCCGATGCCGGGCAGTTCGTCGGGGATGGCGGGGACGATGGTCGCCAGCAGTTCGTCGCGGATGGGTTCGCCGTACTCGCGGAAAACCTTCGACAGCGCGGCGAGAGATTCCAGACGCAGGCGCTGGTTCATTTGAAATCTCAAACGGAGGTTAGCCACCTCCCGCAAAGATTCTTGTGTGTTCATAAAACTCGGGCTCCTTTCACGTCTCTACAGTTTGGCTCGAAAAAATTTCGAGAGGGCTTGAGAGACATCAGACGTGTGTGTTGTGCGTGCGGCCTATTGGCGGCGGAGTTTATACGCAAACGCTCCGTCATTTCAAGAACTACAGACGATGGACGATAGACGTGAGCGGACGATGGACGATAGACGATAGACCATAGCCGAACTGTTTGTGGCTATCGCCTATACTGTTTCTCAGTATCACCCATCCTTCGATAGAGATGTTTTGTCCATCGTCCATCGTCCATCCTGCTATCTCAATCCTTCGACGAAGTAGAGGTCGGAGATGTAGCGCGCCAACTGGTAGACGTAGGATTTGCCGTCGGGCGTCAGGTAGATGCGCGGGGGCGCGAGGATGCCTGCGGTGTCGGCGGGCGAGACTTCGCGCCAGAACTCTTTGTCGCCGCTCGCAAGGTCGAGGCGCGAGACGCGGACGGGCATCTCGCCGCGACGAAAGACGTAGAGCGCGCGTGAGTCCGTGTTCCAACCGATCACGTCTTCGCCCTCTTCGAGCCCGTTGATGGCTTGCGTCTGCCCTGTGCCGTCGAGCGCGTAGAGCGACTTCCGCCCGCTGGGGTCGTTGACGATGAGAAACCGCCCGTCGGGCGAAACGAGTCGGCCCGTGACGCCCTCGGGCGTGACGGCGCGCGGCAACGCGCCGCCCTCGATCTCCTGCACGTAACAGCGCATCCCGTGCCCCTGCTCGCGCCCGATGAAGATGACGCTCTTGCCGTCGGGCATCCAGTTTGCGCCGAAGCCGTAGCGTTCGATGGGGCCGCGCGGGAGTTGGCGCGTCTCCCCGGCGCGCGTCTGATGAAGGACGATTTGCGAGGGCGTGTTGAGGATGGCGAGCACCCACTTGCCGTCGGGCGAGAGGCCCCACGCCTGCCCGTCGCCGAGGCGGACGGCGGGCGAGCCGTCGGTCTTGCGTAAGTAGACGGCGTAGTTCGTCCCGCTGCCTTCGCCGAACTGGGTGAAGATAAAGGTGCGCCCGTCGGCGGCGAGGTCGTTGACGCCGACCCAGTCGAGCCAAGAGAGGTCGCGCTCGCGTTTGTCGCCGGGCGGGAGCGCCATGATCGAGGTCAACTGGTTGTCGGCAGTCAGCAGCACGTTTCCCTTGCGCGAGATGTCGTGGAGCATCAGGCTGACGGGCGCGCGCGCGACGGCGCGCTCCTGCCCTTCGAGCGTGACGGCGTAGAGCGCGAGCGCCTCGCCTCCTTTGGTCGCGGTGAACCAGATTTCGTCGCCCTCCGGCGACCACGCCAGCCCCTCCGCCGTGCCCCATTCGCCGGAGAGACTTTTCTTGCTGCCCTCACGGTCAACTACGGAGACCCAACCGCGATTGTCCCATTGCACCTGATGGTCGTAGAAGGCGACGCGCTCGCCGTCCGGCGAGATGTGCGGGTGGCTGATGTATCCGGCGGTCTCGTACAGAACTTTTCCGATAGGATATTCGAGGCGGTTGCGCCCGCCGACGTAGCGCACGACGGCGAGACTTGAACCGTCGGGCGACCAGTCGGCCTGCTGCACGTCTTCGATAATCTCGCGCGGCGCGCCGCCGACCAGAGGCATCCGCGCCAGCGTCCCGCGACTGATGAACCAGCCGAGATACTGCCGGTTGAGCAGCACAGCCAACTCGCCCGTCGAGGAGACGGCGAGCACGTCCGTGCCCGTGAGTTCGAGCGAACGCGACTCGGGACTCTCGGGACGCGTGGAGAAAATCTCCAGAGGATTGCCGTTCCACGTCGCGCTGTAGACGACCGTTTCGCCGTCGGGCGCGAAGCGCGCCGACCAGATCGTGCCGCGCCTGTAGGTCAACTGCCGGTAGGTCGGGAGCGGCTGTTTGCCCGCGCGCTTGCCGAGAAAAAAGGCGAGGGGCACGCCGACGAGGAGCAGCGCGGCGAGAGCCAGCAGCAGCCAGCGGCGACGCGTGCGGCGCGCGGGCGTTCCCGTCTCGTTGGTCGCCACGGCGGGCGCGACCTCTCCCGTCGTCACGGCGACGGACGAACGCGCGACAATCCCCGCCGAAGAGAGCGTCGTCGCTTCCGTCAAACCGGCGATCATCTGCAAGTCGAAGGCGAGGTCGCGCGCCGACTGAAAACGCTGTTCCGGGTTCTTCTCCAAACAATGAAAGACGATCTGCCGGAGTGCGGGATTGAGTTCGCGTCCCGCGTCGTGCAACTCGGGCGGGTCTTCGCGCAGGATGAGCGTCATCGTCTCAGCGGCGGACTCGCCCTGAAACGCGCGGCGTCCGGTCAGCATCTCGTAGAGCATCGCGCCGAAGGAGAAGATGTCGGAGCGATGGTCAACCTGATGCGCGCGCACCTGTTCGGGCGACATGTACCCGACCGTGCCGAGGACGATGCCGGGCGTCGTCTGTATCTGCACGGTCGCCGCTTCCGTGTCGGCGTCGTTCGTGCCGAGCGGCGAGTTGAGTTTGGCGAGACCGAAGTCGAGAATCTTGATGCGCTCGTCGGTCGTGATGAAGATGTTCTCGGGCTTGAGGTCGCGGTGGACGATGCCCTTCTCGTGTGCGGCGGCGAGGCCGCTGATGATTTGCAGCGCATACTCGACGGCCTTGCGCGGCGTCAGCGCGCCCTCGGCGAGATGGTCGCGCAGGGTTTGGCCTTCGAGTAGTTCGGAGACGACGTAGGAGAGGCCGTCGTCGGTCGTGCCGACATCGAAGATCGAGAGGATGTTCGGATGATTGAGCGCGCCCGCCGCGCGCGCCTCCTGCTCGAAGCGGCGGAGACGCAGTTTGTCGGTCGAGAAGTCGCCGGTCAGCACCTTGATGGCGACATCGCGCCCGATCTTCGTGTCGGTCGCGCGATAGACTTCGCCCATACCACCTGCGCCGAGCAGCGAAAGAATCTCGAATCGTCCGATGAGTGTCTTGGGTTCGATGAACATCGTCTGAAGGGACGCCCGCTTGCAACCTTTAAGTGCGACCCGACTTTATTACAAAACAACCGAGAAACCAATCTCAAATAAAAACGGGCGCGCGATGAAATAAGAACGGGCGCACGATTCACAGCTGCGAATCGCCGCCGGGAGAGCGCGCGCGTCGCCGTCCCGACAGCAATCTCGCTTCGTCGAGTTCGAGAGAACAGGGAACGGCTTTTATCGTCGGCGGACGAGAGGATTGATGACGAGCGCAGCCATGATGACGGCGAGACAGCCGACGACGTTGTACCAGAGGAAGGCGATGGGGGTGAAACTCGCGCAGAGTAAGACCGCCGCTTCGCCGACGATGGCGGCGTAGAAGGTGGCCGTGCCGCCGATGCGTTTGAAGTAGAAGGCGAGCAGGAAGATGCCGAGAATCGTACCGTAGAAGAGCGAGCCGAGACGGTTGACGGTTTCGACGAGCGACGACAGGTTGCCCACGTTGAGCGCAAACGTCATGGCGAAGCATCCCCAGAAGGCGGTCGCCAGTTTCGACACGAGCACGTAATGGCGTTCGCTGGCGTCGCGTTTGATGAGACGACGATAAACGTCAATCACGGTGGTCGTGGCGAGCGAGTTGAGTTCCGCCGACGAAGACGACATCGAGGCGCAGAAGATGGCGGCAATCACGAGGCCGACGACGCCCGCCGGAAGATAGTGGATGACGAAGTTGAGAAAGACGTAGTTGGTGTCGTTCGTGTTCGCAGTCTTGTCGTTGCGCTGCATCAACGCGACGGCATCGGCGCGCACCTTTCCCACGCGCTGCTGCGCCGCTTGCAGGCTCTCGTCGGCCTCAGCCTCGGCGCGCGAGTCTCCGGCGCGCATCGCTTCGATAACGCGTCGCACCTCCTGCTGTCGCGCGGCTTCGGCTTCGGAGTGTTGCGTCTCCAACGCGCGAAACTCTGCGGCGTACTGGCCCGTTTGAAGTTTCTCCGTCTCGCTCGGGTTGAAGAAGACGGGCGACGGCACGAACTGGTAGAAGACGAAGACCATCGCGCCTAAGAACAGGATGAAGAACTGCATCGGGACTTTGACCATCCCGTTAAAAAGCAGACCGAGACGACTCTGCGCGACGGACTTGCCGGTCAGATAACGCTGCACCTGCGATTGGTCTGTGCCGAAATAGGAGAGCGCGACGAAGAGGCCGCCGATGAGTCCCGACCAGAAGTTGTAGCGGTTCTGCAAGTCGAAGGAAAAATCTATCGCGTTCAGACGCCCGAGCTTGCCCGCGACGTAGGTCGCCTCGACGAAAGAGACATCGCGCGGCAGCAGGTAGAGAATCGTGAAGAAGGCCGTGAGCATCCCGCAGGTGATGATGAGCGCCTGTTGAAAATGCGTGTGCTCGACGGCCTTCGTGCCGCCCGTCGCCGTGTAGAGCGTGACGAGTCCGCCGATGACGAGGATGACCGTGTTGAGCGGCCAGCCCATGATGACGGAAAAAATCAGCGACGGCGCATAGATGGTCAGTCCTCCCGCGAGCCCGCGTTGAATCAGGAAGAGGCCGCCGGTGAGCGAGCGCGTCTTCAAGTCGAAGCGTCGCTCCAAGTATTCGTAAGCGGTATAGACCTTGAGCCGGTGATAGATGGGAACGGCGGTGATGGAGAGAATCACCATCGCAATCGGCAGGCCGAGATAGAACTGGATGAAGCGCATCCCGTCCGTGTAAGCCTGTCCGGGCGTGGAGAGAAAAGTTATCGCGCTGGCCTGCGTCGCCATGATCGAGAGCGCGACGGTGTGCCAACGCATCCCCCGGTTGGCGAGGATGTATTCGTCCAAGTCTCGATTCTTGCGCCCCTTCCAGACGCCGTAGGCGACGACGAAGACGAGGAAACCGACGAGCACGCACCAGTCGAGGAGTCTCATCGGGAGAAAGCCTTTGTGAAGATATAGAAGACGATGATGAGGACGCCGAGCGTGACGAGCACGATTGTATAAAGCGTCGTCCAACTCCCGCCGATAGGCGGCGGTTCGTCCGCAACGATGCGCTCGCCGTCGCGCTCGTCCGCCGCGACGCGCTGAACTTCGCGTTCGTCCGTTCGCTTCGTTTCGTTTGCGCGCGCTTGTTCGTTACTCATTTTCCCGCATCAATCATGTTGACGAAGAGACGATATGCGCCGGGGACTCCGGCGGGGAGTTGGCGAAACCATGCGTAGCCGGTGTAGATGTACGCGCCCTTGCCGTGTCGCGCGTAGAGCGTGCCGCCGCGTTTGGCCGTCTCGTCGGGGTCGTTGGCGGCGAGCGGCGTCTGGTAGCGCGCGTCCCATTCGCTCGCGAAATAGATGCCGCGTTCCTGTATCCAGTTCTCGAAATCGGCGGCGGAGATTCTGTTCGGCGACAGCAACAGAGGATGCTCCGGCAGGGCGAACGCGACCGGCGATTCCTCGACCGTGACGCGCTCGCGCGAGAGCTTGAAGGGATAGGGGCCGAGATTGGTCAACGCCAGATCGTCGGTGTTGTACTGGACGACGAGCGTGCCGCCGCGTTCGACGTAATCGAGCAGACGCCCCTGCTGCTGGCGCAGACGCGGGCGCGTGTTGTATGCGCGGACGCCCGTGATGATGGCGTCGAACGCGCCGAAGTCCGCGCTGTCTAAATCATGATCGGAGAGGAGAGCGACGCTGTAGCCGAGTTGGCGCAGGGCTTCGGGAATCTCGTCGCCCGAACCCATGACGTAGCCGAGGTTGCGCCCGCGCCGCGCGATGTCGAACCGGACGAGACGCGCATGCGCCGCCGGAAAAGTGGTCTGCAAGGGGATGTGCGGATAATCCAAGCTCTGCATGCTGCGCGAGAAACGCCGCCCGCCCGCGTCGAACCCGGCGGCGAGCGTGCCCGTCGAAGCATCGGCGGGCGGCGTGACGTTGAAGGTCGCGTTGAACTCGTCGCCACGGTTTTTCAGGTTGACGGGAATCGTCTCGGGCGTCGCGCGCCAGCCGCCGGGCAGTTGCAGGCGTAGCTGTCCGGAGACGTTCGCCGCGTTGCTTTTGACGAGCAAGCTGACGGGCTTGGCGCGCTGTTCGGGGAAGACGTAAGTCCGCTCCGCGAGATTGACGACGACCGGCGGCACGATCTCGAAGGGGCGATACTGCTCGCCGCGCACGCGGTCAGTCCAGCGAAAGAGGACGGGCGTTTCAAACGTCAAGGTTTCACCGCCGCCGGTCGAGATGTTGAGCGTCACGGGAATCGTCGGCGCGTTCTCCGGCGTGCCGACGAGCGTCTGCTCGGCGACGCTGAACCTGCCGCGCGTCTGCGCGTCGCGCAACCAGTAGGGCTGGCTGAAAGGTGCGTCCGCGGGGATGCGCAGCGCGAGTTCCGTGCGCACCGGCTGGTTGTTCTTCAACTCCGCGCCGACCGTTTTGGCGGGCGCGTCGAACGGCAACCCGACGCTTTCCAGACGCAGGGGGAAGTCGGAGCGGTTGACGAGCGTCGTGTTGATTTTTATCTCGCCGCCGGGCGTCGCGTTGAAATCGGCGGCGATGGCTTCGAGCCAGAGGCCGGAGCAGGCGCGAATCACGTCGAGCAGTTCACGGCGTTTGACGGCGACCCACACGTCTCCGTCGGGAAGTCGGGCGAGCGCGGCGTGCGCGCGCACGAGCAGGGGAAGCGTGGCCTGCGGGTTGGCGGGATTGTACGTGCGCGCGGCCTCTTCGAGTATCTGCCCGACCTGTTCGCCGCCGCGCACGCGTCGCCAACTCGTGTCAATGCCCTCGAAGAAATCCTCTCTGACGGGGGCGTCGCCCGCGAGATGTTCGAGATAGTTGAGCGCGCTGCCGCGACGCTCCGCCGAGCCGAAGCCCTGCGACTTGTGCATGCTGCGGCTGAGTGCGGCAATCTCCGTGTACGACTTGCCGAGCAGCGCGTTGTATGCGCCGAGGTCAACGGTCAGGAGTTTGGGCGCGTCGGGTTTGCGGTTTTCCAGTTGGGGACGGAAGCTGTTCCACATCAGACGCTTCGGTTGCCACGTCTCGACGTGTCGCAGTTGTTCGGGGAAGCGCGCAGGGTCGGCAGCCGCGCGGAAGGCTTCGACGGCGAGAATCGCCGACGCCGTGTGATGCCCGTGCCCGCCCTCGCCCGTCGTCGGAAAGCGCGTGATGACGACATCCGGACGAAAGCGCCGGATCACCCAGACGACATCCGCGAGCACCTGTTCGCGCCCCCAGATGCTCAGAGTCTCGGCAGGCGTTTTCGAGTAACCGAAATCAATGGCGCGCGTGAAGAACTGCTCCGCGCCGTCAATGCGGCGCGCGGCGAGTAGCTCCTGCGTCCGCAGCAGTCCGAGCATCTCGCCCTGTTCCGTGCCGATGAGGTTTTGTCCGCCGTCGCCGCGCGTGATGGAGAGATAGGCGGCGCGCAGGAGTCGCTCGTCGGAGAGATATGCGAGCATCGCCGTGTTCTCGTCGTCGGGATGCGCGCCGACGTAGAGCGCGCTGCCGAGCACCGTCAACTTCCGCAGGGCGAGTTGCGTCTCCGACGCTGCGCGCACGGGCGTCGGCTGCGCGCGCAGCGTCGCGGGTTGTAGGAGAAGAAAAAGTACGACGAACGAAAGGAGCGTCAAACATGCGCGCACGCACCGCGCGCGACCCTGCATCCGGGACATATCGGGCATATCGGTTTCCGTTCGGAGATGTCAAACCCTTCAGAATCTTCTAACGCCAAACAGACCGAACCTAACAAGTTACGACCCCGAACGTCAAAGAACTGAACGTAAATGATTTGTAAAAAGTTTGAGAGGAAGGAAAAGACAGGGATGAGAGTTAAGGGATGAGAGTTAAGGGATGAGGGCGGAGGGATGAGGGATGAATAAGAAACTGCTCGACTTATGTTGAGAGTTATTCCTGATTCATCCCTCATCCCTCCG
>DATLMV010000176.1:0-3642 GCA_035537095.1 Pyrinomonadaceae bacterium
TCTATGAAGTAGGAGCCGCCCAACGGGTCAACCGTGTTCGCCACGCCCGTCTCCTCGGCGATTATCTGCTGCGTGCGCAGCGCGATGAGCGCCGCGCGGTCTGTCGGTAACGCGAGCGCCTCGTCGTACGCGTCCGTGTGCAGACTTTGCGTCCCGCCGAGCACGCCCGCGAGCGCCTGAATCGCGACGCGCACGATGTTGTTCAAGGGCTGCTGCACGGTTAAAGAGACGCCCGCGGTCTGCGTGTGGAAGCGTAGCTGTAGCGTGCGCTCGCTCTTCGCGTTGAAGCGCTCGCGCATCACGCGCGCCCAGATGCGGCGCGCGGCGCGGTACTTCGCAATCTCCTCGAAGAAGTCGTTGTGCGCGTTGAAGAAGAAAGATATGCGCGGCACGAACTCGTCAACGTCGAGCCCCGCGTCAACGCCCCACTGCACGTACTCGATGCCGTCGCGCAGAGTGAAGGCCAACTCCTGAAGCGCGGTCGAACCCGCCTCGCGTATGTGGTAGCCGCTGACGGAAATCGGGTTGTACTTCGGGACGTGGCGCGTGCAGAACTCGAACGTGTCTATGACGAGTTTCATCGCCGGGCGGATTGGGTAAATCCACTCCTTCTGCGCGATGTACTCCTTGAGAATGTCGTTCTGAAGCGTGCCGGAGATTTTGTTGAAGTCCGCGCCCTGCTTGTCCGCCACGACCAAGTACATCGCGAGCAGGACTGAGGCGGGCGCGTTGATGGTCTGCGAGACCGTCACGTCTTCGAGCGGGATTCCGTCGAAGAGCACTTCCATGTCCGCCAAGCTTGAGACGGCGACGCCGCACTTGCCGACCTCGCCCTCTGACAAAGGCGAGTCGGCGTCGTAGCCCATCAGCGCCGGCAGGTCGTACGCGACCGAGAGTCCCGTCTGCCCGTGTTCGAGCAGATACTTGAAGCGCGCGTTCGTCTCCTCCGGCGTGCCGAAGCCCGCGAACTGCCGCATCGTCCAGAACTTGCCGCGGTAGCCCGTCGGGTGAATGCCGCGCGTGTAAGGGAACTCGCCGGGGTAGGCCGTGTCGCGCTCGAAGTCTACGTCCGCGGCGTCGGCGGGCGTGTAGAGCCTGTTGACCTCGTCGAGCGAGACGGTCTCGAAGCGCTTCCTTCTCTCGGGCCGCTTGCGTAGGGCGGGCTCCAAAGTCTCCTGCTCCCAGCGCTCGACCGAGGCGTCCGCGGGCGTGTTCAACTCTTTAGTTTCGGGCATATCTTTGCTTTCGCTCCGTCCGTCAGTGCCGCGAACCGGCGCCTCGGGCGAACAAATTATTTTTATGAGCCGATAAGTAACCGATATTAGTTGACGCCCGCAAACAGTGTCAACCAACTCTCACGCGTCAGTTTGCGCACAAAATAGGGCGACGCGGCCGACGTTGTTCACGTCGGGCCGCGTCGTAAAGGGTAGGTAACCGACGGCGGTGGTGGACGAAGCGGATCAGATAAACGGCAGGCGTCTGGCAGGAAATGATTGCGCGCCGCCGCCGCTCTATAAATGTCTGCTCTACTTCAGCGGGACGACCACTTCGTTCGGATGGAGCATGTTCAGGCGCGCGCGCGCCGCGGTCTCTATCGTGCGCGGGTCGCTGCGGAGTCGCTCGACCTGACGCTTCAAGGCTTCGTTCGTTTCGCGAATCCCCCCCACGTCCGTGCTCATCTGCTCGTACTTCTGCGCCGCCCCGTGCATCGCGGCGTCGGCGCGCATCGTCACAGTGACGCAGACGGCGAAGGTCGCGAGCATGATTGTGCAGAAAAATACCCAGGAGGGGACGGAGAAGTCGCGCCTGCGTGCGACCGCGCGTGCGCCTACGGCTTCCGAACCCGTCTCAATCGCGGGGGAGGGAAGCGTGAACGCGCGAACGGCCGGGCGCTGCGTGGCGAGACGTGCATCAGTCCACAACGGATTTGCTGACATTATTAGACTTACCTCCGGGCTCTTCTGCTAATTGTGACGTTTACAACTTGCTTCGGACGGGAGAGACGTTGGTTGCGAAGCCTGCCGCCTTCAACCTTGTCGTTTGGCTTTCTGAAACAGCGCGGGGCTGCAAGGTAGAATCGGCAGCCGTCCTTTGTCGCTTAAGCACCCGCGGCAAAGTGACGGGAATGTAACACGCAAGTTTTTACGTGTAAAGACATTCGTTTTCAACGATTTAAACGGCTAAGTTCAACGTTTACTTGAAGTAAGGGTGCTTAAGCAGTCATTTTGGCGAACACGGGGCGAACGGAAATCCGCCGCATGGGCATTCCGTTTAGATAGCCTTTTCTGCCAGAGAGATAGGAGAACGCGGCCCGCAGCACAGATGTGGAAAAGAGCCTCGGCGGAAAGAGGAGTGTGGGCTAAATGCCACACCATTGATTGTAATGAAAACATCGTTTTAAAGTGTTGACAATCTACGTCGGCAATCCATAGACTGAGACTGGCTCCCGTCTCAGAAGTCGAAGCAGGCGGCGAGTCAAAGAGAAACTTTCATCTCCCCGAAACTCTAAAACTGAACTTGTCCCCGACTCCTCCTGCGCGTCGGCCGGATATTTCATCCGCCGCCCGACTCTGTAAAAGGTTTGTTTTCAAGGGGTTCTATGTCTGACGTGTCTTCTGCGTCGAACTCAGTGAGTGCTTCCGGCGGGAACGCGTGCGGCTTCGAGTTGCCTCTCGCGGCGATGGTTCGCGCGGTTTGCAGGGCCGCGGAGACGGGGTCGGACGCGCTCTACGACGTGATGTTAAAGGTCGCGCTGATGGTCGACGCGGCCGCGCCGACCTACGGGATGGCGACGTTTTCGCAGAAGCACGGCGAGCGTCCGCACCTGAAGTGGGTGGAAGGACTCGACCCCGTAGAGACCGCGGACGCCGAGGAGACAGTCGCCTCGGCGCTCGCTCTGTCGGAAGGCTCGTTCGGAGTGAGGGCGGGCGACCAAAACATCTGTCTCGTGCTATCGGCCGCGGCGGCGCAGCGCGAGGGCGCGGCCATCTACGGGCGCTTCGTGCGGCCGCTGACGGAGCAGCAGGCTTCGGGACTAAGAATTCTGTCGGACGTTGCGCGGCTCGCGCACGGACACGCGCTCGTGCGCGAAGAGTTGTACAGACCTTTGAAGACTCCGAAGACGGCGGAGGTCGCGGCGGCCTCTCTGCCGGGGATGATTTTCGTAAGCCGCGCGATGACGACGCTCGCGCACTCGGTCGAGAGGATTAAGGATTCCGACTCGACGGTTCTAATCACGGGCGAGTCGGGCACGGGTAAGGAACTCGTCGCGCGCGCGGTTCACCGCGTGAGCCGACGCTCGCAGGCCCCGTTCATCCCTTTCAACTGCACGGCCGCGCCCGCCGACCTTATAGAGAGTCTTCTGTTCGGACACCGCAAAGGCTCGTTCACGGGCGCGCACGCTGACCACGAGGGGCTCGTACGCGCGGCCGAGGGCGGCACGCTCTTCCTCGACGAGATAGGCGACCTGCCGCTCGCGTTGCAGCCGAAGCTCCTTCGATTCTTACAAGAGGGCGAAGTCCACACGCTGGGCGAGCGCGCGCCGCGACGCGTCAACGTGCGCGTGCTGGCGGCGACGCACAAAGACCTTCGGGTCGCGGTGCGCGAGGGCACGTTCCGCGAGGACTTGTACTACCGCGTCGC